>NZ_PPRF01000017.1 GCF_002902145.1 Staphylococcus rostri | reverse complement strand
GATTATAATAGATGAAAGTCGTAAGTATTTAATTGCTAAGATGAGAGGTATCTATATGACTAAAAAAATAAAAACTTCATTAATAATATTAACTTTGATTGCATTGATTTCCGAATTTATTGCAGGGTTCCCTTTTTTAGGTGGCTGGTATGTATTAGCACTCGGTTGGCAGCCACTCGCATTTAATATTTTCATTTATGTTGTCATGGCTTTAATACTTATCTTTGACAAACAAAACTCCATTCGCCCTATGATTTTAATTCCGTTGATAGGTGCTATTGTGAACTGTATTGCGATCATCCCAGTCATAGGTATGTTGATGCACTGGTTAATGCTTGTTCTTCTAGTGTTTATGTTATTTATTTTATACGCGACGCCTGTATACTTACCAAATGCACACGCGCGTGTTATTTACGAAGATGATTATACACAACGTAAAAGAATTCGTTAGCACTCCCTTACAATAGAAATTTAAAAAGAGCGCATAAAATTCGTCATTGAATTTTATGCGCTCTTCGTTCTGTTCTAACCATGAACGAATACGAAATATAAGATGAAGATAATCATTAAAGCGTACATGATAGGATGTACTTCTTTATGACGCTTCGTTAATAACATTGTAATTGGATAGAAGATAAAGCCACACGCAATACCTGTTGCGATAGAGTACGATAATGGCATCATGATAATCGTCACAAATGCTGGTACTGCTACTTCAAATTTCTTCCAACTAATTTCCGCTAAGTTTGAAGCCATCAACACACCTACAACGACTAACGCTGGTGTTGTGACTGCAGATGTTACAACCGCCATTAACGGGCTGAAGAACAACGCAAGCAAGAAACAAATACCTGTTACGATACTTGCAAGACCTGTACGCGCACCAACAGCTACACCTGATGTAGATTCGATGTAAGAAGTTGTTGTTGTAGTACCGAACACTGCACCTACCATTGTAGCAAGTGAGTCAGCGAACAATGCACGACCTGCACGAGGTAACTTGTTGTCTTTCATAAATCCTGCTTGTGATGCAACGGCAACGATTGTTCCGGCTGTATCGAAAAAGTCGATAAATAGGAATGTTAGAATAACGATTAAGAATTGAATTGTGAATAATTGTGCTGGATCTTGAAATGATTCGAATGCCACACCGAATGTTGGTGCGATACTTGGAATCTTACCTACTACGCCAGTTGGTGGTGCGATTTGGTGTGTTAATAAACCAACAACTGCTGTTAAAATCATTCCTAAGAAAATGGCACCTGAAACTCTTTTCGTATAAAGAATAACTGTGACTACAATCCCAAATACTGCAAGCAACACGGATGGGTCAGTAATCTTACCTAATGTTACAAGTGTTGCATCGTTATTTACAATGATGCCTGAACTTTGTAAGCCGACAAAGGTAATGAATAAACCGATACCTGAGGATACAGCCATTTTCATTTCAAATGGAATCGCATTGATAATTGTTTCCCTCAAGCCTGTTGCTGTTAAGATGGCGAAGAAGAGTCCCGAAAAGAATACGCCTGTTAAACCGACTTGCCATGGAATGCCCATTGTTAATACAACTGTAAATGCAAAGAATGCGTTTAATCCCATCCCCGGTGCAAGCGCGATAGGATAACGGGCGATAAGCCCCATAAACATACAACCTACAAAGGCTGCGAGTGCTGTTGCTACGAAAATAGCTCCTTGATCCATTTTTTGATCTGCTGGAATACCATCAACGCCTGCTAAACTTAAAACTTGTGGATTGACGGCTAAAATATATGCCATCGATAAAAACGTTGTAAGACCGCCGAGAATTTCTCGTTTATAATTAGTCTGATGCTCGTCAAAGCGGAAGTATCGTCTCACTGTAATTGGCTCCTTTATTTAAAATACTCATTTATTCTAATACGGTAACCACAGAAATTCAATATCAAATACGAACTTTATATCTATTTATTTAAATTTCGTTCGATTTTCAGACACTAATTATTTTAATCCCTTCAATGCTTCTTTAAATGGATTATTCTCTAATTGCTCATCTTTCATATATTTCTTAAGTTCTCGTTTCGACACTTTGTCCTTGCCTTTGTTCTTAAAGCGCTTGTCCATCTGTTCTTGCGTTTCCGTGTAACCACAGCTACAACGATACGTCGCTTGCTTACCTGTACCAAACTTTGTCAAACGTTTCTTACATTGCGGACAACGTGCTTTTGTTGGCGTCTTAACATCCTTTTTCGTCTTACAGCTCGGATCCTGACAAACGAGCATTGAGCCATTCTTTGTTTTCACACGCAGCATAAACTTGCCACACGTCGGACATTCAGCAGACGTCAGGTTGTCATGTTTGTATTTCTGTTCACTGCTTTTAATTTCTTTAATAATTTCTTGCGTAAAGGTCTTCATTTCTCCAATAAATTGTTTACGTTGGAGTTGCCCCTTTTCAATACGCAACAACTTATCTTCCCATTCAGCAGTTAATAGCGGCGACGTTAACGCTTCAGGCGCCAACTCCAGGATTTGTCGTCCTTTTGACGTCACTTTAATGTTACCGCCCTGACTCTCGATTGCATTCATACTGTACAGTTTATCGATAATGTCGGCGCGCGTTGCAACCGTACCAATACCGCCCGTCGCCTTCAATGTCTGAGCCGACTTCTTGTCGCGTAATTCAAAGAACTTGTCTGGACGCTCCATCGCCTTCAACAACGTCCCCTCATTGAAATACGGCGGCGGTGTCGTTTGATGCGTTTGAATTACCGATTCCTGCACCTTCAGGCGTTCGCCCTCCTCAAACTTCGGCGCCGCGTCCTGAGACATCGCCGTCGTTTGAACACACTTGAAGCCTAGTTCGACAGGTTGTTGCATTTGATTCACAAACGTTGCATTCCCCGCTTGTGCAATCACTTTTTGTTCAATATAACGATACGGTGGCGATAATACTTCCAAAAAGCGCTGCACAATGAGCAAGTAGACCTTCTGTTCAGTAGGCGTTAGGTCGTTCATGTTAGGACGTACCTCTGTGGGAATAATCGCATGGTGGTCTGACACTTTTTGATTGTTGATATATTTAGCCTTCCCATCAAACTTCTGTTGGACCAACGTTTTCGCCACATCACGGTAGTCTGTTGCCATCGTTGCTTGTAGACGTTCCTTTAACGTATCAGCCATATCTGTTGTTAAATAGTTAGAGTCTGTACGTGGATACGTCACAAGCTTATGACGTTCATAAAGCTGTTGCAGCGTATTCAACGTTTGCTTTGCACCAAGGTGATAACGCTGATATGCCGCCTGTTGTAGATCTGTTAAGTTAAACAGTGTATTTGGATAAGCCTTCTTCTGTTTTGTCTCAACAGATACAATCTCAGCCTGTTGATTAGCAAGTTGTGCAACGAGCGCCTCGAGTTTACTGCGGTCCATGATACGTTTCTCATTCTGATAATTGAACTGCGTGCCTTTTAATTTGAGTGATAACGTATAGTAGTCTTGCGGTTTGAACGCTTTGATTTCTTGTTGATGCAAGTGGACGAGTTGAATCGTCGGTGTTTGGACACGTCCGAGCGATAGTTGTGCATCGTATTTCGTTGTCAGTGCGCGCGTTGCATTAATACCGACAATCCAATCCGCTTCACTTCTCGCTAATGCCGCTTGATACAAGTTGTTATATTGCTTGCCGTCTTTGAGATGTTTGAAACCATCACGAATGGCTTTCGTCGTTACGGAACTGATCCATAAGCGTTTAATCGGCTTCTGAATGCGTGCTTTGTCAATAATAAGACGTGCAACGAGCTCTCCTTCTCGACCAGCATCTGTTGCAATAATGATTTGATTGACGTCTTCTCGTTTCATCAAATGTTGTACTGTATTAAATTGTTTACGTGTTTTACTAATAATCACTGTTTTCATGTGCTTTGGAATGATCGGCAAATCTTCCATGCGCCATTGTTGTAATGCTTTATCATATTGCTCTGGTGTCGCATTGGTTACCAAATGGCCAAGCGCCCACGTCACGATATACGTATTGTTTTCGAAGTATCCGTTTTTCGATGTGTTCACTTGCAAGGCTTTCGCAATGTCACGACCGACTGATGGCTTTTCAGCTAAAATGAGTGCTTTCATGATGAATCTCCTTTTCTGTTCTTTTCTTTATAAATCTATATTCGTGTTAATTTTTTAATAATCGTCTTTTAATTGTACCATGTTGTTTTGTAGATTGAGTGTGCCCATTTTGATTTGTTGCGTAAAGTCTTTATAATAAAGTTAAATCGTTCTATTAGGGGGTCGACCATGAAAACGCAACGCATTCAAAATTTTGCTCATATCGTATCGTTCATTCAGACAAATCTCTCTGTTAATCAGTCGTATACACATAAACTCCCTGTTCACAGTGAAGAAGCCTTACAAGCTTTCTTAACGGATGCATATCATAACGACACGCTCTATGTGGTAGAGGCAGATGAAACTATTCAAATGGTGCTTATTTGTACACCGTATGCTGACAATAAATATCAAGTCATTGGGCCTATCTATCGACAAGGTGTGACTTTTACAGAAGCAGACTTGAAAAAGTTATTTGACGCCGCGACTGCACATCATACACGCCCTTCAACATATTACTTTGCATATACTACAGCGCACCCGGCAATTAAAGCGTATATGAAGTCAATTGGCGCTGCATACACATTCACTGATTATTATTTAGAAACATCGCATGATTTAGGCGAAACGGAACACGCACATTTGATTATCGACTACACACCCGTCTATTTCCGATATTTCCAAAAGCTCCACGAGAACACATTTGTGCACAATGCGATGACTGCTGAAGAGATTACAACAACGCTTGATGATGACCACCAGCTATTTCTATACGTCGCTGAAGGTATCGTCAAAGGCTACTTATATCTTGTATACGACAGAGAACATAACTGTGCCGAAATTAAATACTTTTCTTCGCATTCAGACTATCGATTGAAAGGCATTGCTTTCGATTTAATTCGTCACGCCATTCATCTTGCATGTGCTAGAGACGGTATGGAAAGTGTACATTTCAAAATTAGAAGTAAAAATCATCAACTTGTTTCTCGCTTTGACACACTTGGTTTCCGCATTAAGTATGAATACCATAAATTTAAATGTCATTTTTAGAAAAAGAAGTGGGACGGGCGTCTCGTTTTTCTAAAAAGAGTCCTAGCCCCCGCCAAGGCTGACTAGAAGTATTGCATTGCCGCTACGCTTCTAGTCAGCTTTTATATTCTGTTATCCGCCAATAAACAACGCTTGGTAGACATAGAGAATGATAATACTGATAACGATTGTAATGTTGCTCGCCATGGCGATGACAGGTAGTGTGCGATAGCGAAATTGAACGGCATAGGACAATGCTGCGACACCGACGGGCATGAGCCAAATCAATTGCAGGGTCGTCTTAATCATGTCGTCTTGTACAGGTAAAAAGAAATAAACGAGCGTACCGAATAAAAAGCCGAACCCATAATGTACGCTTAAGTATTTAAGCGTCAATGGCAAGAAACGGCGATCTAATTTGAAGTCCATTAAGACTCCGAGCAACAACATGGAAAGTGGCAAGTTGGCTGCACCGATGACACCAAAAAAATCAATAACTGGACTTGGTAAATGGATATGTACGAGATTGAGACCTAGCATTACGACATAAGTCATTAATGGTACAGACTTTAATAAATTCATCAGCATTCTTTTAGGGTCTAGGCCACCACTCACATTTTGAAAATATGAGGCTGCAAAATATGTCATACCAAACATTACGATTGCGCCACCAATATCTGCCATTCCAAAATAAATAAGCCCTTTATCTGGCCAAATTTGTTGGACGAGTGGGTAGGCAAAGATGCCGATGTTCATACTCCCCATCATAATTGCTACAGTCCCACGTACTTCATTGTTATATTTCAGAAACATCACGACAATCAGCACTTTCGCAATGATACCGTATAAGATCATCATAATCGGCAAAATGGATAGTGACGGTGTGAGTTCAACGTCGTTCAGATTGACGATAACGACTGCTGGTAACGTAAGGTTAAGCACTAACGTCGAAATGACACGACTATCTTTACCTGAAATATAACCGATGCGTTTTAAAAGATAGCCAATGCCAATCAACAATAGAATCGTTAAAAATTTTGCAGTCATGTGTCTCCCCCTTTCATCTCATGATTACTGCTATATCGTACTGTAAAAAGTTTTATTATTGCAATGGTAACATGCTATAATTATTACAATTGAAACAAGGAGGGTGTTGTATGGACTTAGCACAACAATTAGAAGAGCTTAAAATGGATTATGTCCGTTTACAAGGTGACTTAGAAAAGCGAGAATCGACTGCTCAGCAAGTAGATCCACTGATTAAACAACTTGAAGCAATCGAGCAACAAATCGCTGAAGTACGCGCAAAGCTCCGTACATAATTACGTACTCGTGGTGTGTGGCGACTGCATTATCAGTTCTATGCCATACATATGAAGCTTCACACGCATTGAATCTCACAAGTAATTTCTGCTCCGTACACGTATGCAAGTGTGACGTTTTGGCGCAGCTATCTTAATGGCGCGCTTATAGAAAGGATGTATCCTAATGTTAGTTTACCTTATTCTGTTACCACTGATGTATCTCATCGTAGCATATATCAGTATTTTCAAGATGGATCTTTTATTACCAAAAATTTTACGTATCATTATGGCAATCTTGCTTATTATTGTCGTTGCAACATCACTTTTATACTATCCCTCAGAGACGTGGTGGTTGCTCGCAGTTTTATTTATGTTGATTGGTAACATTGAAATTACAGCCTTTAAGCATTACAAACAAGATCATAAAGGCGTACAAATACTCAATATGATGACGCTATTAATCATAGTCGTTTATGTCGTTGTAACAGTGATTCTTGTTTAATTTTACATCTATACATAAGCACCGCTCATAATACCTTTGAATCCATCAGAGATATTATGGCGGTGCTTTTTGTTATCTATGCTTGATACAGTAATTCGAGTGTTGCTAAGCGTTTAAGTGCTTCATCGAGCTGTTGCTCATCAATCGCAAAGGATACACGTACATACCCTTCACCTTCTTCACCAAATGGGTGACCCGGCGCAGCCAATATCGATTGTTCTTGTAATAAATACGTGATAAAGTCATCGCTCGACATATTAGGTGGACATTGTAACCATAAGAAAATGCCCCCTTTGATTGGCTCATGCGGAATATGATGCTTCGTAAGTACATCCTCAATCATATCACGACGTCTACGGAATACCTCACTTTGCTGAACCAATGTGTCATCGCATTCGTTCAAAGCAACGGTACACGCATCTTGAAGTGCACCGTACATACCTGCTTGTGTATGTGTATGATACTTTTGTAGATTGGCTATGATTTCCGCATTCCCTACTGCGAAACCTACACGATAACCAGACATATTGTATCCCTTAGAAAACGAAAAGACTTCAACAGCAACATCTTTCGCACCTTTGGCAGCTAGTATACTTGGATTAGGTGCATCAAAACCAAACGCTTGATAGGCAAAGTCATGCACAATCTTAGTAGGTGTCCCGCGAAAATGGTCAATCGTCTGTTGGAAAAATTCCGGTGTCGCTACAGAGCCCGTTGGATTGTTCGGATACGTTAAATAGATTAATTTCGTATCTGATGTATCTACCGCATCCCAATTCGGTAAATAATGCTGTTCTGGCGATAGTTTAAGGCGTTTCGGTACACCATGTGCTAAATGTACACCCGCTTCATAATCCGTATATCCTGGATCCGGTAATAAAACTTCATCCCCCGGTTCAATCACACACGTAGGTAATGCAACTAAACCGTTCTTTGTGCCATATAACAGGCATACCTCCGTCTCGGGATCTAAGGTCACACCAAAATGCCGTTGATAGAACGACACAATCGCCTCTTTAAAATGCGTTTTCCCTTGAAATGCAAGGTACTTTTGATTCTCCGGTTTTACAATCGCCTCAGTTAGTGCGTCTAATATACGCTGTGGTGTATCGGCATCTGGAATTCCGACCGCTAAGTTAATCAATGGTAACGGGCCATGCGTCACTTTACGCCCCATCGTCTTGCCGAAATAACTCTCTGGAATTTGTGCTAATAAACTGGTATAAGCCATGCTATCCACCCCTATATGTAACGAAAGCTGAGACACATAGTTATGCCTCAGCCTCTTTATAATATGTTTATCTTACAGAAGGATTTAACGCACGTCAATGTTTTCAGACTTTTTTGTCAATCTGTTTTTAAGCGTAAATAACACTTCATAAATAACCGGTACAACAATCAATGTTAAGAGTGTTGATGATAGTAAACCACCGATTACCGTTGCCGCAAGTCCTTTAGAAATCAGTACGGAACTGTCTTGACCAAATAGCAATGGAATCAAGGCACCGATTGTTGCAATTGCTGTCATTAAAATTGGACGGATACGTGTGCCACCCGCTTCTAGCAATGCCTCTTTCATCGACATGCCTGCCGCTTCGTTGTTAATCACACGGTCGATCAATACGATGGCATTAGTTACAACGATACCGATTAGCATCAACATACCGATCATACTTGGTACTGACAATGTTTCACCCGTTATAATTAATGCGAAAACGACACCAATTACTGTGTACGGTAATGAGAACAGAATCGTAAATGGCGCTAAGCCACCTTTGAACGTCAATACAAGTACGAGATAGACGATTAAAATGGCTGCGAGCATCGCATACATCAATTGTGTAAATGCAGATGAAATATCTTCATTCGTACCACCAAGAGATGTTTTCACATCATTAGGTTTCTCTATCTTATTCAGACCTTTCATCACATCCTGAGATACAGCACCTACATCGTCCCCAGAGATTTTACCTGTTACCGTTGTTGCATAGTCGCCACCTTCTTTAATCAACTTGTTCGGTGTTGTTGATTTCTCTAAAGTTGCGATATCACTCAATGTCACAGCTTCACCAGTCGCTGTTGGAATTGGTGTTTGTTCAAGTTTTTGCTGTGTCCACTCTGTTTCTTTTTTCTGTTTCACAACGACATCATAAGTTTGCGATTGCTCTTTTACTTTAGACACGGTCGTATCAGGAATATTGGCGTTTAACATCATCGCAAGTTGTCCTGCTGTAATACCATACTCCCCTGCCTTATCAGAGTCCACCTTCACTTGGTATTGTTCATATGTTTCAGCTAAATCTGCTTTGACATTTGTTAAGCCATCTACTTTTTGCATCATTTTCGTTACTTTGTTCACAGTACCTTCTAAACGTTCTGGTGATGGTCCTGTCACTTGTACATTCAATTCATTTGATGTAGCACCTGTACTCATATCAAGGTTTTTCCAATCACCCGGATGTTTGTATGTCTTAATATGATCTAAGACACGTTGCGGTTCTTCATCAAAGTTTGGTGTTTTTGTGTCATACTGAACCATTAACGCCATACTGTTTGTGCTACCTGTTGGATCGACAGGAGACGCACCCCCAACAGAGTATTGGACATTCTCAACGTATTTATTTTTCTGCAAATAACGTTCTACGGCTTCTGCATGTTTTAAGACGTTCTCTTGTGTTTCCCCAGGTTTTGGCGAATATGTGAGCGCCATAAATTTATTTTCACCTGTTGAGATAAAGCTTGTACCGACTTTTGCCATACCTAAACCGATACTTGCGACTAATAGGACCGTACTTAAAATCATCACAATCCATTTATGATCCAAACTCCAGCTCAGTATACGCTTATATCGTTGACCAACAACACCTGTGTGTGAAGCTGGTTTTTTAGCAAGTCCACGTTTGAAGAATACGGAACCTAACACTGGCACGATGGTAATCGATACGAGCAGTGATGCCAATAAACTAAATGTAATCGCATAGGCGAACGGTCGGAACATTTGGCCAACCATACCAGTAACGAATGCAAGCGGTGCAAATACGACAATCGTCACAATCGTTGATGACATGATTGGAATAAAGACTTCTTTCGTCGCTGATACGATGAGTGCATCGCCTGACAAACGTTCATCCGATCTGGTCAGTCGACGATAAATATTTTCGATAACAACAATCGAGTCATCAATCACACGACCAATGGCAACAGTCAACGCGCCTAACGTTAAAATGTTCAATGATACGTCTGATAACTTTAATGCGACCATTGCGATTAATAGTGAGAGCGGAATCGAGACGATAGAAATTGCTGTCATGCGGAAGTTACGTAAGAACAGCATAATCACAATAACGGCAACGATAGAGCCGATTAATGCTTTTTCAATCATCGTATTCAAGGAATCTTGAATCGGTTTTGCTGTATCCATAATTTGAACGGCTTTTAAGTCTTTACGTTCATCAACGAACTGTTTGATCGTTTTATCGACTTCTTTAGCTACAGCGACTGTGTTGGCGTCCTGTGCCTTAATCACTTGAATATCGACAGCATCTTTACCGTTCGTACGCGAAATAGATTCACGTTCATCCGCAAGCGTCACTTTCGCAACGTCTTTTAACGGTACGGATTGTTGTTGACCTGCACTTGCTTGTGGCGTTGGACTTGGTGCTGATGTACCTTCAGCGTCATCCCCTTGTTGTGCAATAGATAGTGGGATTTCCATATCTTTTAAGGCGCCTACAGAAGCAAATTGACCATCAACTACGACCGATTTCTCTGTATCGCCAAATTGGAACAGTCCAAGTGGCACTTCTTTAGTTGCAGCTTCGATATAATCAATAACCTGCTTTTGATTGAGTCCAGCTGCACCGAGCTTTTTATTATCAAACTCAATATTGACACGACGGCTTGTTTGACCATTAACTGTCGCACGCTGAACGCCGTCAATTTCTTGTAACTTCGGAATTAAGTTGTTCTCGACATCTTTTGTACTTTGTTTAATGTCATTTTGTTCATGCAAGATTGAATATGCAACGACTGGAAAAGCATACAGTGAGTTACGCTGAATTTCAGGTTTTTCTACACCTTCTTCAAATTCCAGCTTTTTCAACGCCTTATCAATATCTTGTTCTGCACGATCCATATCTGTTTGTTCATTAAAATTGACGGTTATCAACGATGCGTTAGCAAGTGACTCAGTTTTAACGCTCGACACGTCTGACATCCCGCGAATCGCTTCGTCTATTGGATCGCTTACTTCTTTCATTACCGTCTCAGGTGTTGCACCAGGCATTGCCGTAGTAATCGTCAACATTGGCGGTTCAGTATCCGGCAACAGCTCTAACTTCATCTTAAAGCTTGCGAACACACCACCTAATACGACAAGTAACACCATCAACATAATGGCAAACTTATTCGATAATGAAAAATCAATGAGCTTTTTTACCATTATCTGTTACTCCTCCCATATTGTGTTCATTTTTATGTTTTATCAAACATTATTACAATCTATACTATTGTAACGATTCGTTTTATAAGACGCCACAAAAAAGTCCATCCCAAATGTATTTCTACTCGAGATGGACATAGAGTTGTCACTTACTTCTTACGTTCTTTAATTTTACGTACAACTTTAATTTTCGCTTTTGTTAACTGTGGTTTGAATTGTTCAATGGCACGATAAAGAATTGGGTTTAAGACATAGTCGAATTCCCCAATCTTCTCACTCAAGTACGTGCCCCACATACGTTTGAATTCCCATAAACCATAATGATCTGAATCTTTGTCTGGCGCATTATCTGTACCGCCAAAGTCATATGTTGTTGCACCTTTCTCACGTGCGTATTTCATCATTTCAATTTGCATATGGTGGTTTGGAAGGAACTTGCGATATTGGTTAGAAGATGCACCGTAAAGGTAATACGCCTTTTTACCACAGAACATCAATAAGGCACCTGATAGATATAAACCTTCTGGATGTTTTTGTGCGAGTTCTTCCATTTCTGTAATGGCTTGTTGTTTCTTAGGCAATTGCAACTGCACATCTTTTAACTTATTACGGACTTTTTTGTTTTCTTGGTTTTTCTCCAACAATGCCGCTTCTTCAGATTTCAGTTGCGCTTTCTCAGCACGCAATACTTCTAACACATGCGCTGGATCCAACTTAACAAGGAACAGTTCCGCATCGCCATCTGGATGAAGAGCATCATAAATCGTCTCAAAATAAGACACATCACGCGTTAAAAAGCCATCACGCTCGCCTGTTTCTTTCATCAAATCTGCGAAAATCCCTAACTGGTCTCGGCCTGCACGCTCTACTGTTGTACCACGTTTCATCGCTGCACGGACTTTTGTACGATTGTTCGTTTGGAAACTCTTAATCAAATCATCATCCGGCTTATCAATTGGTGTAATCATCGTCATGCGTGGTTGAATATAGTCTTTCGATAGGCCGTCTTTAAACCCTTTATGACGGAAGCCTAACGCTTTCAAATCTTGAACCACTGTCATGCCTTGTTCAACTTCAACATCTGGGTCAATTTTAATCGTATAGGCTTTTTCTTGTTTCGCAATTTTAATCGCTTCAACTAACAATGTCTTTACCGCACGTTGGTCTGTATAATCTACTACAAAACCTCTCGACACATAGCATAGTGTAAATGGCGTACGTGGAATCTTTTTGAATAACAATTGTGCAACACCGTGAATTCCGCCATTTTCTCCCACTGCAATACGTTTCGTGTACCAGCCAGTGAGTTTTTTCGTTTCGCCCCATTGCGAGAGCTGTAAAAGGTCACCATTAGGATGTGCCTTTACAAACGCATCATGCGCCTGATCGGTAATATTCATCAATTTCATGATATAAAGCTCCTTTAATTTTTCATTCTTCTCTATTTGGTGGTTGAACAGTCAAGATTCGGGCATGGGATAGGCGTCTCATTTTCTAAAAAAATTCCGCAGTCCCACTCCATCAAGGCTGCCATCTACAGAAACACTCAAACTGTTTCTATGAATGTCTCAATCCCTTTTCTACTGTCCACACCTGCTTTTATCGTCATTGCCACTCAATGCGTTATCATACCACATCTTATTACGCTTGTGCCGGTTTAAAATGATAACTTCCTCCACGTGTTCTAATAATTAGCGGTGCATGAATGGTTTTATCAATCAAATGTACCCCTTCAATCATATCGTCCTTGCCCTCCACAATTTTGAACTTCACTTTTTTTGCTGGGCTTTCAAGTATTGTGTACTTATCTGCAGTCTCAACAACTTCCATATCAAACCACTGCTTCCAGTTATCGACCATAGTTTGACGTTGGTGGGAATGAAATTCAATCATATCAATCGTAAGCTGACTTTGGAACACATCTTTCAAATCCGCTTCACGTTCATCATCCGTTTTATCCCACTGAATAAAGAACGGCATCATAACATCAAAGTGATGGTTATTCACGTAAAGCAATTGCCAATGTATTTCATGACCTTTCTTATTTTCACGCGTCATACGTACAGGCCCCACTACTTCCAAGCCACGTGCTAAAAACTGTTCTTTCAACTTCTGAATGTCATGTGTTCTAAAACATATTTTCTTAAAACCTTGCTTATAGCCATTATCAATAATAGACGTCGCAAACGAGTATTTACCTTCTTGCGTTTTAGATTGTTGCTTCATTTTCCCTTGATTAAAAATATCGATTAACTCAATATAACTCAAATCAATGTGCACGAGACGATTAAACGTCCCTAAGTTTTCATGACGCCCACCTTTTTGAATTTCTAGATATTTCCCGGGAAATTCAAATCGCTCTAAGCCGTCTATATAATGTATCATGTGATCAAATTCGATATCTACCATACCATCACTCCTGACTGTGATTCGTTGTTTATATTCTACCAAAAATTGGCTATTAACGCTCGAATGAGAGCTAAACGCCCACTCATATACGCTGAAGTGTTATAATGTCAATATTATTCAGAAAGGAGCGTCTTGCATGGAGCTGAGCGCACTATTCGATCATTTAACGAAACTGTACCGTCCCTATATTAAAATTACACAACCACTCTTAGAAGCACATGATCTTCACCCTGCACAGTGGTTAATTCTTAAAGATATCTATACACATCCACAAACAACACTCGTTCAAATTTCTAAAAGACGTTCTATTGAAAAACCAACGACACGTAAAATCTTAAAAGTGTTAGATGAACGTGGATGGCTTATGAGTCAACCCGGCGAAGATAAAAGAGAAAAGTTGCTGACACTCTCGGAACAAGGTGAGATTGTCTACCATTCGCTGATGACTGAAATCCATAGTCAGCAAGCGGACATTACTGCCAAACTGCAACTTACACCCGCTGAGATTGAACAAACGATTCAATTACTTGATCAGCTATACAATAGTATGACGAATAAAATTCAACGTCTCGAATCATAAATAGTCTAAAAGTTTCTCGAAGGGGCTGGGACAACGGAATCTTTTTAGAAAAATGAGATTCCTGTCCCACTTCACTCCCTTAGAATAGAAACAATTAATGCGCTTGTAGAAGTTTCTATCTCTTCTTACAAAGCGCATTTTTAGGTTAACCACCAATATAGTTCATATTAATTTTCTTTTTGCGTCGATTAGCGACCGTTTGTTCCGTACGTTCATCAGAATAGCGATCATCTCGAATATGCCACAAGCCTTTTAACGTTTCTTTAACTTCCTCGTCTGAAGCGCTACTTCTCAACAGTGCTCTCACATCAAAGCCATCTACCGCACTGAACAAGCAACCGTAAAACTTACCATCAGATGACAATCGTGCTCTCGTACACGTTGAACAGAACGATTCGGAAACGCTCGTAATCAAGCCGAATTTAGACTTCGCGCCAACATGACGATAATATTTGGCAACTTCGCCATAATAACGTGGCGGCACTGGCTCAATTTCAAACGCCTGTTGAATGATATTTAACATTTCATCTTTCGTTACGACTTTACTGAAGTCCCAACCATTATCATTTCCAACGTCCATAAATTCAATAAAACGAATGGTCACGTCTTTATCTTTAAAGTATTCGAGCATTGGCACAATCTGGTCATCGTTCATGCCTTTTTGTACAACCACATTCACTTTTACTTCAAAGCCCATCTGAACAGCATTATCAATCTGCTCAAGAATCGTCGACGCTTTAATATTTCTGTTGTTTATCGATTGAAACAGTGCGTCATCAATCGCATCTAAGCTCACATTAATGCGACGTAATCCAGCGTCATATAACTTCGGTCCATGCTTTGTGAGTAATAGTCCGTTCGTTGTGAGACCGATGTCTTCAATCCCTTCAATTTCATTGATTTGCGCAATCAATTGATCTAAGTCACGACGCAACAACGGTTCGCCACCTGTAATGCGCACTTTTTTTACACCCAGTTGTGCATAAATACGTGTGACACGAACAATTTCTTCAAACGCCAATAATTCATTTTTTGGTAAGAAGACATAATCATCACCAAAGATTTCTTTTGGCATGCAGTAATCACAGCGGAAGTTACAACGATCTGTAACGGAAATGCGCAAATCACGTATCGGTCGTCCTAGCTTATCTAATATTTGTGCTGTCATCTTGCGCCCTCCTTCGCTCTCTTATTCTGCAAGTTCGTTTTCTAACTTCTCTAAATCACTCGGATAATTCACATTGCGATACCACTGTTTTGGACTATCAATCGTCTCGACATCTAACCATTGCGCCGACACTTGTTGATACACATGCTTCATGCTTAAGTCATCTGAGTCAAGCACTGACGCGATAATCGGCATCACATTACGATGATAAAAAGCAATCGTTGGAATCGGATACCCTTCCGAAGCAAATCCAGCAATATCCAATTGCGATTCAATCAAATTCGATACCATAAATTGATACAAATGACTGATCGCTTTCTGTGTGACGACCGGCGTATCCACCGAAATCACAAAGTAGAGATCTGCATCATCTTGCTGCATAACGCTATAAATGCCTGCTAACGGGCCTTTGTCACGATGCGCATCGGAATCTACGACCACTCGCGCACCTTCAAATCGACTTGCATGTTGCGCATTACTGCTAATTAAAATTTCGTTAAACATATTCGTTGCTTCTAATGTATGAATCAGTCGTTGATAGAACAACTCACCTTGTATGGAAGCAAATGCTTTCGGTTGGCCGAATCGCACAGATTGACCGCCCGCTAATATAATGGCTTTCATCGCTGTTATTTAACCTCCACTGACCGGCGGAATGAGTGCTACAACGTCATTCGGCATGATAAGTGCATCTTCTTGTACGAATTCTTCATTTACTGCGACTTGGAACGACTTCCCTTGAATCACAGGATATGTTTCATACAAGTGTTTTTTCAATTCTGTAACTGTGATTTCATAATCAAAATGAAAAGTATCTTCCGCACGATCTAACTTTTCTTTTATCTCTGCAAAGTACAATATTTTCACGACGACTTATCTCCCTTCTCAACTGCATCTTCATGGTAGCCACGTTGATGCCCTTGCCATTCAGCACCATCTTCCCATATTTCTTTCTTCCAGATTGGGACGACTTCTTTAATACGCTCTATCGCATATTCATTCGCCGCGTAGGCATCTTTGCGGTGTGGTGAAGAAACACTAATGCAGACGGCAATATCCGAAATTTCTAACGCCCCAATACGATGTACAATCGCTGTTATCGTTCCAGGCCAACGTTCACTGATTTCATCACCAATTTGCGCGAGTTTTTTCTCTGCCATTGGTACGTATGCTTCATATTCCAAATATTCCGTGCGAATTCCTTTTGTCCATTCGCGCACGTGTCCAGTAAATACAACGACGGCACCTTGTTTTTCATTCAATGTCCACTGACGATACTGTTCCGGGTTAATCGGTGCTGTTGTTACTTCATATTGCTTCATGATAACTCTCCTTTAATCCATTGCGCGAGCCACGCATCAAATGATTCATAATCAAAGCCATGACTTGTTAATTGCATAGCGTATTGTATATTGTCTAGTTGCCGTAGTGCCTGCAGTTCCGCTTCATCACGATAGACAATCACCTTAGGATAAGCGGCTTGTTTATACCCTTCTACTAAAATTATGCTGTCGTCCATCGTAACACACTCTGCCAACAAAGTCTCTAACGTAGGATAGTCGTTGCGTTGAATCGTTTCAACATAATCATGTCCTTGCACGATACTTTGATCTGCGCCTGCATGAAAATGACGCATATGATCTACACGATTATCCGGTAGCGTAATCTCTTCGCCGGGATGCCCGTGATGTTTAATCGTCACGACCGTATGTGCAGCTGCCTTCAACTGTTGTACAGTATGTTCCATTAACGTTGTTTTGCCACTATTTTTGTATCCCACAATTTGTAAAATCATAGATACAGCTCCTGCTGATACAGTTCAGCAGACGTTAATAGCACATCGACTTCATGGCCCACTTGATAACCACGTGTACCACCCGGTAACATCATCATACCGTTACTGTGTGCAATCGATACGACCGCTCCTGATTTATTAAATCCTGATGGGCTTACCGTTGCTTCTCGTCCTGTCAACGTTACATGTGCACGTATAAAGCGTGTGAATGGGTTCGCTTTCTTAAAATCTGCCATTAACGTCGCGCGTATCATTGCTGGATAACAGCAAGTCGCGCCCATCATATGATATATCGCTGGTTTGGTAAACAACTCAAACCCTGAATAACACGCTGACGGATTCCCTGATAAACCAAATAAATATTTGCCTTGTGCCACTGCTACTGTTGTTACACTACCAGGACGCATCGCAATTTTATTAAATAACACGTCCGCCCCTAGCACTTTGTAAATATCTGGTAAATAGTCAAAGTCACCGACTGATACGCCACCTGTCGTAATGACCATGTCATGTTGTTCTAGCGCTGATGTAATTACTGCTAAGCTGCTGTCATAGTCATCCATTTGAATATGATAGCGTTCAACCTCTACACCTTCTTTTTGTAGTAACGCCGCAATCATCGGTCCGTTCGAGTTACGTATTTTGCCAGGTTCTAAATCATCTTCAACGTCTAATAACTCACTACCTGTCGCAATAATCGCTGCAGTAGGCTTACGATACACCGGCACGTCTGCATAGCCAAATGTTGCGAGCACAGCTACAGCCCCTGCATTAATGCGTTGTCCTTTATGCAAAACAACATCGCCTGTCGCAGTTTCTTCGCCTTTAAGCGATACATTTTCCAAGCGTTCAAATGGTTTACGTAGCGTGAAACCATCTGCTGTCTCCACAGTTTGTTCAAGCATCACGACTGCATCCGCACCAGCTGGCATTTGCGCACCCGTCATAATACGCACTGCTTGGCCTTGTTGTAGCGTCTTCTCAGATACACTGCCTGCACCGATATGATCCACGACTTCAAATGCGACACGATTGTCTGCACTTGCGCCTTGTGAATCTTCACTGCGAATCGCAAAGCCATCATACGGCGACTTATCAAAGCGCGGAATATCGTACGTGGCGATAATGTCTTCAGCAAGAATATAACCTTCACAATCGTATAGACTTACTTGCGTTGCTTCCGTATAGATGTCTTGTTGTAGCACGCGATGTATCGCTTCTTTGACTGGAATCGGATGTCTCTTTTCAACTGACATACACTTTTCACTCCTAACAAAATTTTCGATTCATGCTATACTTACCTTGCATTTCAAAGGAGGAATAACATGTCTGAATTTACACATATCAATCAACAAGGTAATGCCAAAATGGTGGACGTCTCTGACAAATCCATTACGAAAAGAACAGCCATCGCGCATTCAAGCATTACTGTAAATCAAACGATCTATCAACAAATTACTGATAACACGAATAAAAAAGGTAACGTGCTCAATACCGCACAAATTGCAGGTATTATGGCAGCCAAAAATACCGCGTCCATCATTCCAATGTGTCATCCGCTACCAATATCAGGCGTTGATGTTGCCTTTGATTGGGATACAGACGATGACCAATACGTACTTCACATCGAAACAACCGTCTCCACAACTGGACGTACAGGCGTTGAAATGGAAGCTCTAACAGCCGCTTCAGCAACCGCCTTAACTGTCTACGATATGTGCAAAGCGGTCGATAAAGGGATGGTTATTGGTGAGACGTACCTTGTGAAAAAGACTGGTGGGAAATCTGACTTCCAACGCTAATATACTTTTAATTATCAATGTAACTAGAAGAGATTGGGACATCCGTCATGTATATGCAGTTTGTACAACAGTGTCCAATCTCTTTTTTGTCAGTGTTCGAGAAGTAGGACGCTCATTCTGCACACGTCCTAAACGCTTCTCTCACAACCGCTTTATTTATTCATCTCATGAACGAGGTGATTAAGTTCTGGCAAAATCAATTTGTTCATACCGAGTTTCACTGCGCCCGTGGACCCTGGCAAACAGAAAATGAGTTTGTTGCCGATTGTGCCACCAACCGCTCGTGATAATAAAGCACGTGTCCCGACATCTTCTGTATAGCTTAAATATCGGAATAGCTCCCCAAATCCTTCTATTTCTTTCGTCAATAATGGTGTTACAGACTCTATCGTCACATCTCTTGGTGCAATGCCTGTCCCACCTGTTGTAATAATGACATCAACATCTTCTGCTAGCCATTCATGCAATTGTGCTTGAATCTCTACTTGATCATCTTTCACAATGCGGTAATGATTGGCTTGAATCTCTGTATTAATCGTTTCTAATAATGTTTTAACGAGCTGTCCACCTTTATCCGTTTCAATTGTTCGTGTATCCGAAACAGTTAGCACAGCACAACGGATTGCTCTATCCAGTTTTACATTTGTATGCATAGTACCCCTCCTTGTTGACCGATTACCCAAATAATTGGTGTATCAATTTCTTAGCTTGTTCAACTTCTCGCATGCCATGAATGAGCAGGCGACCATTTTGAAAGGCCACAATGCGATAACCGCCGTATTCAAACTGCAACAAGTAACCATTTGTACGATAGACCATGTGGCGCGATGTTAAATAGTCTACTAACTGATCATACGTCAAACCTTCGCGCTGATATTGCACCGTATCTCGACCGCATAGCGCTGCATAATTAGTAGGACTATGATGTAAATACGGATATTCCGGATGTTCACCGCATGTTGGACAAGACGCTCGTTGCATACGACCAAAACCAAATGCTTGATGTGTGCCTTCCCATATATCCCCATACGTCAATCGCGGTGTGAATGGCGTGTCTGTTAATATTTTTAGTGCGTCTCGCAATTGCAAACTTGTCGCCATCGTTACAGCGGGTTGAATCACGCCTACTGTATCACACGTTAGGTTCATCGCTGGAATTTGCGGTATTAGACATTGAAAACAAGGTGTTTGCCCAGGAATGAATGCCGCTTCAACATAAGTACTACGCACGACTCCACCGTAAATCCAGGGTTTCTCCAAAGCATACGCTACGTCGTTAATCATCATGCGTGTTTCAAAGTTATCCGTCGCATCCAGCACCAAATCTACTTCTGGAACAATTCGATTAAGGAATGTCCCATCAACATTTTCAATAAACGGCACAATTTCAAGATCTTCACGTATTGCCTGTAATGCATGCTGTGCAGCGATTACCTTAGGCATTTGTTGTCGTGCATCCGCTTCAGTAAATAATGTTTGTCGCTGCAGATTCGAATACTCGATGTAGTCGCGGTCAACGATATACAATTTTCCGATACCCGCACGTACAAGCCCTTCAGCGAGATGCGTGCCCAATGCACCCATACCTATAATGAGTGCTGACTTTCGATTAATTTTCTGTTGCCCCTCTTCTCCAATGCCGTCAAAAAGGATTTGCCGTGAATAGCGATTTTGTGTCATGGATATGAACCTTTCTTACGTGATTTAGTCTCTTCTCATTATACGGTGTTGTACTTCTACTCTCAATCAATTAAAACGCATTGTGTGAACGTTCACAATTAGGCATTTCAATACTTTCTTTAAGAGTTTTCCCTACCTTTCCATTCATCACACGTTTCATGTCCAAAATAAAAGACGCCTACGTCACAATCGCATGCGTCCAATCAGTTTATGAAATTACAATCGTCTCATGTGCAAGTTGTTGTGCTTCGTGTTGTGAATGCGTAACAAAGATAATTGGAATACGCCACGTATCAAAAATTTGTTGCACAAGTGCCATACTTTCTTGTTTCGATACATCATCTAAACTTGAAAATGGTTCATCCAACAATAGTAAATCTGGTTTCGTGCTCAATGCTCTTGCTAACGCCGCACGTTGCTTTTCGCCACCTGAACACGTCATCGGATAGGCGTCCAAAATATGCGTAATCTTCAACGACGTCATCAATGTTTCGATATGCGCATTCAAATCCGTCATAAACGTAATATTTTGACGAATCGTCATATGCGGAAATAGTTGGTAGTCCTGGAACAAATACCCGATATTGCGCTCGCGAATGGGCATATCTATTTTCTGCGATGTATCAACGACCGTTCTGTGATTAATACGCACATAGCCGTTATCTGGTGCTTGAATGCCCGCAATCATATTAAGACATGTGGTTTTCCCAACACCTGATACACCTTGCAAGGCGTAAATTTTAGGTTCTTCCGTTATAATATGACAGACGACATTGTTGTTATTAATAACCTTCTCTACATGTATATCAAGCACCTATTTCACCTCACGATAGCGATCCTGGTTCAACATATTCATCGTTCCCATCACTGTAACTGCAAAAGCAACGAGTACGAGCACCCATAGCCATGCTTGGTTTTCACGACCTTGTTGAACGAGAAAATAAATCTCTAACGGTAGTGTATTCGTTTTTCCCGGAATATACCCAGCTACCATTAGCGTGGCACCGAATTCGCCAATGGCACGCGCAAAAGCCATCATCGTGCCAGACATCAACGCACGCTTAGATAATGGTAATATCAGACGATAAAATATTTTACGTTCTGATGCACCCATTGTTCGCGCAGTGTTCAACATTTTATCATCAATACTGCGAAATCCCTGAACGGCGTGTTGGTACATTAATGGAAAACTTACAATAACAGAAGCAATCACCGCTCCCGTTAACGTAAACACAACCTTAATGCCTAAAACATTCGTTAAAAAGTTGCCAATCGGCCCGTTCACCGAAAAGACAATGAGCAATAAAAAGCCCATGACTGTCGGCGGCAACACAATTGGTAACAATACCAAACTCTCACAAAACTTCATTAATTTGCCCTGCTTGTTGTATAGCACCTTCGCAAGTAGCGTCGCACATATGACGACAATAACCGTACTTACCACTGCCACTTGCAAAGAAATCCAAAAAGGAGTTAGTTCTGGCATAACTTTGTCACCTATACTTCAAAATGATATTTTTTCAAGATTTTTTTCGCTTCCTCAGACTGCATAAACATCATCCATGCTTGTGCCGCCTGATTATCTGTTACAACACCCATACGATACGTAATTGGCGTTTGCAGCTGTGCATCCGCCACTTTTGTCACACCTTGTTGCGCCTTTTCGCCAACATACAAGTCGGTTGCATACACAAAGCCGAGTTGTGCATTCCCTTTATCCACATAGTTTAGCACTTCTCGTACATCTTTTGCATAGACGACATGCGATTTAACCGTTTGCCATAAACCTTGATCTTCCAAATACACCTTCGCATATTTACCTGCTGGCACAGATTCAACTTCGCCTATCGCTAACTTGTCAGCATCGCTTAAAGCTTCTACACCTTTAACCGCGCTACCACGTTGTTTAATCAGCACTAACTGATTGTGTGCATAGTCATATGTATCCTTAACTTTCCCCTGCGATTTTAACGCGTCAATATCCTTTGTATTCGCTGACATGAAAACATCTGCAGGTGCCCCTTTTTCTATTTGTTGTCTTAGCGCTCCTGAGCCACCATAATTAAAGTCCACTGTAACATCCGGGTGCGTTTGATGGAATGCTTTGTCTAATTCCTTAGTCACATCTGTCAAGCTTGCTGCAGCCGACACGGTAATTTGCGTCTTCTCCTGCTCTGCTTTTTGCTGTTTATTCGATTGCGACTGCCCACACGCACTCAATAACAATACGACTGACAAACAAACCAGTAACCAGTATTTTTCTTTCATAAGCACACGCTCCTTTGAGACTCCATACTCCTAAATCTTACTCCTTATTTTAGCAAAATGCAGTAAAATAACGCCATTTATTTTGATAAGCCTCTATCCATTCTCACAGCAATAATTCGTTTCAAACACTTTCCTATTTGAACGAAAACACTTACACTAGTTTTATACGGGATAACTTACGATTAAAGGGGGCTTGAGACATGGATCACGATATTCGTTATAACCAGACGATTATTCGCTATCAAGATGGACAGTTGATTGAGACAACAGATGACTATGTGACAGAGTTCCCATTAACTGTAGTTGTAAATGGCCACGAATTTGCGACTGTTATTTGTAGTCCGAATCACTTAGAAGAACTCATTCTAGGATTTCTTGCTTCTGAAGGTGTCATTTTTAAGCGGGATGATTTAATCCGTTTTGAAGTCGATGAACAACGCGGGTATGCTTACATTGAAGTGAATAAGGATATACAACAAGCAAGCTATTTATCAACGAAACGACTGGTGGCGTCATGTTGTGGTAAAAGTCGTGAATTCTATTTCCAAAATGATGCAGCAATTGCCAAAACATCCATGACGACAATTCATATTACACCAGAACAGATTTTACATATGATGGCGCAATTACAAGCACACAGTCAGACGTTTATTGCTACAGGGGGACTGCATAATGCAGCGATTAGCGACGGCAAAGACTTTTACGTGCATCGCCAAGATATTGGACGTCACAATGCCTTAGACAAGCTCTATGGTTATTGCATACAACGTCATATTTCAGTACGCGATAAAATTTTAATTTTCAGCGGACGTATGTCATCAGAAATACTCATAAAAGCAGCTAAAATCGGTGTCGGCATGATTATCTCCAAGTCTGCACCAACGACTTTAGCCGTGCAACTTGCACAAGACTTAAATATTACTGCTGTTGGGTTTGTTAGAGAGAATCACTTCAATATTTATAGTCATCCGGAACGCATTGTCGGTACACCGAGTAACCCAATGCCTTCGTAACGATTTAAGGCCACCGAATCGCATCTTATTACGATTCAGTGGCCTTTATTATATGCTATTCAAGCAATGCAGAATATTGAAATCCTGCATACGTATAACCTTGTTTTACGTACATATCTTTCGCCGTATCTTCTGCATCCGCAACCAGTATCACCGGACGCTCTTGCGCAAGCTGCCCAATTGCCGCTTGAATCCGTGTACCAATACCACGTTTCTGACACTGTGGTAAAACTGCGAAACCATCCAATTCGACAAAATGCTCACTCGGAATAACGTTCACAACACCGACTGGCTGCCCTGCTTCATAAGCAACATAGTAATGCACTGCATGTTCTGCTTCTTCCACAACCGAACGCATATAACGCTCAGTTTCAGCGATATACGCCTCACCATATTCCATACTCATCGGTCGAAACACCGCAAAATAATCTGCCAATGTTTCTGAAGTGACACGCGCCATATGAATCGGTTGCTGCGTCAATGCACGTAGTTGTGCCGCTTCAATAACATACAACTCCACACAACCAAGCGAAAACCCTTTTGTACGTAAGTATTGCAACATATCTACAGATGGTTTGCAATCTTGCGGAAACTCAAAGTTCAAATGTGTTGATCCTTGTGCTTCATGCGTCATGCGCTGTTGCATCATATCATTTTGAAACGTTAACATATCAGGCATAATTCGATAACGCCATTTATTGCCGTCATATTTTAGCGGTCTATCGGGCGTTCGATATTGTGCTACTCTGTCATCCGCTTCAATTAATGTGCCGTCAACATATATATCGTCTATTGTTACGTGCATTGCAACCACCTGCTTTTATTGTTATTCAGCCATTTGTCTCATAATACGTGATGTCACTGGATTTTTATACAATGCCACTGCAATGAAAGTTGCGATCACTGCCTTAATTAAATCACCTGGTAAAAATGTTAATGACAAGTATAGTGCTTTGCTAATTGGCATATGAATGATGAATGCCATCACGATACCGCCGACTGTATCTAATAATATCACACCGAATCCAATAAGAATTGCCAGTGTGCGTCCAAAGTTCAGTTTATCATACTGGCGATCACGTGCCCATCCGATTAAAAATGCTGATACTGCATACATGACTAAGTATCCTGCTGAAGGCCCTAGAAAAACGCCAAAACCACCGCGCCCACCTGATAATAGTGGTGCACCAACCATTACAAGTAATAAAAAGACGATGACGCTTAATAAACCGTACTTACGTCCAAGTAAAATCCCTGCTAAAAAGATACCGATATTTTGCAAAACAATCGGTACAGGCAAAAATGGTAACGGAATTGCTGGCACGAGTCCCATTACAGCAATTACTGCTGTCATCAATGCCGCATAAACTAAATGTTTAGTATTCAATTGTTGTTCCTCCTATAAATACAAAAAATGAGAATCTGTGTCTCTCTATTGGATTCTACGAGGTATTATACCACCATAGTAAACTAAAAGTCTATAATAGTTTACAATTCGGAAACTGCACCAATTAATGCGGCATGGTTTTGTAATTGGGCTGTTCTAATCGTGGCATGACCGTAGCCTTCTGGTAAATAATGTGCAACTTCTGGAACAATAAGTGCTAACAAGTTATCGCCTTGCACTGACACGCCCCCACCAATCACGATTTCAGCTGGGTCATACATAATTTGGATTTCAGCAATCCCACGTGCGATTTCAATCCCCCATCTCTGCAATTCCGTTTGCGCACAAGCATCGCCATCGTTTGCCAATGCGAACCATTCCTCGATAGGACGATAATCATACCCCTGATGCATCAACTGCTTTTTCAATCCATTCGTTGATGCACGCTGCTCATAATTCGTCTTCGTTACTGGGTCATACAACAAGTTACCAATCTGGTTCGGTCGATGACGTGCTCCCGTCATTAATCCAAATGCCTGATTATAATAACTGCCACCAATACCCGTTCCTAACGTTAAACAAAATAAACTCTCAACTGGCTCAGGCACCACCGTCAACTCACCAAGCAACGCAGCATCTACATCGTTATATACACGTAATGCGTCAACATAAGGCGCTAACTGTGCACCAAAGTCCGTCCCCGTATAATCCATAATATTCGGATTCGCATACGCAATTTTACAAGCGGCACGATTCACAGCACCCGCCGTTGAAATACCTACACGTACATCCTGTATATCATAGTTAGCAATATACGTTTTCAACTGCTCTATCACGACGTTCACAATCGCCTCATCATGATTGACAGGTGTTCTTACTTTTTCATAGCCACTCAGTGTACCATCATCTTCAACAATCGCCGACTTAATATACGTTCCACCAATATCAAATGCAATTTTAGTCATAATACTCTGCCCCTCTCATCAAATGATCTGTTAATAACGCTTTGGCTTGTGCGTAGTCTTTCACTTTGAGCGCTTCGTATATGTCCCAGTGTTCTTGCAAACTGCTTTGATTCTGTTCAATCGTCGTTTCAATCGGTGTACGGTAAAAATAGGCGTGTACCACTGCACTCATCTGCTTGAACAACTCCGAATCTACCGCCCTTAATAGCTGTGCATGAAATGCCTGATCCACTTGACTGTTAAATAAAGCTGGGTCATCTACTAACGCTTGTGCAATACCGTCTATTGAAGCTTGCTCACGTTCAATTACATCAATTGCCGCCAACTCAAATGTTAAGCGCAACATCATCAAGTCCTTTAAGTTACCTTGTGAGACTTGAAAACTAAATAAAAACCCTTCGATTAACGGGCGAATATCTTGTTCTTTCACGAGCGTGCCTCGACCTTGCACACTTTCTGTAACTCCTGTATTTTCAAGGTAACTCAGCGCTTCCCTAACAACAGACCGACTCACTTGATAGTCTTCAGCCAATTGACGTTCTGTCGGTAGTTTATCCCCTACATTCAGCTGCTCTGTCAGAATATAATCTTTAATCTTTTCAACTACAATTTGTTTTAAACTTTGACGCGATGTCGTTTGGTTAATTGTTTCCAATGTTACCCCCCTCTTGCCATTGTCTTCATATGTATGATCGTACCAATTGCGATTGTTTTTGAAAATACCTTCATCACATGAAAATGAACAACTGCTACATATTAACAGTTAAAATATTTTTATTTTTTATTGACCCACAGATTGATAACGCTTACAATTGAATTATAAATTGGTCAGACCAATATGACAAATAAAAATAATTTGGAGGGCTTTTTGTGAATAATGAATTGAAAGGTTTATACGCAGCGCTACTCGTACCATTTGATGAACATGGACAAGTCAAAGAAGAGGGTCTCCGCCAAATCGTTAGAAATGCGATTGATGTTCAAAAGTTAGATGGCTTATATGTGAATGGTAGCTCGGGGGAAAACTTCTTGATGAATACGACTCAGAAAAAAGAAGTATTCCGTATCGCAAAAGACGAAGCAAAAGATGCCATTAATCTTATCGCACAAGTTGGTTCTCTCGACTTGAATGAAGCAATAGAGCTTGGTAAATATGCGACTGAACTTGGTTACGATGCTTTATCAGCCGTAACGCCATTCTATTATCCTTTTACTTTTGAAGAGATTAGAGACTACTATTTCAAAATTATCGAAGCAACGAATAACAAAATGATTATTTATTCAATTCCTGGTCTTACAGGTGTCAATATTTCAATACAACAGTTTGAATCGTTGTTTGAAAACAAAAATATTATCGGTGTGAAATACACTGCACCGGACTTCTACTTATTGGAACGCTTACGTAAAGCATTCCCAGATAAGTTGATCTTCTCAGGATTTGATGAAATGCTCGTTCAAGCAGCCATTTCTGGTGTCGACGGTGCGATCGGCTCAACATATAATGTCAACGGTGTGCGTGCACGTGAAACGTTCGAAGCCGCTCAAAATGGTGATATTGCACGTGCATATGAATTACAGCATGAAACAAACGACATTATCGAAGCTGTATTGAAAATGGGACTTTATCCAACACTTAAAGCATTTTTAACTGAGAAAGGTATTGATACAGGCTTACCAAAAGCACCTTTCCATCCGTTTGACGAAAAACATCGTCCAGAACTTAAAGCAATTGTTGAAAAATACAACTTATAGTTAGCACATTACATTGAGGAAAGAGATACACAGCTAGACACGCATATTTTTATACGATTAACCTATGCCCTGTTTACAATCTCTTTCCTTTTTCTCAACCACATATGTTAACGCTTACAAAATATATTGAGTACTTGGGCTGGGACACAAACAATTTAAACACTGGGAAACTGATAAACGCTTTTGTCCCAACCTCAAAACGAGAGGGGTTATTATTATGCAAACAGTAGGATTTGGATTTTGGAACTGGGTTGCCCTTGTTCTTTATTTATTACTTATGCTTGGTGTCGGTGCTTATTTCACAAAACGTGCCGGTAAGGATACCGATAGCTTCTTCACAGCAAGTGGTCGTCTCCCTGCATGGGTCGTTGGATTTTCTATTTATGCGACTACATTAAGTGCCATTACATTCATGTCGACACCTGAAAAATCATTTTTGACAGACTGGTCTTATATCGCAGGGAACATTGCCATTGTTGCGATTATTCCTTTATTGATTTACTTTTATATTCCATTCTTCAAAAAGTTACGTGTCACATCAGCTTATGAATATTTGGAAGCACGTTTCAATCCAGCAGTACGTGTGATTGGCTCATTACTCTTCGTCTTCTTCCATCTCGGACGAATTGCGATTGTTATCTATTTACCAACACTTGCGATTACATCTGTATCGGACATTAATCCGTACGTTGTCGCAAGCCTTGTCGGACTGTTATGTGTGCTCTACACATTCTTAGGTGGCTTTGAAGGGGTTGTATGGAGTGACTTTATCCAAGGGGTTATCTTATTAGGCGGTGCCCTCGTCATCATTATTATGGGGATTACACATATCGATGGTGGTCTTGCTAGTGTTTTCCATGACGCAGTAGAAAATAAAAAATTGATTAGCATTGATAACTGGAAATTGAATGCGACTGCAGCAGCAATTCCAATTATCTTTTTAGGTAGTGTCTTTAACAACTTACAACAATATACTGCCAGCCAAGATGTCGTACAACGTTATCAAGCATCTGAATCATTGAAAGAAACATCACAATCTATTTGGACAAATGGTATTTTAGCACTTATCTCTGCCCCACTATTCTATGGTATGGGAACTGTACTTTATGCGTTTTATGCACAACATCAAACATTACCTGAAGGCTTCAACACGTCATCTATCGTGCCTTACTTCATTTTGACTGAGATGCCACCGTTTGTTGCCGGGTTGTTAATTGCAGCAATCTTTGCAGCAGCACAATCAACCATCTCATCAAGTTTAAACTCAATCGCAGCTTGTTTATCAGTCGACATTAAACAACGCTTCTTTGGTAAGAAAAGCGAGAAAGCAGAAGTACGTTTCGCACGACTCGCGACAGTTATCGTTGGACTTTTCGGTATGCTCGTATCACTTTACTTAATTGCAGCTGACTCAAGTGATGTTTGGGACTTATTCTTATTAATTACAGGGTTATTCGGTGTACCAATTGCAGGTATCTTCGCAGTCGGTATCTTTACAAAACGCACACATGGTGTAGGCGTTATTATCGGTATTATCGTCGCAGTTATTGCAAGTTACTTCCTACAAGGTATCGGTGGTGCAGGTTCACCATTCTACGTTTCTATTCTCGCCTTTGCGATTGCATTCATCGTCGCTTATGTTGCGAGCTTAATCATCCCACAACCGAAAAAAGATATTGCTGGACTTACAATTTATGATAAGCACGGCGAAGTATCATATAGATCAAAATAGGTAAATAAAAATGGGTGTGCACGCGCACACCCATTTTTATTATTATTTATTCATTAATTGCTCTTTTAAGCCTTTACGCATGACTTCTAATGTGTAAGGATCATTGTACCAGTAAACATTAGAATCTACTTTAATCACACGATCATTTTGAACTGCTGGTAAGTTTTTCCACATATCTGTTTGTTGGAATTCTGGTTCAGCACTGCCTTTAGCTTGTGCACTTACGACAACATCTCCTGCGTATTTCGCAATTTCTTCTTTAGAGATTTCTGTCCAGCCTTCTTTTTCAGTTGCTTTTTCTAACTCAGTGGGCATGTTTAAACCAAATGCTTGGTAGACAACTTCACTACCACGGCCCCAGTTTTTACCATAGGCATAGATTTTTTTGTCGAAGTCTTCAAAGATTGATACAGATACATCTTCGCCAAGTTGTTTTTTAATTTCTTTACCATCTTGTGCTGTTTGTTTCTCCCAATCTTCTTTCCATTGCTTCACTTCGTCTTCTTTACCAATAATTTTGCCAAGCAATTCTTGTTGTTCTAAGTAGTTGTACTGACCGTAGTCAATCGCAAGTGTTGGTGCAATTTTTTGAAGCTTTTTAACGTTTTTATCTGTATTATACGTTAAAATTAAATCTGGTTTTAACGACGCAACTTTTTCAACATCTTCTGCGCCAACTTTTTTGACGTCTTTAAATTGTTTAGATAACACTGGGCTTTGGTCAACACTTTCAACCACACCGGCAATGTTTGCATCTAAATATTTCAAACCACCCGCATATGTTGGTGCTAAAACAACGATACGTTTTGGATCTTTCGGAATTTCTACTTTTTCAGATCCTTTTGCTGTTTTGAGTGCAAGGTCTTGCATCTCACCTTTTGACTTACTGCTATCGCCGTTTTGACCACATGCAGCGAGGACAAAAACAAGCGCAATTAAAGATAAAAGTAATCTTTTCATCATTACATCTCCCATATTTTTAATTGATAATGATTATCATTATTGTATTGTGTTTTCGATGTAATTGCAATGTTTTTTTGTTAAAATTTCAAATCTATTCTCTAAATAAACATAAAGAGCAAGACAACATTATCAGTCATCTCACTCTTTATTCTATATAATTCTTTTTAGTTAGTATGATATTAACGAGTCAGATCATGACTTTTAGGCAACGTTCGTACCCATGTGAATAGTACAATCGTTTGCATAGCTAGCATAATCACCAAGCCAACACGCACCCAAAAGACATCGACCATCCAGATTGAAAAACTAACGACAATATACACACTCACGAGTAACTGTATCTTTTTGCGCATCGTATACCCTCGATACTTACGAAAGTCTTCTACATATGCTTGATAAATATGCGTTTTCACAAGCCACGCGTGCAAGCGATCAGAACTTTTAGCAAAACAGATCACTGCGACTAATAGAAAAGGTGTTGTCGGTAATAAAGGTAATACTGCACCGGCGAATCCTAATAACGTAAAAATAACACCGATTGGTACTAATAAAAACCGCATATACTATTCTCCCTTTGTAAGACTATGTTCATTATATATACGGCTATTATAACTTTCAATGAGAGAATAAGATAGAAAATATATTTCTTGAAAAGTTTTCCCTACTAACTAACGTAATAGATAGCTTGTTGCCACTCGCTCAGACGCCTAAAATGGTATCAAAAATGGTATCACTCGCGACAAATCTATTACGCGTCACGCTTCTGTCCTATCTATATTGTCTTACCCTTGTTGTCTTTCTTCCAAGGCACCACGTGCAATATTGGTATATGTCATATCCTCCATAGGCGGGTTATGGAGACCTGCACGCATATCACGATAATAGCGTTGTAATGGGCGCTCCATTTCGAGACTTTTCGCACCGACAATACGCATTGCTAAGTCGACAACATCCAAGCCTTCGTTCATGACAATGACTTTGCTCGCTGCAGTTTCGGCTGCAATATGGTCTGTTTCGCCTAAGTTTTGATACGCATGTGCTGTACTCCACAACATATGACGTGCGGCCAATAATTTTGTTTCCATTTTACCTAAGTTTTGTTGAACAACTGGTAAGTCGCTAATCGTGCCTTCAATGCTGTTTGGGCTATGTGTCAAACTAAAATCTAATGCGTAATTACGTGCAGCTTGTGCAATGCCTAAATACGTACTCGGAATATGGAGTAACCAGCCATTTTGGAACTTAGGTCCTTCTCCTTTAATTTCCACTAAATATTTTTGGTGCACTTTCACATCATTTAAAATTAAGTCGTGACTTTCTGTTGCTCTCATGCCAACAACATTCCAGTTATCTGCCACTTCTAATCCTTCTGCTTCTTTCGGAATATAGAAAAAGCCCACTTTGTCTTTCTCCGGAATATATGCTGCCACAATGACGTGTGTTAAACCGCGGCTCATTGATGTGAATGTCTTAACACCATTTAAAATGTACGTATCCCCTTCAAGCTTAGCGTTCGTACTTGGTCTACCGCCACGTGTTGGACTGCCTGTTTCAGCTTCACTCACTGCACGGTTAATCAAAGCACCTTGTTTAACAGCTTCCGCAAATTCATCTAGAACGTCCTTGTCCCAAAGTTGCCTTTCAAAGAGCTCTCCTACTAAGCCGACGTGCCAACCGATAGACAGCGCTGTTGCACCGTCAATAGAACCTAACAATGTTTGTAAAACGACCATATCTTCAAGCGTCGCACCTGCGCCACCGTATGCTTTCGGTAACGTCAATTGTGTGTACCCTGAATCGACAAGCCATTGAATGTTCTCATAGGGAAAGCGACTTTGTTCATCGTTGGATTGTGCATATGACTGAAATTGCTCTCTTTGCGCTTCTAACTTCTCAATCCATTCGCGCTGAATGTCTGATTGAATTAAAATTGATCTCATAATGTAAACTCACAACCTTTATTCTTAGTTATTTACTCAACATTATAATATATTTCACTAAGAATTCATACATCTCTGTAAAAAGCCATACGATTGCCACATTTGTACAATAGAAAAAAGCTGATAGTTATACCCTAAAATAGGTGTAGCTATCAGCTTTTATTTAAGTTCATTCGCTTTAACAATGCGTTCATCTGGCATTTACATTAAAACAATTTTTCTATTTTTTCAAACAGCACATCCATTTTACGATATTGTGGCTTGCTTACTTCAACAATAACAGTGCGTTCATCTTGTTCGTTTCGCTTTTTCGATAAGAACCCTAATTCTTTGAGCTTTTGCAATGCTTTCGTAATATAATACGGTTTGAACTCTGATGCCCGAATAATGTCCTTCACGTTATACGATGGTTTGCGACTGCCATGAATAAATGTCAAAATAAATAATTCTTCGTACGTTAGATTGTACTCACGTTTAATTGTTGATTGTAAATACTTAGATGTGTAACTAATGACCATAAGCTCTTTCATATCTTTAACTGCAAACTTTTCCATACAGTTCCCCCCTAATAATATGCCTCTAAGTCGATTACAGATACATTAAATTTCACTACAAACTATATAAACTTATATGTTTAAATCTTTTGTTACTATATTTTAAAATTTATTCACTTCGTTAGCAATCTTTTCTCATTTATTTTTTCACTTTTTTTCATCATCAAATTCACTTCACATTTAGAACATTTAGCGTTATAATTTTCTATTTTTAGCTATCAATATTTTAAGGGGAACTTGTCTTTCTCACAAAAACAAAAAAAGAGGCCCGAACTGAATTTGTCCGGACCGCTAAAGGCTTTCTTATTATAGCTATACGCTTATTTTTTTGTTACAAGTGTGTCTGCCAAGCTCAAGCCTGCAAGTTTCGCGACATCAATCGCATGTTGTGCGCCTGCTTTACCGTGACCTGCTTGTAAGTGTTTTGCAATTGCAACACCCATCACACCTAACGTAATCACTGAACCAAGTTGTGATAAACGTTTGTTAAAAATACTTAAGCCTAGTAACCCTGCAGCAGTTGCTTCTGCAGCACCTACTACTTTCACTAATTCTGGTTGTAAGTTAAATTGTTCAAAAGCTTGTTTCATACCTTCATCACCTTTTAACTTCGGTTGTGCTGCGTCAAACATCTCTTTCGCTACTTTTAAGTTCATTGCATATCTTGTAATCATTCTATTTCGCTCCTTTTATTTATCTTCAAAATATTTGTCAACAATCGGTTTTACTTTTTCACCGAATAGACGAATCGCGTTCATTGTACGTTCATGTGGCATAGAGCCAATTGGTAAGTGCATCATAAAACGGTTAATACCTAATGCTTCGACTGTTTCGATAATCTTTTGTGCAACTGTCTCAGGACTACCTACGTACATGGCACCATTAGGACCGACTTCTCTTTCGTAATGTTCCATCGTAAACATAGGCCAACCACGTTCTTTCGCTAATACATTATGGTGTTGCTCTGTTGGACGATAGAACTCCCGTTGTGCTTGTTCATCCGTTTCAGCAATATAGCCCCATGAATGTGTAGCCACTTGGATTTTACTTGCATCATGACCTTCAGATTCTGCTGCCGCTCTGTACATTGCAACATTGCGTGCAAAGCGTTTTGGATTACCACCAATAATGGCATACACAATCGGTAAACCAAGACGTCCGGCTTTGATTGAAGACTCTGGCGTACCACCTGTCGCTAACCATATCGGTAATTCAGGTTGTACTGCTCTTGGGTAAACACCTAGTCCATCAATGCTTGGTCGCAACTGCCCTTCCCAATGAACAATCTCATGTCGATTAATCGTCATTAATAAATCTAACTTTTCGTCAAAGAGTTGTTGATAGTGATTCAAATCATAGCCAAAAAGTGGAAAAGATTCAATAAATGAGCCTCGTCCTGCCATAATTTCTGCGCGTCCATTAGATAAACCATCAATTGTAGCGAATTGTTGATAAACACGTACAGGATCGTCTGATGATAATACAGTTACCGCTGAAGATAACTTAATATTTTCTGTTACGGCTGCCGCTGCCGCAAGTACAGTACCAGGATCTGATACAGCATAATCTTCTCGGTGGTGCTCACCTAAACCGTAAATATCTAATCCTAATTGGTCTGCAAGTTTGATTTCCTCTACAATATTACGAATACGTTCTGCATTTGATAATGCTGGCATATGCCCATTTTCTGTATAAATGTCTTGATTGTCTGCAAATGATGTTAAGCCTAATTCTACTCTCATCGTCACCGACCCTCGCTTTCAAGTATAAAATTTATACTAGAAATATACCACCACTTTTTATACTTGTCAACACTTAGTATTTCGCAAATAAAAAGTGAGACACCCCATTACTTTGGTATGACTCACTTTGTGTGACTGGTTATGCACCAGCGTATTTATTGATTTGTTGTTGTACGTAATCGATAAATGCAGCAACATCACCATTTTGAATATTGCGCATTGCGACATTACCTACTTCAAAGCCCATCCATAGAACATCGTCTTCTAATGTGACACTCGAAATCTCATTGTACGGGATGTTGCGATAATAAAATTGCCCGTTCATATCCACGTTCATTATTAAGCGCTCATTCGTCGCAATATATGCCCCTTCAAATTCACGCTGCCCATTTACTTGATATTCAATGTTACCTAATACAGAAGGACCCGTCTTCTCAGTTGGAAACAAGTCTTCTGGATTTACTCTATCTAAAATCATGCCATCTCTCCTTCTCTTTCTCCCTATACACTGTATCATGGTCTCTGAGTTAATGATAGGGCGTGGGACAGGAATCTCATTTTTCTAAAAAGATTCTGTAGTCCCACCCCGGCAAGGCTGAGTATGTGTGAAAAAAGCTTGTAAAAGCGTATTTTCATACCAGCCAGCTACATGAAACCTCAAACATAAATTGAATGTTTCTCCAGCCACGGTCCTGTTGAACACCTTGCATATGTTGTTTTAATAAGAAATAAGACCGATATTTTCACGACCTAAATAGTCGATCGTCAAGCCTTCTTTGTAAAGATCTCGATCTAATATCGTTGATGCAATCGTAATAATCGCATCAATGTTTGGTGTCGGTACGCCAATCTCACGTCCTAAGCTAGACCATAGTACAAGACCGTATGCAATATCTTCTGTTAAATAACGGTTGTTGACCTTATGTGGGCCTGGAATTTGAGAAAATACAGGACTATGGTTGAAAATTTTATTCAATGGCTCATCTTCCATCTCACGTTCCAAGTAACCACGTTCAATACGTGCTTCTTTCGCTGTTTCAAGTTCAAAGCCAAGTTTACGTCCTAACGATAAACGCTCTTGTTCAACCGCATGCAATAAGCGTACGGTATGTTTCGTGATCCCTTCTTTATACAACGCAAAATGGTCACTATAATCAATACGTCCAACATTCAACAACACTGGACCTGGATGCACCTCTGGATTACCATTTTCAAGATTTGTACGCCATAAGCACTCTTCTTTAACGATATATGGATACAGTTGTTCCACTTTGTTGAAAGCGTCAATTAAGTCTTTTTCATCAAATGTTGAGAAATAAACTTTGCGTACTTTTAACGATAAGTCTACTCTCGCCGCTTCAAAGTCGACACGTGTTCCATATGTTAAAGTGTTCGCTTCTGCAAAAATAGGACGTGTCTCTAAGTTGTATTCATTCAATACTTTAATAAAACGTGCAGAACCCATTGCCGCTGCCATATTAAAGAATACAATTTGATCATCTTTAATATGATGCGCCATCAACTCTGCGTAGTATTCAATAAATGAAGATGGAATGACCAGCATAACTACCTCTGCACCTTCTAGAACATATTGCATGTTATCGCTCACTGCCGTAAATTCAACAAAGCTTTCTTTACCTTCATTGTTGTAATGGAAGCCCCCCTGTTCAATAGCTTTGTCAAATTTGCTAATCGATTGATTACGACTGTATAGTCTCACTTCATGACCTTGATCTACCATATCTACTGCTGCTGTAACAGCGCCGTTACCTGATCCTACAATTGCAATTTTCATATATACCCTTCTTTCTATCTTTACAATTTATAAAACGTATTTGTGTATGTTATCGCTAAGATGCGAGGAACGTACACACTGCTCAAAATGGTCCCTAAAATTTTCGCAGTAGCCAACTGACATGACAATGATTCAGCCTGACTAAAAAACGCTGCTCCTATGTTATTCCTCGTTTTATATATTAATACACATTCCTGAATCGTATCAAAAAGGTCTTGAAAAATAAATATTTTTTCAACCTGTCACATCATTTATTACCCTGATTCTCCCATAGTTATGTTATATATTGCTCTTTTTTATGAATGTCATGTAAACTATAGAGAAAGATAATCATAATATGAATCAAAGGAGGTGTCTATATGGACGCATCAAATACACACACAGAAACAGTCTACCCACTAGGTCCGTCAGATGATGAAAAATTAATGGCAGTACTAATTTATGTCACAAGTTTCTTCACGACGTTTATTGGACCGTTAATTATTTGGTTAATCAAACGCGATGATTCACGCTTTGTAGACGTTACAGGTAAAAACTACATCAACTTTATTTTGTCATATACGATTTGGAGTGCGATTGGGGTCGTAACACTTCTCATACTTGTTGGGTTTATTATTCTACCAGTCCTTACGCTTCTATCCTTTATTTTCCATATCGTTGCCATCGTTAAAGCCTATCACGGGGAAGACTACTTACCACCGTTATCCATTCGCTTTTTCTCATAAGAATATGGCATCACATAAAATCGTTATACCATAGGGGCATATCTTTATATGTTGCTATGGTATTTTTACGTACTCTCATAACGCCCATGCCTTGTATTCTCATGACTGGTTTTCTATACTTAAGAGGAAAGGTGGGAATTGACGATGAAAAAAGTATTTGTTGCAGGCCCTATCCCAGAAGCAGGGCTCGAATTATTACAAGCACATTTTGAAGTGGATGTGTATGACGGTCAAGGTATCATTGATAAAGAAACATTAAAACAAGGGGTTTCAGACGCATTTGGCCTTGTCAGCTTATTATCCACAGAAGTAGACCAAGAAGTGATTGATAGTGGTAAAAATCTTGAATTCATTGCCAACTATGGCGCTGGCTTTAACAATGTCGACGTTGACTATGCAAGACAACAAGGTATTTCCGTATCAAACACACCAAAGGCTTCTACTAATGCGACAGCTGAACTTACAATGGGTATTTTATTAGCAGTCGCACGTCGTATTCCTGAAGGGGACCAACTCATGCGCAACGAAGGCTTCGATGGATGGGCACCACTCTTCTTCAGAGGACGTGAAGTATCAGGCAAAACAATTGGTATTATCGGTTTAGGTGAAATAGGTAGTGCAGTGGCACGCCGAGCGAAAGGTTTCGATATGTCTATTCTCTACACTGGACCGAACCGTAAAGAACAACGTGAACAAGAACTTGATGCAACGTATGTTGATTTAGAGACGTTGCTTAAAGAAGCTGACTTTGTGGTTATCAATGCGGCTTATAGTCCAGCGTTACATCACATGATTGATGCAGAACAACTTGCATTGATGAAACCAACGGCATACTTAGTCAATGCCGCACGTGGCCCAATTGTACATGAACAAGCGCTTTTAGAAGCACTTCAAAATAAAACAATTGAAGGTGCTGCGCTAGATGTTTATGAATTTGAACCAGCGATTACAGAAGGCCTTAAAGCGTTGAACAATGTTGTAATCACACCGCATATCGGTAATGCAACATATGAAGCACGTGATATGATGGCAAAAATCGTCGCACAAAACTTAATTAAACAAGCTCAAGGTGAAACACCTGACTTTATTGTGAACTAATGTTAAAAGCCGTGATGAGAAGCACTCAACCTTCTCATCACGGCTTATTTTATTTACTCACTTTTTGCTTTGTATAAAAACTTTAATTGTCTTGAGACGAGCCATACCGGGAGCTTAAGTGCAACACGATTGCGCACGCTCATACTAATACGGCCTTGTTTCTGTGCAATACGTCCAATTTTACGAGAACGCTTAATGACTTTTGCGGTATGTTTAACACGCAACTTATCATAACGTTTTAACGCTGCTGCTAAAGTATCATACTTGTCGATTACATTAGCAAGCACAATAGCATCTTCCATTGCTTGTCCTGCACCTTGTCCCATGTTAGGTGTTGTCGCATGTGCTGCATCGCCAAGCAATACGACACGTTGTTGATAGACAAATGTATTTAATGGTTTCATATCATAAATATCATGATGTAAAATCTCAGTTTCCGGCTGTTGATCTAACACGCGTCGTACAGGTTCCGGATATTGGTTAAAATACGCTTGTAAATAAGGTTTATTAAAACGCTTATAATGCAAATCATTTTCTTTCGCATTAATTGCCGCAAACCAATATGCACCGCCATTCAGTAACGGCACAATACCGAAGCGCCCTTTAGCACCCCAATATTCATCCGCCACATGACCGAGCTCTGGTAAATCTGACACCACACCTCTAAAACACGTATAGCCTTGATACTGCACTTTAGCTTTTGGATAGACTGCCTGACGTACAGCAGAGTGAATGCCATCTGCGCCCACAACTAAGTCGAATGTTTGACTCGCTTGCTCACGAAAATGGAGACGTGCCATCGTTTCGCTACCTTCTACAGATGTCACTTCATGATTAAAATGGAGCATATCATCTGTAACATAACTTGCGATCGTATCCACAAGCGTTTGACGTAACACTGTAAGATTCGTTGTATTCTTATCAAACGGCACTTCTGATAACACGTTACCTTGCGCATCTAACATACGCGTCGTTTGTAACACATGTCCGATATTCTTAATCCCTTTGGTAAGGTCGCGATCGCCCAACTTATCAATTACGTTACCACCAATACCGATACCAGCGCCAACTTCTTTAATCGCTGCTTGTTGTTCAAAGATATGCACCTCGTGTTGTTGTTCACGCAATAACGCCGCTAGTGTTAAACCGCCAATTCCCGCACCAACAATCCCTATTTTCATTCCATTCACCTCATTTATTCAAGTTGAGAAGCCATTTATCCCATCATTATTTTTTGAACTTATTCTCTCACGTAGTCATCTTTCATCACGCGCTCTTTTTTAATACCGTAGTGTTCATAATAGTGCGCCATCTGTTCCGCAATCTTCGCGGCCCATTCAATATCACTCGCATACTGATTCGTTCCCGGTGCTTGCGGATTCCAACGCATCTGATACAAGGTCAACTGATCATTCTCAAAATATTGCTGTCTTACAAAAGCTGCACCACCGATAATTGCTTTTTCCGGAGACGTCCAATTCGCTTTCGTTGCATAACTCGTTCCAGTTTTCACCGCATCGCGATCAAATGCGCCAATACCAAAAAAGTTATAGTAGCGTTTATCCCCTTTCTTAATGCCTTTTGCCAGTTCAGACTGTCCTTGAGCTGTTTCAAGTTGCGCATGACTTACCAAATAAATCACATTCACGTCATAGCGTTCTTGTGCCTCTAAAAAAGCCTTTCCGTGTCCTTCGAGAATCCCTTTTTCTTTAAGCATTTCATTTACTTCTGTTTCAGACATATTTACCGGCTCTGATAAGTCCATATACATAAGATCAGAGTCCTTACGTTCAACTTTCATCATACGTTTAACATCTGCATGAGAGGCCTCAACAAAGCCCTTTTCACTCGCTTTTGTATGGAGTACACCGTCTTGAAGTTGTTGTGCGTACGCCGCTTCAAATGTGTATACTTTGTGCTTTTTGAATAGCGATGTCTCATTGACAATCAATAGTCCGAAAAACACAATCAGTATCACACTTACTAAGAAGACTGATGGATGTGACTTCAACCATTGCTTCATCTCAAAACCTCTCTTTTTCTATTTATTACGCAAAATAACGCCAGATTAAAAATGCGACAAACAAAATGACTATCACATAAACACTATTGGCAATGCGTTTGAGTTTCGGTTTTCCTTCGAATAGCATATTAAATAAAACAATCGTAATTGTCAAAGTAACTAAAAAGCAGACTAATGCCCATACTGGTCCATCAAAGACGAGCAGAAGAATACCTGCAACCAGTATGATATTCGATATGACTGCCAGCAACAATATTTTTTGTTCGTGATGCATAATGCCCCTCCTTCTCAATTCACTTTATTTTATCACGAAATGCCTGACCATGTATGAACAGAATAATAGCACCTTATATACAAATCCCCTCAAAAAAAGGAGCAGCCGCAGCCACTCCTTTTATCAATACGAGATTCAGTTATCTAGACATACCTTTTAACATATTTAAGAAATACGTTAAACTTTGATTCATATCATCGTCTTTGAGTACACCCATCAAGCCTTTGATAGACGTACGTGCATTCGGACTCGCTTGGTTCGCAACACGCACACCTTTATTCACTTTATTAAGCAAGACGCGCAACTCATCTGTATCAAGATCCCCTAAAATAAAGGCCATCTGACCAATATTATGCAAGAAACCTGCATACTGATCTTTGTTTAACTCTGTCACCAATTTCTCGGTAATGACACCACGTTGTTTCAGCGCACCATTTAGTGCATCTAAAATTTTGGCATCATCCAAGTTTTTCACAAGATCAATGACTTTTAAAATACTATCTTTATTTTCCGCAATCTTATCTGTCACTTCTGCAATATTTTCCGCCTTAATCTCCGCTGCCGACTTTTCAATACGTTTGATTTTTGTGATTCTCTCTGCCATTATTTCATCACCTGATCCCCTGGGAAAACATAGTCCGGACGCTCCCATTTTTTGTCCACACGCACACTCAACTGCGGATTACGTTGCTTATTACGGAAGTTCGTTGGATTCAACGGTGACTTACCGCGTTTACTCAACACTTCCATACGACAACATGTTGCTTTGTAAGCAGGCGTATGTGTTTCCGGATCTGTCAAACTGCTTGTTAAATAGTTAATCGCACCTTCAGCGTTGTCATTTAACGGCATATAGATTTGTTTGCCTTTCACACGCTCTGTAATATGCACGTGTCCAGTTGCTTCACCCGTTTCCGAAATCAGCTTAACTGCAGCACCTTCGTGAATACCACGGTCTGCCGCAAGTTCTGGTGAAATCTCAATAAACGTTGTTGGCATTTTATATTTAAGTCCTGGCACTTTATACGTCATATTACCTTCATGGAAGTGCTCTAACAAACGACCATTGTTGAAATGTAAATCATACGTTTCATTCGTTTTGTAGAAGTTGTTAAAGTCTACCGCAAATAATTTCGCTTTACCATTATCAAAGTTGAAGCCTTCTGTGAAAAGTAACGGTGTATCTGTACCATCAGCTGCTACTGGCCATTGTAAGCTGTTGTAGCCTTCTAAGCGATGGTATTTCACACCCGCAAACATTGGCGTTAAGTCAGATGCTTCATCCATGATTTCTGAAGGATGTGTGTAGCCCCAATCGTAACCCATCTCTTTTGCAATCATTTGTGTGATTTGCCAGTCAGGTTTTGAATCGCCTAACGGTTCTAACACTTGATATAGACGTTGGAAGCGACGTTCTGTATTTGTGAACGTACCATCTTTTTCGAGTGATGGTGATGCTGGTAATACAACATCCGCATACTCTGCTGTGAATGTTAAGAATTCATCTTGTACGACTAAGAAGTCTACTTTTTCTAAAGCGGCTTGTACGTAGTTGATGTTTGAGTCTGTAATACCTGTATCTTCACCTAAAATAAACATACTATGCACATCGCCGGCATGGATGTGATCCATCATTTGGTGGTTGTCGTAACCAGGTTCTTTTGGCAACTTAACGCCCCAAGCTTCTTCAAACCATCCACGCGCTTCATCGTCTTGTACACCTAAGTAGCCAGGTAATTTGTCTGGCATACTACCAAAGTCAGAACATCCTTGTACGTTGTTGTGACCACGTAACGGATAAGAACCTGCTCCTGGTTTCATGTAGTTACCTGTTACTAATAACAAGTTAGAAATTGCCGTACTTGTATCAGAACCTGTTTCTTGTTGCGTTACACCCATTGCCCAACAGATAGACACGCTATTCACACTTGCAATATCGTGTGCCAACTTCACAAGACGCTCTTTTGAAATACCTGTTGTTTCTTCTGCAAATTCCATTGTATATGGCTTGAGCGATTCATAATACGTGTCGAAATGATCCACCCATTGATCGATAAACGCACGGTCATGTAAATCATGATCAATGATATATTTCGTTACAGCTGATAGCCAAACTAAGTCCGTACCTGGAAGTGGTTGGAAGAACTCGTCTGCACGTTGCGCCATTTCGTGTTTACGAATATCAAAGACGTAAAGTTTTTGTCCGAATAATTTATGCGCGCGTTTAATACGTGACGCGATAACTGGATGTGCTTCCGCAGTGTTTGTTCCGATTGTGATAACCATTTCTGCACTACCGATGTCGTCGATAGAGCCTGAGTCACCACCATGACCTACTGTACGGAATAAACCTTTTGTCGCAGGTGCTTGACAGTAACGTGAACAGTTATCAATATTATTCGTTCCGATAACTTGACGTGCTAATTTTTGCATCAAATAAGATTCTTCGTTTGTTGCTTTTGAAGATGAAATGAACGTCAATGCTGATGGACCGTATTGGTCTTTGATTTCTTGCATACGTTTTGCAACATAAGGAATCGCTTCGTCCCATTCCACTTCTTCAAATTGACCGTTACGACGAATGAGAGGTTTTGTGAGACGGTCTTCAGAGTTGACATAGTCCCAACCAAACTTCCCTTTCACACATGTTGAAATTTTGTTCGCTGGTGAATCATGTGATGGTTGTACTTTTAAGATTTCGCGATCTTTCGTCCACACTTCAAAGCTACAGCCGACACCGCAGTATGTACATACCGTTTTCGTCTTTTTAATACGTTCTTCACGCATTGCCGCTTCAGAGTCTGAAATTGCAAATAGTGGGCCGTAACCAGTTTCTGCTTTCTTCGTTAAGTCGATCATTGACGCAAGTGAGCCTGGTTCGATATCTGTCATATAACCCGCATTACCCACCATGTTGTTTTCCATCATCGCGTTACATGGACATACTGTTGAACATTGACCGCAACCTACACAAGATGATTCGTTAATTGCAACGTCATTGTCCCAAATAACACGCGGTTGATCACGTTCCCAGTCGATAGACAACGTCTCATTCACTTGGACATCCTGACATACTTCGACACAACGTCCACATAAAATACATTGGTTCGGGTCATAACGATAGAACGGTCCAAAGTCCACTTCATATGGCTTCGGTTTATATTCATACGTTTGATGCTCTAAGCCCCACTGATCCATCGTGTTGTGAATTTCACAGTTACCATTGTTATAATCACACACCGTACAATATAACTGGTGTTTTTCTAAAATACGATCTAACGCTTCTTTTTGACTTGCTTGTACACGATCGTTTTGCGTATTAACCACCATTGGTCGATCTACAACCATACTACATGCACGTTCAATATTACCGTCGATTTCAACGGCGCATGTATCGCACGTTTCTATTGGTCCTAATGATTCGTTATAGCAAATAGAAGGTACAAATGTTTGATGCGCTTTAATAAATTCAAGTAAGTTTGTGCCCGGTTCAACAAGATACTCTTTGCCATCTAGCGTTAAAACAAGATGTTCTTGCATAATATCCCCTCCTAAAATTATCTAAGATGCCCCCACATACTTAGTAACTTTATTTTACCCTTTTTATGATAAAATGTTAACGTTTTCCATTAATTTCATACTTCAAAATAATAGAAAACACCCTCCTAAGCATTCTCCTGCTTAAAAGGGCGTTTCCGCTTCAACTTCTATATTCACATGTTACATTACAAGCCGAGGTTCGCACGCAATTCTTGAGTTAACTGCGCCAAACTATTGCTATCCGGGATAAAGTAATACACACCGTCATCCTGAATACCACCTGAACCTTCTAACTGATGACGATTCACATTGTCGTTGGCATCTGAATAGTTACTGCGCACTTTATTCAACTCAGACAAGCTTAAATCTGTTTGAACATTGTCACCTAGCTCATTCATCAAGCTATTAAAGTTCGTCAATGATGAAACGCTTGTTAACTTATTCGCAAGTCCTTGTAAAACCAGTTGTTGACGCTCTTGTCTACCGAAGTCGCCACCCGCACCGTCTTCTTTTCTACTGCGGATAAATGCCATCGCTTCTTCGCCATCTAAATGTTGCTTCTCTCCTTGATTGAATTGATAACCTTGTGCACTAAATGTTGCGTTGCTGACAACATCGATACCACCTACCGTATCAATCGTATCTTGCAAACCGTCCATATTAACCGTTGCATAATGGTCAACCGGCACGTCCATTAACTTTTCAAGTGATTTAACCGCCATATCTGGACCACCATAAGCATAGGCGTGGTTGATTTTTTCAGTTGTCCCACGTCCGACAATTTCTGCTTGTGTATCACGTGGAATACTTACCATTTCTGTTGTTTTTTTGTCAGAATTAATCGACAGCAACATGATTGTATCGCTACGTTCGCCCCCACCGGCACTGGCACGTTCTGCATTTGAATCGACACCAAATAACGCGATTGTAAAAGGTTCGCCTTTATCAAGGTCGACTTTGCCGGATCTCAATTCTGAGTGGTCGCGATTGAGTGGATTATGTATTGCACCACCTACAGCGAATAGTTTAAATGCTAAGTAGGCGACAGCTATGACTGCCAAGATAAATAGCACTGCGATGATACGTAACATCCATTTAATCACTGGATTCTTTTGTTTTTTAGACCGTGTGTATGTCAAAATACTCACTCCATTCCGTATAGTATCGAAATCATTTTATTCCTAATCGTTATGTTGATTATAGCGTAACAATCAAAATTCACAATACGTCCTGAGTCGCACCACTATTTCTGATAGCCACCATTTTGTAATAGAATCGCTAACGTCTCTTCATAGCAACCGGGATTACTAATAATAAATGGGCCACCGTGAATAAAGTCGATAGGTTCTTGTTGGAAGTTCGTCATCTTCAAGCCGAGCATTTCCGCAAATAAAAACTGTGCGCCAATATCCCACGGTTTCGCATTTGTATGGATGTGCATGCCAAATTGTCCCGTAAACACTTTAGCAGAGTCGAGTCCACACGCGCCAATTAAACGATAACCAAAAGATGCGTCTAATAAATCGTGCATAGTTTCATCATTTAGCACCTTATTGTTAAAAGAAATAATACTGTCCGCCAATGGCATTGTTGGTGGTGGCGGTACGACTTCACCATTTAAATAAACACCTTGTCCTTTAATCGCTTGGAATAACTTCTCTCGCGGACAGTCGTAAATATAGGATAGCACCGGTTCGCCATCATGGAATAGCGCAAGAATAATACAGTAATCGTCTTGTTGTTTGACAAGATTCGCCGTGCCATCAATCGGATCAAGCACCCATGTATAGCCTACTCTTAACTTCGCTGTATTATGATGTGCCTCTTCACCATACAATTGATACGCTGGAAAATGTGACATCAGCAACTGTTCAAAACTTTGTTCAATCGCCTTATCTACATTCGTCACCAAATCAAAACGACTCGTCTTCGTTTGCAAGTCCATATCCGCTAACATCGTCGGCAAATCACACTTTATTTGTCTCAACCATTGCACGACTTGTCGATCTATCTGCTGTAGCTGTTCAGTCATCACGCTTCTCTTCACCTCTTCTGTATATGCACCTTACTGTTGTAAAAATGATTCATAATTATCCATCGTAATATCTTGTGTGTGTATAGACTTATAAAAAGAATAAGAAATATCATTAATTTCTGCAATATCAACCAGCTTCGTATAGCCACCACCAATATGATATACAACCGCTCGCCAGTTACCCGCTTCACACAGCAAACCAATAAATACAACGTTTTCAACCATAGGATGTTGCGCTGTTGTCCGATGATATTCAAGTGCCATCACTTTGCGCTCGTGGCAGTATACTAATATCGTTGTAAATAGTCTTGGCAATGGTGCATTTGCTTGTTGATCAATACGAATATAGTGTGACATATGTTGAATGTTTTGGCGTAATGTCACGTTGGGGTGTCTCAGCAACTTATCCTTAATCGCTGTAATTTCTTTCTGATATGGTAATGTCGACAGCGATAAACTTTCATTGAGCACTAAGTACAGTGCTTGCATTTCATCGTCTGAAAACGTCAAGGCATTGTGGTTCATTTGTGACTGCAAACGATACCCACCTTTTTGTCCTGTAATCGTCTGCAAGTGAACACCTTGTGTCTCAAGCTCTTGAATGTCTCTTAAAACTGTCCGTTTCGATACCTCTAAACGTTCTGCCAGTTCTGCAGCTGTCACGTGCTTGAGCTGTTGAATCAACTGAATCAGTTTCTGTTGTCTTTGTTCTTTTTTCATTTACATCGCCCCATTATCCCATCGTCATCTTACTTTTATTATAGCATGGTAACGCTCACAACCGACAATAGGTTATTAAATGCCTAAAAGTGTAAAAATACTATAAATTCATTATAGAAAACGCTTACAATTTTGAGTGAAGTATGCTATTATTTTACTTAGCTACTAGAGGGGGATGGGTACAGACACATCTTTCAAATGAGGGGTAACTATTTCGTCAATAGTAAAGTTTGAAACATGATATGTTGTACTTGTTCTATACTAGATTGAACATCTTCAATATTTATTACTTACTTTCCTTTCTATCCGGACAGTGCATATGCACCGTCCGGTTTCTTTATCTTGCACACTTCTTAACTTGGAAATATCAAATAATACACCTCGATAATCATGGCGATTGTATTATTCAAAATATGTAATGCAATGGATACGCCTAAGTTACGACCGCTCTTCATGTACACCCACACTAACGGAATCGCAAGCAATAGATAATCAATGATTTCGAATGGCGATTCTGCAAACGTCACATGTATCCCTGCAAAGGCAAATACAGATACGACACTCATCACGTAAAAGTTAAACTTCTTGCCGAGCTCTCCAATTAATAAATGACGGAATAAGATTTCCTCTACAATCGGTGCCAGTACCGCAATCAATATAAAGTTGAATGGTAATAACACATTCAAGCCTAATGAATCTTCAATCGCCATCTCATTTTGTGGAAGTTCATATTGATACTGCTCAGGTAAAAACTGCATCAAATAGCCATAAACTTCCGTTGATACAGTCATAAACATATAACCTAAAAGAATCCACAACCAATTGCGTCCAACCCCTTGTACGCCAAGTCGAAAGCGCTCAGGCATCGTTCGACTATGCATAAACCAGAAAAACAGAATGAGGGCGATGTCTGACGCAACTTCTGACAACACGATTAATATCTCATCCACATCCACATCAAACATCCATGTCGGTAGATTCACATTTCCAAAGAGTGAAAGAATACCCAAGAAAAGCATAATATATATTGATATGACCGGACCTATTATGTACATCGGTATCGTCCAAAAGTCCCGCCACGCAATGTCGCTCCATTTATATTTTGACATGTTATTCCTCCTCTATGTAGCTATCTTAGCGTTACGCCTTCAACCACAGTTACGCTACTTTACAACATTATATACTAAAAAGGTGATGACTATGAATCATTCTCAAAAACTTACAATTACACGCGCATGTGAAAACCTGCAAACGCTCTTAACACTTGTCGATGAATATGACTTATCACGCGCACAAAAAAATCCAGATGTAACACCACATCTACAAGCGCTAGAAGATCAAGTTGCGACTTACTTCACCGCACTCGACCATCCAGACACACTCCCCGTTTTTCCATTTCAAAATTATGATATGTATTATGCCTGCTTAAACAATCTCTATCACAATCCACTCACACATGTAGACATCGGCATCCAAGAAAAAGTGAATAGCGGCTATCAAGCTGTCATACTTCGCGCTCTGTATCATCTACAAGCATTCTCCATATAAATACGCAAAAAACACCTTGCCAATGAACAACACATGGCTTAAAAGCTGTGTCTGTCATGACAAGGTGTTTTTCTTATTATAACTTCAAGTCTTCTTTATCGAGCTTGTGGTAACCGCGCATGAAGAAGAACAGTCCCATGAAGCCTAAGAATAGAAAACCAATAATTACAGAAACGCGTGTTTCATCATTAATTAACATACCTAACAATACTAATAATAAGAAAGCAATTGTTAAATAGTTTGTAAATGGTGCTAATGGCATTTTAAATGGATGTGTTTCTACCTGCTCAGGGAACTTCTTACGGAATTGAATATGACTGAATAAAATCATAAACCATGGAATCATCCCTGGTAAAATCGACGCACTGTAAACATATACGAAGATGCTTTCAGAGCCTTCGATAATTAAAGGTAGTACAACGTTTAAAATAACACCAATAAAAATACCGATTGAAACTGCTAATACAGTGTAGAATGGTACACCGTTACGCATAACTTTTGTGAAAATCTTAGGCAATTGCCCATGTTGTGCCAATGTAAAAATCATACGGCTTGAACTAAAGATACCTGAGTTACAGCCTGACATCGCCGCAGTGATAACAACAAAGTTGATTAAACCTGCTGCAATTGTAATGCCTACCTTCGCAAATGTTGCCACGAATGGTGAACCGATACCTTGTAATTCATCCCATGGATACACTGTTACGATGACGAAAATCGCACCGATATAGAAAATTAAAATACGCCAGATAACACCGTTGACTGCTTTTTTAATGTTCTTTTGCGGATCTTTCGTTTCCCCTGCTGTAATACCGATCAATTCAACACCCTGATATGAACCAATAACGATAGATAAAGCGAAGAAAAAGCCTAACCAACCGTTAGGGAAAAATCCACCATGCTCAGTTAAATTGCCTAGCCCGATTGGTACACCTCCGTTCCCTAATCCGAAGAAGATCAATCCAAAACCAGCAATAATCATCAGGATAATCGTAACAATCTTGATCATCGCAAACCAGAATTCAAACTCCCCAAATGCTTTAACTGATATTGCGTTTGCTGCTGTTAAGATAACAATAACGATAATTCCTGGAATCCATGATGGCAACTCTGGCCACCAAAACTTCATGTACTCGCCCACGGCAATAACTTCAGACATCCCAACTACAAGCCATTGGAAAATGTTTGCCCAAGCGGTAATGTACCCCGCAACCGGATGTAAATAATCCGTCGCATAGTTCGCGAACGATCCTGTTGTTGGATATAAATACACCATTTCACCCATTGCACGCATGACTAGGAATAAAAATAGCCCTGCTAATAAGTAGGCGAAAATAACAGAAGGTCCCGTCCAAGCAATCGTACTCGATGCCCCCATGAATAAACCAACACCGATTGTACCTCCGAGTGCGATCATTTGAATTTGTCGAGAGCTCAGCCCTCTGTGTAATTGATTATCTTCCATGATACTCCACCATCTCCTTGATAACCCCTAATATTAGAAGCATGTAAACTTTTCTCCGTTATTATACTATATTTTACTAATAATTAAAGGAAAATTTTAAATTGTGAGTCAATTAACAAACAAGAAATATTCCTTGTAACTGCTTAACACTTCAAAAAAGTTTCATACAACGCATTAGTTATTTTTTATTTCATAATATATCACAAAACACAACGACAAGAAATACCGATATGATAGCTTTTCAGCAGTTATATATTACATTTTCATACTTAAATTCGTACCGGTCCCATTCAATTTAATTATCAACCGAAAAATATCATTTATTTTATCTTATTCTTGTTCGATTAAATTTTATTCATCTGCACACAAAAGAAATGTCATTGTTTTGACACAAAACATTTTGTGAATATGTTCACATTAACGTTGTAAAGCGTTATACTTGTCTTTATTAAAAATGAAAGGATCCGTGTCTTATGAATGATACAAATATTAAATGGGATACGATTTTTTATGGTCGTAAATGGGTCTCGAATATTATTGAGACGATTCAAAAAAAGGATGTGCTACACAGTTTCTATCTTAAGCGCTATTTAATGCGTGCGATGATGGCAGGCTTTATTATTAGCATTATTTCCGTCTTTGTACTTATGGTCAAAACAACATTTGCCCCCGATGTGCCAGTTGGCGTCGTCAATATGATTGGCTCCATTACTTTTAGCTTCGCACTCGTCCTTATTTTATTTACCAACTCAGAATTGCTGACCAGTAACTTTATGTACTTTACAGTAGGACTTTACTATCATCTTATCCGCCCTATGCGTGTATTAAATATTTTTCTGCTTTGCTTTTTCGGTAATATTGCAGGTGCCTTTATCTTCTTTGCGATACTTCGTTGTAGCGATGTGATGTCACCAGATATGATTGCGATGTTAGATAATATGGTTCATACAAAATCCACAACTTATAACTTCCAGAATATACTCGTACGTGCCATTTTTGCGAACTTCTTTATTAATATTGCGCTCGTTATTGCCATGCAAATAGAAGATGTCTTTGCGAAAATGTTCGTGATGATGTTTGGTGTGACAATTTTCGCTTTTATGGGCTTTGAGCACGTCGTCTATAATGCCACACTTTTCGTCGGTCAATTATTTTATGACCCTGCAGCAATCAATGTGCTTGGTGCTTTGAAAAATATCGTCGCAGCTTTTATCGGTAACTATATTGGCGGTGGCTTGATTATCGGCTTATTCTATGCCTATTTAAATGATCATGGTCAATTTGAAGCAATCAAAAAAGTGAATAAATCTCTACGCCTCACTAAGTAGTTTGCATATGCCTATGTTATACTGACTATAATTATTTTTGTATATGGAGGCCATAATGGAACGTACACAATGGTATAAAGGTTTAGTTATTTCGCTCTTTCTCGGGATTATCTTTTTTGTTGTCAATCTCATGTCACACACAGCACCCGTCAGTATGATTATTATGAAATCACTACTTGTCGCGCTTACATTCGGTGTACTGTACACGATTACTTTCACACTACTCGCTTCTGAGCAACGTCGCCTACAATACGGCGTACCACTCGTTATAGGTGTCGCACTCGGCGCTTTAGTCGGCATGAAGTTGGAGCAACCCATTATTTGTACATTGGTTGGGATTGCTGTTGCCTTAATTGCTGGATACGTTTATGGTCGCATTAAAGGAGTACGTTAATATGACAACACTCGGTATTATTTTAATGATTCTTTTGATTATTAGTTTTTTGCCTAACGCCTATATGCTATATAAGTCCAAAAAAGAAGGTATCGACAATCCACGTATAAAGTTAATGGTTGGCATTGACGCTATTTTGATTGTCTTCCTTATCGCAGCATTATACTTTTTAACATAATATAAACCCCGCCGATATAAGGTCTAGATTACCTTGTATCAGCGGGGTTTTCTTTATAGGAAGAACAGTAACAATACTGAGACACCTATTCCATATATGATTAAGCCAACGACACATGATAAAACATGTACGCGCATTGGAATATGACGTTGTCTTCTAGGGGCAATGACTAAGTTCCCAATAATAAAACATAACGGCACGACAATAAATAACATCACTTGTTGAAAAGTCATAGGCGTTTTCCTTCAAAATATCGTTCAATCAATGTTGTTAAATCCGTATCTTGATCCGTCAACGGCAAATGACTAAAATCACTCGTTTCCGTCATCTGATTCGTATTCACAATGACGTCAAGACCTGCGCGTACAGCTGCAGTGGCACCTCTTACTGAATCTTCAATCGCCAAGCAATAAGCAGGATTATGGTTAAGTGCTTGAACAGCTGTTAAATATAAATCTGGTTCAGGTTTCACCGCTTCAACATCTTCTCGACCGACAACCACAGAAATATAGTCATTTAAGCCAAGCGCTTCAATCGTTGGCAAAATCGAACGACGGACACTGCTCGTTGCAATCGCCATTGGAATATGACGTTGTTTTAATTGTTGCAATAACGTTTCAATCCCTGGACGCAATGGTAAATGTGCCGCACCTTCATGATGTTCACGATAAAGTTGTTCAACCTTTTCTTCACCTAATAACGCCATGATATGTTCATGTAACGCTAGCGCACGACCACCAATGTTTTCACGGTAAAATGCCAATGATACTGGTTCATGCCCTTCTCCAACTAAATATTTATTAATCACTTCATACAGATGTTGCTCTGTATCAATCATCGTTCCATCAAAATCAAATATCACTGCTCGATACATATATTTAAAGCCTCCTCAATCACTCTGTTGCATTTAGTGTATCAGATAGAGTGTATGGCAGGCATCCCATTTTTCTAAAAAGATGCTGATTATCCACAGAAGAACGGCTGCGTATACCTGAAAAAGCTTGCGAAAGCACATTTTCATGTTAGTATGTACTGCTGTCTACACGAAAGCTCAAAATTAACTTGCATGTCCCGCACTCTATTTAACACCTTTACTTAGCATTCAAAAGCACACCTATCCATTGCACGATGGCATTGAACAGATGTGCTTTCTCTTGTTTATATTCTTTTAGTCTACAAAATCATGACTGACTTCTGCCGTCGCAAATTCATACATAATACCATTTTGTCGATAGTATAGTGATTCAAACCATTTGCGATCGATAATCCCTGAATGTTGTGCTTGTAACGTATCATGCACTGCTGTTACTTGCTCTAAGGCGTCATGGTTTGCCACACTCACCGCATGATGATGTACATAGCCACGTCCAGGACGCACAACCGGTCCGCCCTTTTCAACAACAACAATATCAGTGTAACGTCCACTCGTATCTAACGACAACACAGTCCCTTCTGTTTCTGTGTACTCATCATAACCTAAGTCATCCCGTAAGTATGCCACCGTCTTGCTCGCATCTTGTACGTGAATCTCAATCGGCCCTATGCCTATAATTTGATACGGCGCTGGAACCTCACTATCAACTGGATGTTTCCAATCATTCGGAATGTTACGTTGTTGGTTATCTATTAACACGAATGACAAATGTTCCGGATCATCGAAAAAGCGCGCTGGCTGTCCTAAATACGTTCCGCGTGAGACTGCAATACCTTCTTGACGCAATCGGTCTTCAAAATAGTTAAGACTCTCTTCACCTTCTACTAACAGGCCAATGCGTGCAATCATATCCGTTCCTTTACGCATCTGTCCTGCATTAGGGAGTTCAAAAAATGTCAGCAATGTCCCAACAGAGCCTTGATTATCACCATAAAATAAATGAACCATGTCTTCATCATCTTGGTTGACCGTTTCTTTCACCAGTCTCAATCCAAGTACCTCTGTGTAAAAGCGTTTATTCGCCACTTTATCCTTGGTATACATCGAAATATGATGATGACCTTGAATGAATGACATTTTATCAGCCTCCATCACTTGTTTTGTCATGTTAGCAGTCTATACCCTATCGCATAGATACGCAAACGCTTTGATTATAGTGCACTTGGAAGCCAACACAAGCACACCAGTCCCATAATAATAATTGCAGCTGGAAATGCCAATGTTTGAATAAAACGTACTTTACGCGTTGATAATTGTGCACGCGCCAACCATGTTTCAAGCATCACGCTAAATGTTGTCACACTGAAAGTTAACACGAGTAAAAGTTGCCCACCATTTGGATAATGGTTTAAAAAGCCGACTGCTAAAATAAGCATCGTCACTAAAAGCATGCATGTAATCAAATAACGCTGCAAAATGCTTACCATACACATCACGTCCTTTATGTAAGTTACAATGGCTTCATGCCAATATACTTAACACTTATTAACAACCATTTTCGCACAACCTAATATTTTTGTAAACGAAATAAAAAAATAGGATGGGAGTGGGATAGGAATCTCATTTTTCTAAAAAGATTCCGTTGTCCCAACCTCATGCCCCCCTATATCTTAGGCGACGCTTTGTTTCGTACGTTCGATTTGTTCGGCACGTCTTGCCCAATAACGCGCAAGGATCGGTCCAGTCACACAGTGTACTAAGCTGAATACTGCGCCTGGTACTGCAGCAAGTGGATTGAAATGTACGGTTGCCAGCGATGTTGCTAATGCAGAGTTTTGCATTCCCACTTCAATCGACACAGCTTTTTTATCTGGATAATTGAGTTTTAAAATATTTGCCATGAAATAACCTGTCGCGTAGCCTAATACATTATGTGCAATAACGACTGTAAAGATTAAGAGACCCGTTTCAATAATTAATTCACGACTACCTGCAACAACAGTTCCTAAGATAATTGAAATTGCTACGACTGACACGAGCGGCAATACATCCTCACTCTTTTCTGCAAGGTTCGTAAAGATTCTTTGGATCAGTAAACCAATTAAGATTGGAATTAAAACAACTTTTGTCACAGATGCGAACATACTTAGGAAAGATACATCCATCCACTCTCTTGCGAATAAATACATAAAGCCTGGCGTTAATACAGGTGCTAAGATTGTAGAAATAGATGTAATAGTTACAGACAACGCCACATTTGCTTTTGCGATATAACTCATAACGTTACTTGTCGTTCCCCCTGGACAACAGCCTACTAGTAATACACCGATTGCAATGTCTGGTGGTAATTGAAATGTTTTAACGATTAAATAAGCTAACAGTGGCATAATTGTATATTGTAAAACAACCCCGATAATGACGGGCTTGGGATATTTAAAAATTAATTTAAAATCACTCACTTTAATAGTCAGACCCATACCTAACATAACGATACCAAGTAAATAAGGAATATATTCCCCTAACCCTGAAAATAAACCTGGTGCTGAAAAAGCGATAATACTGACTAGCAACACCCATACTAAAAATGTTTTTGACGCAAAATGACCAATACGCTGCAACATTGGTAACACCCCTTAATTATTTTAATAGTCAGAATATTAGCATAATAAAGCGTACTCTACAACCTTATTTTGTTATTTTTTATTATACCTTTTACATCTTGTTGTACTTTTATCACTTGTTGTGCGCATTTCACTTTCCGTCTGAAGTCCTACTGTATTTCTATCTAGCGCATGCTACAATAACATTAACAAATATTTGCAAACGGGGAATTATCATGATCATTGATAAATTAGAATCTTATACATTTAACATTGACCAACTTGACCGTCGTGCTGTTCGACGCCAGCTAAAAAAATTGCTAACGACTGTTTCATTTCAAACACCTTTTCAGTTTAATATTGTCAAGGTGAAAGACTGCTACTGCTTACGCGTTCAGTTACCTAAACAGGCACTCCCCTATTTTGTGAGTTTGATTAGTTTTCACAACTTTTCTATTTATCAACTTGTTCTAACACGTGATGTCCATACGATCACACCGCTTCAACAAGTATCGACACACGAACAACATTATGAACTCGTAATTGATGGTTTAACCGACCCCTTCATTAAGGATAAAGTGATCGATGTGTTATCAAGCTTCCAGTCAGAACGTATGATGTATAACTTTTCACGTCATCGCTTAAAAGTGACAACAACACCCAAAGTGATGATGGCTTTAATACGTACGCTTGCCACACGTCATATCGATATTTATTATGCAAGCTTGCCACAACGTACACATCATCAGTCACGTATCTCATAAATAACTGTGCACAGCACAAAAGCACCTTGGCTAAAATGACGGCCAAGGTGCTTTTTGTATTATTCATTATCTTGTTCTAAATACGCTTGTAATGTGTCAAACATCAGTTCAAATCCATGTGCTGTATGGTCGTGGTATGCTTTCTTTTCCTGCTTATACGCTAAGTTAGAAACACTACGTAATTTCTTTAAAATACTCGTGTAGTGAAATGTCATCTGTGTAATACCTGGACTGCGTTCTTCAAAATCGACATCAATCACATCTGCTTCATCACTTAACGCAGGCATTTGTATCGTAAGGCGTATGTGTTCGTGTGGTACGAGTTGTTCGTATGTCCCCGTTACCTCACGTTCTTTACCTTGACGCACATCACGAATTTGATACGTGCCACCTTCTACCGCATCACTGTGGACAGCTACATTTGTTCGTGGTGTTGTCATTAACCATTGTTTCATCTGATTTGGCACGATCCACGCATCGTATGCTTTTTCTGGTGTCGTCTTCATCAAACGTACGAGTTCTATTTCAACAGCTTCATTTTGCATTTTCTCACTTCCGTTCTGGCTCCTAATGCCAAGGTTCATCTGTTTGTATTTTACAAGATAGAGGTGTGGAACAGAAATCTCATGTATCCAAAAGATTCCGTTGTCCCCGGTAAGGCTGAGTATGTGTAAAAAAACCTGTAAAAGTAAATTTCCCTACTACTTATTCGCTTTTTGCAAACGTGGTAAGTTAAAGACGATTGCTACGAGACCACATAATGCCAGCATTATCGGATAAACAGAATACGGTAATAACATGACTGGCGAAATGCCTGCAACACCCGCCGCTGCAATTAACTGTGGGCTGTATGGCAAGATGCCTTGAAATGCACTACCAAAAATATCTAAAATACTTGCAGATTTACGTGGGTCAATCTCATATTCATCAGCAATATCTTTGGCAAGTGGACCTGCCATAATAATCGAAATCGTATTGTTTGCCGTCGAGATGTCTGCCAAGCTCACTAATCCTGCAATACCTAGTTCTGCACCACGACGTGAATGGATACGTTGTTTCACATAATTCAGCAGCCAAGTCACACCGCCATAATGTTCAACGAGTCCAATCATACCGCCAATAAGTAATGCAATCATGGCAATATCTTCCATCGCAATGATACCTTCAGAGGCCGCTGTTAAGAAGCCTTTCATGCCGAATGAACCATCTAATCCACCAATGACACCGGCTAGAACAATGCCACCCATCAAGACGATGACGACATTGACGCCAAGCAAGGCGAGTATTAGTACTAACAAGTAAGGAATCACCTTGATAATATCGTAATCATAGTGCGCTGTTTGATTAACTTGATTGCCGTAAGTGAGCCACCATAAAATCACAAGTGTTGCAAGTGCACCCGGTACAACAATGCGGAAGTTCACCTTAAACTTATCAGCCATACGCGTATTTTGTGTACGCACCGCTGCAATCGTCGTATCTGAAATCATTGACAAGTTGTCGCCAAACATAGCACCACCGACAACAGTTGCCATCGCTAAGGCTGCCGGAATATCTGTCGCTTCACTAATGCCAAAACCTACTGGCGCAATGGCTGCAACCGTTCCAACAGATGTTCCCATCGAAATGGAAATAAACATACATATAATAAAAATGCCGACAATTAAATAGTGTTGCGGAATCAAGGATAAGCCCAGATTCACAATAGATGAGACCCCGCCCATCTCTTTTGCCGTTTGTGAAAAAGCACCCGCTAACACGAACACTAACATCATTAAAATAATATTAGGATGCCCTGCTTTTCGCGCAAACACTTCCACCTTATGCGTAAACTTCTCTTTCGGATTCATCAAAAGTGCGACGATGACACCAATTAACGCCGCAACATTAAGCGGTAAAAACGTAAAATCTTTGGTTATTATGCCTGCACCTAAAAACAATCCGATAAACACCACTAACGGTATGAGTGCCCATGCATTTTCTTTCTCTGTTCTTTGCATTATTGTTACTCCTTCATGATGGGATCAGCTGCTGCCTCCCATCGTTCTATTCCACTTTATTACTTTTCATACATACACGTCATACGTCAGAAATGTTGTAGAGTGCGGGTCAGACATCTCATTTTTCCAAAGCCCCACCTTGACAAAGCTAAGTCAGTCACTACCTTCTCCACGAAATTGAATGTTGCAATTACTATCCTTATCCACTTTAGACGTTTTATCTTACTCGTTCAAATAGACGCTCTACAAAGTTTACAAAATAATAGGGTACTTTGTCGAGTATTGCTTCATCTGGTGCATATTGAGGATGATGTAACGGATATTTACTGTCTGATCCAATCATCGCAAAATGGACAGGTGCCACTTGTTGGTAACTAGCAAAGTCTTCGACAATCATTTGCGCACGCGGTTGGAGTTGCACATCATAGCCTGTCTCTTCAGCAACCTGCCAAGCAAGTGTCTGTAACGCTTCATCATTATTTACACCGTCTGTTAAGCGTTGATAATCGAGCGCAACAGATGCACCAAATTGTAATGCCAGGCCTTCACATAACTTTTGCATACGTGTTTCGACCAAGTCACGGACTTCGGGTGTTAACGTACGGACTGTCCCTTCGATCATCCCGCTACTTGGAATAACGTTCCACGTCTCACCGCTGTGTACTTGTCCAATCGTCACAACCGCTTCTTCATACGGCGCAACATTTCGACTGACAATCGTTTGGATACTACTAATCAATTGACTCAATATAATTTGAGGGTCCACACCATCTTGTGGCATAGCAGCATGCGCACCAACACCGTTAATCTCAATCTTGAAGCGGTCAACATTTGCTGTCATATAGCCTGTTTTAGCGCGCCATGTTCCCACTGGTAACGTCGGATCATTATGAAAGCCGATAATCGCTTTGGCACCCTGTAACACATTTGTTTTTACAACAGCATCAGCCCCTTGACTCACTTCTTCCGCTGCTTGAAAAATAACACGCACACGTCCAGGCAGTTGTTGTTCGCGTTCCTTTAATAAAATAGCTGTCCCTAGAATGCTCGCCATATGAATATCATGACCACACGCATGCATTGCACCGTGCTTTTCAGAAGCATATGCTAAGTTAGTCTGCTCAATAATAGGGAGCGCATCAATATCCGAACGCACCGCAATGAACGTATCGCCCTGTCCAATTTCAGCGATTAGCCCTGTTTTTAGTGGGATATCTAAAATTGTAATATCATGTTCTTCTAAAATTTCACGTATTCGTCGTGTGGTTTCAATCTCTGTATGTGCCACTTCTGGCGTACGATGAAATTCACGTCGCCAAGCTTTTAACTGTTCTGTGAATGTTGCCATAATTTTTCAGCTCCTTTAAATAGATAGTAACAAGCCGTACCCGTTAACACACCTAAGGCTAAGTTTTTCGTCACAATCGTCAATCCGAATGTGATGACCATCATTGCAAAATCAAAATAACGGCGTTTGGCAATTAATGTTTTTGTTTTTGGATCGAATGCTTTCAATGCAACTTGGATAAGCACGGTTGCAAGTACGACCATTGGAATTTGTCCTACAATGGGACCTAACACAAATACAAATAGTCCCATTACAACACCGACAATGAGCATGGCTAAGCGCGTCGTTGCGCCACTAAAATACATAAACTTCGATTGTCCTACGAGTGCACATCCGGCAAGCCCACCAAACATACCGATTAAAAAGTTAGCAATACCTTGTCCGCGGGTCTCTTTATCTTTATCACTTGTTGTCCCCGTCAAATCATCCATCATTTGTGCGATAAGACTCGTTTGAATGGTGCCGACCGTTGCGAGCATTAAACCAAACAATACGGCTTGTATAATTGTCCCTGCTTGCCAGTCGAGTGCAGGTAAGCCAAAACTTGGAATTTCGACTTTAATATCTGCAAAGTCGTGCACGTATTGTAAGTCTGCATGCGTCAAGAACGCTAACAATGTTAAAAGTACAATTGCTAATAATGCGGCAGGTATTTTTGTCGTCCACTTGGGCACAAACCAAATCAACAATAAGCTCAATGCAGCAAATAAATAGGTTGTTAAATTGTGACCAAAAATATGTTTGAGTTGTGAGACGAATAATAGGTAACCGAGTGCGTTCATGAAACCGATCACGACGGGTACTGGAATCAATTTAATTGCTTTCGATACGCGGCAATAGCCAAAAATAACTTGTACGATGCCCATTACAATGATGGACGCCGCTAACATCTCTAAACTGTATGAAGCGGTAATCATCACGACAATGAGCGAGACGCCACTACTCGGTGCAGAAATCAACAGTGTACGCGCCCCGATAAAGCTCATATAAATCATCATCATGGATGTACTAATCATACTTGTTGTCGGACTAACACCTGCAATAAAGCTATATGCGATCGCCCCCGGTAACATCGCCAATGCTACGAGCAATGCTGCCACAACATTTTGATAGTAATCCCCTAACCATGATGCACGATAGTCGTTCCACCACGCATGCATAGATTCATCCCCTTTATATCTATGTTGGTTATTCTCTATTCTATCAAATAACGAGGGCAGGTGTAATATCACTGTTCGAGAAAAATAAAACACGCATGCACTGATTAAGTACACACGTGTTTATCACATCTATTTTAATGTTAAGTCTCTTTTCACAATAACACGACCCTCATGTATCACAGTATCGACATGATTAATGCCATAATGATACGGGATATACTCATGATTCGGTGCATGCCAGATAACGATATTCGCCTTGTCCCCTTCATTAATCGTTCCAGCGTCAACATCAATCGCTTTCGCCGCATTGACTGTCACCGCATTCCACACTTCATTTGGAGATAATTTGAGTTTTAATGCGGCAATCGCCATGACCATTTGCAGGTTATTCGTCACACAACTACCCGGATTAAAGTCTGTCGCAATCGCAATGGCCCCATTGTTTTCAAGCATACCACGCGCATCTGCATAATCATTTTTACCGAGATAGAACGTTGTCCCCGGTAATAAAACTGCAACGGTATCAGAGTCAGCAAGTTTTGCTTTATCCTCGTCACTCGCAGCCACCAAGTGATCCGCAGAAATCGCCGCTTCATCAATTGCTAAGCCAAGTCCACCAAGCGGGTCAATTTCATCCGCATGAATTTTAACACGGAACCCTTGGTCTTTCGCCGCCTGCATATAACGTCGTGATTCTTCAATCGTAAAGACGCCCGTTTCACAGAAAATATCCGCAAAGTCCGCTAATTCTTTAACGTCAGGTAATAAGTCAATCATTTGTTGTAAAAATGCCTCATTCGACGTCGCTTCTTTCGGTACCGCATGTGGTCCTAAAAATGTATGACGCATATCAATACCATACTTCTCTTGTAGACGACGTGATACGTGTAATTGTTTCAATTCATTGTCTTTATCTAAACCATAACCACTCTTGCTCTCTACCGCTAATACGCCGTGATGAATCATCGTCAATAAGTCATGTTCTGCTTTGGCAAATAATTCATCTTCTGTTGCTGTTCTTGTCGCCTCTACCGTTGATAAAATACCGCCGCCGCGTTCTAAGATTTCCAGATACGACAAGCCTTGACGTTTGAGCGACATTTCATGTTCACGTGAACCACCGTGAACTAAATGTGTATGTGCATCGACAAGTGCAGGTGATACGACATGATGTGACGCATCGATCACTTCTGTTGCTTCATAGTCCTTCGTATACGGACCTGAATAGACAACCTTTCCATCTTTCACAACGACTGTCCCATTTTCAACAATCGTCAATTCATCCAGTTCTGCACCTTTCAACGGACGCTCCGTCGACTTTGGTAGCACTAACTGCTTAATGTTTTGAATGATTAAGTCGTTCATTATTTATCCTCACCTTTGCTTGTAATCATTGGTATATCGACACCTTTTTGTTGTGCTGTTTCAATCGCAATATCATAGCCAGCGTCTGCATGTCTGACAACACCCATACCTGGATCTGTTGTTAGGACACGTTTCAATCTGCGTTCTGCACGCTCTGTACCATCAGCAACCACAACCATACCGGCATGTAGTGAGTAACCCATACCAACACCGCCACCATGGTGTACAGAAATCCATGAACCACCTGCTGCTGTGTTAACAAGCGCATTTAAAATCGCCCAGTCACCAACTGCATCTGAACCGTCTCGCATCGATTCTGTTTCACGGTTTGGCGATGCAACAGAGCCCGCATCTAAATGGTCACGTCCGATAACGATTGGTGCTGAAATTTCCCCTTTACGTACCAATTCATTCAGTGCCAAGCCCATCTTCGCACGATCACCGTAACCGAGCCAAGCAATACGTGATGGCAAGCCTTGGAAAGCAATTTTCTCAGTTGCCATATCCAACCAACGCATTAGCTTCTCATCTTCTGGGAACAGTTCACGCATCAGTTCATCCGCACGTTCAATGTCTTTCGGATCGCCTGATAATGCTGCAAAACGGAATGGTCCTTTACCTTCACAAAATAGTGGACGAATGTATGCCGGCACAAATCCTGGGAAGTCAAAAGCATTCTCTAATCCCTCATCAAATGCCACTTGGCGGATATTGTTACCATAGTCGAAAGCAACTGCGCCTTGTTGTTGGAATGCTAACATTGCTTCAACGTGCTTCTTCATTGATTGTTTAGATAGCGCTACATAACGTTCCGGATCTGTTTCACGTAATGTTGCCGCTTCTTCTAATGTATACCCTTCAGGCACATAACCATTCAACGGATCGTGTGCTGATGTTTGGTCCGTCACAATATCAATTTTAAAGCCACGGTTTAAGATTTCATGATGCACTTCCGCAGCGTTACCGACCAAGCCAATCGCAATTGCTTCGCCGTTTTCCTTCGCTTGTTGTGCACGTTCAAGCGCTTCGTCTAGCGAATACGTAATCATATCGCAATAGCGCGTCTCAATACGTTTTTCAATACGTGATGGGTCCACATCGACACCGATAACAACCCCTTCATTCATCGTTACTGCTAACGGTTGCGCGCCACCCATACCGCCTAATCCAGCCGTCAATGTAATCGTTCCTTTTAACGAGCCATCGAAGTGTTGATTCGCCAACTCCGCAAATGTCTCATACGTTCCTTGTACAATCCCTTGTGAGCCGATATAAATCCAACTTCCAGCCGTCATCTGACCATACATCATTAAGCCTTTGCGGTCCAACTCATGGAAATGTTCCCAATTTGCCCATTTTGGTACGAGTACAGAGTTAGATAATAAGACACGTGGTGCTTCTTCATGTGTTTTAAATACCGCAACTGGCTTACCTGATTGTACAAGCATTGTTTCATCACTTTCTAAGCGACGTAATGTATCAACAATCGCATCGAAAGCCTCCCAGTTACGTGCCGCTTTACCAATCCCACCATAAACAACGAGTTTGTCAGGATGTTCTGCGACTTCAGGATCTAAGTTGTTATATAACATTCGGAGTACCGCTTCTTGTTCCCAACCTTTACATTCAATATCCAAACCTTTTTTCGCTTTAATTACTCTAGACATACAACATCTCTCCCTTGTTTTAGAAAATCAATAAACTAATCGGAATTGCAATCAACAACGTGAGTGCAACACGAATGAACCAGATTACAACGAGCTTCCAGACAGGTATTTTAATCTCCGTTGCTAAAATACACGGCACTAAGGCTGAGAAGAAAATAATTGCGGAAACACTTGTAATTGCGACAACAAAACGGACGGCTATCGCTGCTTTTGCGGCTAACAATGACGGCAAAAACATTTCAATAATAGATATCGCTGACGCTTTCGCTAACAGCGCTTGGTCACTAATTGGAAACAGATAGACGATTGGATAGAAAATGTAACTTAACCAGTCAATCACTGGTGTGTAATCTGCCAATAATAAGCCGATAAAGCCAATGGATAATATCGACGGTAAAATGGCAATCGTCATCTCTAACCCTTCTTTAATGTTGACCCAAATATTTTGGAATAATGGCAAGGATTGATGTGATTGCTTTTTTGCCTCTTGCCATGCTGCCATAAATCGACTTCCTTCGACCGCCACTTCTTGTTCCCCTTGTTGTCCTTGATAATACTCTGTAGACTCTTTTGAAATCGGTGGTAAGTGCGCCGATATTGCTGTCACCGCAAAAGTAATGATTAAGCATAACCAAAAGTACAGATTCCAATGATCCATTAAATCGAGTGTACGTGCTATGATGACCATAAATGTTGCAGACACTGTTGAAAAGCCTGTCGCGATAATGACCGCTTCTTTCTTGTTATACATGCCATCTTTGTAGACACGATTGGTAATCAATAACCCTAGTGAATAACTGCCGACAAAGGACGCTACCGCATCAATCGCTGACTTCCCTGGCGTTTTAAAAATCGGACGCATAATCGGCTGCATTAACACACCGATAAACTCCAACAAGCCGTAACCTACTAATAACGATAAGGCAACTGCCCCAATTGGAATTAACACACTTAACGGCATCATCAATTTGTCAAATAGGAACGGCCCATAGTTGTCGTTAAATAAAATGGCAGGTCCTATTTTAAAGACGTACATGACACCGATAACGGCACCGAGTATTTTGAAAATGACTAATATTGCATCAGTTACCGATTTCCGATAATCTTGTCGTTTCAGCGGAAGTATGGCACCTACTAAAATCATCAAAAGTGCTAAATATGGCATGGCTTCTCCCATTAATGCTCTAAAGCTTAAATGTGCATGATCGACTAAAATCGTCTCATTACCGTTCAATCGCAGTGGAATAAAGAAACAAATAATGCCAAGCGTACTATACACCCAGAACTGCCACATTTGTTTACCTTGTATGTGTTTCCCATCCTGCGTCGATTGCTCTGCTTTCATAACATCACCCCTTTGGAAGTGAGACAGACATTTTATTGTGTATTGATACTATTGTCTCAGTCCCTCAATTCAATCAGTAAATCTATCTTTGCATCCCTTCGTTTGAATCATATGACTCCCAATGTTTCTTACGTGTTCTTTTATTGTTACATTACACATTTAGCACCTTCATACTCATTGTAATATGGTATTCTATAAATAACTAATATAAATAAACTAATTATTCATAACTTAAAACTATAAATAAAGGGGCAATGATATGAAGATTTTACAGCTGGAGTACTTTATCGAAGTCGTCAATCACAATAGTTTTACAAAAGCGGCACAGGCATTACACATCAGTCAGCCCTCGCTCACCGCAACGATTAAAAAGATGGGACATGATTTAGGCTATCAACTTTTAAAACGCAGTACGAAGGAAATCACTATTACAGAGAAGGGCATTCAATTTTACAATTACGCGGTCAACTTGGTGCAACAATATCATCAAACGATGGAACAAATGTATGACTTGAAGCTCAGTCAAACACCGAAGATTAAAATGGCGACGATAGAATCGACTGCCTACTGGGTATCCATTGTTATTCGCCAACATCAGCAACAGCATCCAGATCAGCACTACCAAATTACCGAAATACTCAATCCAGAAATTTTGGCACAAAAGCTGACGAATTTTGAACTGCACCTTGGTATCTCGAATGATCAAATTCGCCATGAAGATGTTGTCTCAGTCCCTTTGTATGAAGAAGATTACGTGTTGCTGGCACCTAATGATACATTTGAATCGCAAACAGCCATTTCAATTAAAGGGTTGCCATTGATTTTACCGAATAAGCCCTATCAAGTGCGCAAACATATTGATGATTACTTCACACATTTGGAAGAACGTCCGAATATCGTGATGGAAGTGGAACGTTTTGAAGCGGCGACAAACTTTGTACATCAAGGCATGGGGTATGCGGTCATTCCGAGGGTGTATTATCAATCGCGCTATACGCAACATTTAAGTGCGCTGACGATTCGACCGACAATCAAGCGGACCATTTATATTAACTATGCACGCAATCGCCAATACAGTGATCACGTGCGCAACTTGGTAACTGCGTGTCAGCGTTATTGGGGCACGTTGTAAATGGAAAGACGGTACAATAGCTCAAATCGATTGAACTATTGTACCGTCTTTCATCGTTATGACTTAGCCGTGAATTAAGTACGTTAACATATGTGCAATCAACTTCGCTGTACGTTGATCAATATCATACGTTGGATTCATCTCCGCAATACTTAATGACGTCACTTTATCCGATTGTAAAATACGTTTTGCCAACTCTAATACAACACCCGGCGTCAAACCTAATACCGCTGGCGCACTCACACCTGGCGCAAACGCGCTATCAATGACATCCATACATATCGTAAACAAGATCACATCATGTTCATAGATGAAGTTTTCGACTTTATTTTTAAGGCGCGGGTCGACACGTCCTTTCAATTCATCCGCAAGCACATACTCTGTGTTCGTTTCATCTGCATAATCGAAAAGACTTTGCGTATTACCTGCACGTTGAATCCCTAACACAAAGTAATCTAGGTTGTCATCCTGCTCGAGCATCTGACGGAAACTCGTACCGGATGTTGATGTTTCCGCATGACGATTGTCGAAATGTGCATCAATATTAATGACACCAATTGACTTTCCAGGATTCGCAGCACGCACACCTAAATATTGTGCATAGGCAATATCATGACCACCGCCTAATAAGAACGTACGTTGGTGATGCTGAAGTAATTGTGCAACGTGTTGTCCAAATGCTTGTTGCGTCTCCAATAATGTTGCTGCATCGTGTTGCACGTTGCCGTAATCTGTTATCGCTATGTCTGACATTGTTGGTAAGCCTGCAAACGCACGACGAATCGCATCAGGGCCTTCTTTCGCACCGATGCGTCCTTTGTTTAGCGCGACACCTTCATCAACCGCATAACCGAGCAATGCGACACCCTTATCCCCTGTTAATTCGGTCGTGACATCGCCAAAATTAATCGTTTGAAAATGACGAAACGCGGTGCGATCTGTTTCACTATCTAGACGCCCTGTCCATAATGACTCATCTGGTCGTTGATACATATGATCAATTCCTCTCCTCAATCTTTACTTCTAGTATACGTGTCTCTTACCTATCATTTCAAACGCATTTCACAAACCTTGCAGGATCTCGTCCACCACTAGTCACACATTTTTCATAATCATCATTCAATACACGTGTAAATTTCAATCCTTTGTATATCAACCTGACTACTGTTTCATTACAATTCGATGATAAATATTCCGAAACAATTTATTTCTTGTATCGTTATGGTTATAATGGTGCATAGATTATCTTCGGGAAATGATTAATATGAGGCGAGCATTTTTTATCTTTTTATGGTGTTATCGTCTCACCTGGTAAGTGTAACTTGAAGTCGTCGTGTTTCTATCACTGATGCTCGGTCAGCTACTAGGATTAGAACGGTTTAAAGGACATTGTCCTAACCTCACGTTGCATCATGACTCGTTTTATCAATACTAGTGAACCTTTAAACGGAGGATATAATATGAAACAATCGCGTATATCAGGCTTTCAGTGGGCAATGTCCATCTTTGTCTTTTTTGTACTCGCCTATGCAAGTCCTTTGATTTTACAAGATTTCCAAAAAGCTTCCGGTCTCAAACCTTTTGTCTTTATGCTCAATAGCTTAGGACCGTTTATTGCTGCAGTGGTCTGCTTGATTGTCTTTAAACATAAGCATGAACAACTTGCAGGTCTCAAACTGACAATCAATCTTAAAGTCATCGAACGTCTATTGCTTGCACTCATCATTCCGATGGTGATTTTTATTAGTGGTATGTATATGTTCAACACCTATGCAGATAGCTTTATCTTATTACAAGCCAACGACTTATCTGAGACGATTTGGACGATTTTAATTGGTCATTTACTCATGGCGTTTTTTATTGAATTTGGTTTTCGTTTGTATTTATTTAACCTTGTAGAATCTAAAATGCCGCACTTTTTTGCCAATGTTTTTGTCAGCTTTTTATATCTTATTTGGGATATTAATACAGCTTTCGGTATGCCATACACGATGTATAGCGCTATTTATGTTTTCGCTTTTTCTATGATTATTGGCGAATTAATTCGTGGTACCGGTGGGCGTGCTATTTATATCGTTACAATCTTCCATGCGACGATGACTTTTGCGAGAGTATTCTTCTTTAGTGAAGAGCTCGGCGATGTGTTCTCTATGAAAGTACTCGCATACTCAACTGCAGGTGTTGCAGTCGTTGTCGTAACACTCGGCGTATTCTTTAGTATCATCAACTATTTCCGTCGTAAGCGTCAAGAGAAGGTAGCAGCACCAACTGCCGCTCAGGAAGATCACGTTGAAGAACGTACAGACACACATAACGATGAAGTCGTAACAACTGAGGATGACCCAGTCGTACCAACAAACGAAAAAGTCGTAGAACCAACAAACGATGTGTCAACGGATACTGAATCCGCAAACACACAACCTATCAATCGTAATATTCATAGACATTAACAAAAGAGCGATATTCAGCGTACAGTCCCTTGTGATTGTGCGCTTTTTTCATGCGCCGAAAGAACAGAAAAAGAGAGTGCGACAATGGAACCTTTTTAGTAAAATGAGATTCCCGTCTCACTCCCGAGCGCTTTTTAATAACGTGATAACACTTTAACGCCTAATTGCGTGCCTACGATTGCTTCTGTCGCTAAATCTAAGAAGTAACCAGTTTCTAAAACACCTGTTAAGTGAATCAAAAATTCATGAAAATCATATGGATCTACCTTCTGTGTTAAATGCACATCTAAAATGTAATTGCCATTATCCGTTACAAGTGGTTCCCCATCCGCTGTCATACGGCGTGTTACTTCACCTTCAATATGGCCTTCGATGTGTTTCATCACGAGACGCCAGTTAAAACAATCCACTTCTACTGGCAACTTGAACGTCTGTCCTAAGTAATCAACCAATTTTGTTTCATCTGCTAGAACAACAAATTCTGCCGCCATCTCATCAATCACTTTTTCACGGAACAGCGCTGCACCGCCACCCTTAATTAAATTTAACTCAGGGTCAATTTCATCCGCACCGTCAATCGCAAGGTCAATGTGTGTCGCATCATTCACATGTATGATCGGAATATGTAATGCCTTCGCTTGTGCTTCCGTACGTTCCGACGTACACACACCTGTTAACTTGTAACCTTTGTCATTCACAAGCTTACCTATTTCAGGCACCAATAATTCAATCGTACTCCCTGTCCCAATACCTAATACCATGCCGTCTTTAATACGCGAGACTGCTTCATCCAATGTCATCAACTTCAATTGTTTCGTGTCCATGTCATCCTCCTTGTAATCACCCATCATTCAAAGCCTGCTAATTCTTATTCTTCTGGTTCATAAATAAACACATTCTCTACAGGTTCATTAAATATCCGCGCAATTTTCATAGCTGTTACAATCGATGGCACAAAGACATTACGCTCAATTAATGAAATGGTCTGACGAGAAACGCCTGCTTTTTGTGCAAGCTGTGTCTGATTATAGCCATCTCTTGCTCTTAATTCTTTTAGTCGATTGCGCATCTATGTCACCTCTTTCATTACTAACCTATACAAATAATTTACGCGTCAATAACTTTAAGTTGATAGGCTGTTTTTGAGTAAAATGGCGTATTGGCGCGTAAAATTGACGCAGCTTTATCGCCAAATATATTGATGTCATTCGGTAAACTTTGCGTTTCTATCGTAATACCCGAATGTGCTTTATAAATATTCATATGATGCGCCCACACACTAGGTGAATTAAATGTATACAACACCATTTGTGGCATATCCGTTGTCACATGTAGTTCGTAATCCTGATTCGACACAATCAACCCGCCGTCATGTACTTCAAATGGATGATCCAGTCCACCCACCTTTGCAACTTGTTGTGCCACTGTCGGTTCTGTTGATGCGAACAATGTCTCCAAAGTCACTGACTGCGAACCAAAAACACGTCCTAAATCAATCGTCTCTATCTGTGGCATGCCCGTATCATCTAACGGAAACATCTGCAACTTATCACTCGTAATACGGTGATTATCCACGACTTTATTATCGCGATTCAAGTTGAAATAAACATGGTTCGTCGGATTGAACAATGTATCTTCCGTCGACTCAGCAAAATACTCAATCGTCCACGTGTTGGTTACATCATACGTATACACAACTTTCACATCAATATTACCCGGGAAATTATCTTCTTCACTACGTACGACTGTTGTAAAAATCACTTGAACTTGGTCATCGCCCTCAACCACTTCATAATCAAAAAGACGTTGCCACATACCATTACGTCCACCATGCAAATGATGTGGGGTATCATTTTGTTCAACTTGATATGAATGACCGTTTAATGTGAATTGTCCATTTGCAATTCGACCTGCATAACGACCTACTGCAGCACCGAAAAAGAATGGATGTGTCGGATAGAACTCATCTGCTTCCACTGCATTTCCTAGTACAATGTTATTATCATCGACTTTCCAACTGATAATGCTTGCACCATAATTTGTAAAAACGATTTTGCCCTGTTTTGTGCTAATTTTAATCAATTCAATCCCATTGGTTTGTTGCTCAATAATAACGTGCATTCAGCCTCGTACTCCTTTTCGCTCCTCAACCCCTCGATGGCAATACCATCACTAGCACACCGATTACACAAATGATTGCGCCGATGATGTCAAACTTATCTGGCGGCTCTTTATCTATCCAATATGCCCACAATAGACTCATGACAATAAATACGCCACCATATGCTGCATAGACACGACCGAATGTTGGAAAAGTTTGCAGCGTTGCAACAATACCGTATAGGATTAATGCAACGCCCCCAAGAAACCTAGCCACATTGGTTGATCTGCGCGCAGCCATAACCATATGAGGTAACCGCCACCGATTTCGCATAATCCAGCGAGCACAAATATCGCCATCGCATACACAAAAGACATTCAATCACCTCATATTCTTTAACCCTATTATATCAGTTTCTGTTTATTTGGAATATCCTCAAACACTTTAAAAACAATAAAACACCCAGCAAGCCTAATGTCTGGGCATACTGGATGTCTCGTTTGCATTGTATTTATTCAGTTATTAGCTGTGACGTTCTTTTTGGAATGCACGTTTAAATGTTGCAATGGTTCCTTTTTCAAATGTCAACACTGCATTTTTATATGTTTTACCCGCAATCCATGCTAAGAATACGATTAAAGCGATGTGAATCACAATCGTAATTAACCCTTCCATAGTTGGTGTACTGTTAACAGATAACCTTGTCAATGTAACAAACGGTGAGAAGAATGGCACATAGCTCAATACGCGTACAATCATATGTTCTGGATTCATTGCGCCGAAAATACCACCGTAAAATGCTGCTAACATCAATAACGTCATCGGCATAAGTGATTGCGAAATATCTTCAATACGCGCAGTCATGTTACCGAGTATCGCAGCTAAAATAATATATGACACGATACTTAAAACAAAGAAAATAATACCGAATGTTAATAAACGCGTTAAGTGTGACGTCCATTCAAAATCAATTTTCCCAAGCTTTTGACGCACATCAAACGCATAATAACTAGCAGCTGCAGTTACTACTAAAATCGCTAACTGTGTAAAAGCGACGGCAATAATACTTAGCACTTTAGCTGCAATATGAACAACCGGCTTCACACTTGTAATAATCATTTCCAATACGCGTGATGTTTTCTCCGTTGCAACTTCCATCGCGACTTGGTTCGCATAATTAATCACGATAAAGAACATAATGGAATTAATAATCGATACCATAATGTTTGCGACAGTTTCTTCCATTACAGACGTATCGCTATCAGCACTTTTACCATTGTCATTAACCACCTTGTCTGTGACTTGACTTTCAGCTTGTAACTGCTGTAATTCCGTTGGTGATAAATCAAGTTCTTGCGCAATCATGCCCTTTTGAATTTGTGATAACATCGCTTGCCACGTTGCCTTATCTTTCTCTGATACAGACTCCGTATCCATTAAAGTAGCTTGCAATTGCTGTTGCTCGTTTTGCGTCACGTCCACAATATAAGCTACTTTATCTTTTTTCAGCGCTTGTTCTGCCTTTTCTTTCGTCAAATGTTGATAGTTCACCTTTTTATCAAGAGCTTGACCTTGTGCTTTAATCGTGTCATACAACGTATCATTTGTCGTTACAATCGCAACGTGTTGACTATCATTACCGCCGCCACCATTGAATAGGCTGACAATTTTATCAATATTTGAACCACCGACAATTAACAAAATCATCAAAAGCGTCGTAATCAGAAACGACTTCGCTTTCAACTTTTTACCATACGTCAATCGAAACGTTGCCAAAAATTTAGACATGTTGCTCACCTACCTTTTGAATAAAAATCTCATTAATCGTCGGTTCTAACACTTGGAATCGTCGTACAAAACCGTGCTGTTGGATATATTCAAATAATGTCGTCGCTACAGCAACATCATCAATCGTTAAGAACGTCGTTGCGCCTTGCTGCTCATGTTTGACAACGCCTGGTAATGTCGCAAGCTCGGATAGATCATAATCCGCTTCAATCGCGACACGTTTATAGCCAAATGCTTCTTTCACTTCTTGAATCGGACCTTGGACGACCATCTTACCTGCATTTAAAATACAAATATCATCACACAATTCTTCCACATGCTCCATGCGATGTGAACTGAAAATAATCGTCGCACCTTTCGCATTTAATTCTTTAACAGCATCTTTCAACAATTCAACATTTACCGGATCTAGACCACTAAACGGTTCATCTAATATGAGTAATTCAGGTTCATGTAGAATACTTGCGAGTAGCTGAACTTTTTGTTGATTCCCCTTTGATAGTGACTCAATCTTCTTATCTTTATTTTCAGTAATTTCAAAACGTGCTAGCCACGCATCAATGGCTGTTTTAATCTCATTTGGTTTCATGCCTTTTAATGTTGCCAAGTATGTCAGTTCTTCTTTAACGGTTAGTTTCGGATGTAAGCCACGTTCTTCAGGCAAATACCCAATCACATCATACATTTCTGACGTAATCGGCTGTCCGTTATATGTAATACGTCCTTCTGTCGGTTCGGTTAGCCCTAAAATCATACGGAAGCTCGTTGTTTTCCCTGCACCGTTACGTCCAAGGAATCCCAACATTTTCCCCTTTTCTAACGTCAAATTGATGTCATCAACAGCTGTAAAGTCTTGAAACTTCTTTGATACATGCTCAATATTTAATGACATAATGTTACCTCCATTTGTTTAGTCAACATTATTATATATGAGAAAATCATTTTTGACAAATACAATTGTCAAAAAGACAAACTTAATCGTCTTTATATGTACGATCAATTTTCTTTTTACCGATGAAATAAACTGCAACACCGCTTAATATCGCCGCAACCATTACAATGCCACCATTAACAACAATTAACTGACCAACTGATTTATGCGTACCTAATGCCCACGTTAACAGCATGTTGGTAAACGCCATTGTGACAAACATGATCAGTCCAAACTTAACGGCACCACGTCGTAATACCTTCATCATATATTCATAACTTTGTGCGTCGTCCACTTCTGTTTGATTCACACGATACTTGCGCAATCTGACTTCTATTATTAGCGCCATACTAAGAAATAGCACCATGCCAAATGCTTCGACGACAAAGTTGTGTTGTAAGAAAATTTTAATCCATATAGAAATGGTGAGCAGTAAAATGAGTCCCCAAAACAGCCATACACAGTTGCCAGCTAAGACGTGTCTTGAGTGTCGAATTTCATATTCATCTTTCACACGTTCACCATTAAATGTATCTAGCAATTCTTGTTTAATGTTCATCGTGCTCATCCTTTCTCACTTGTACTTGTTTTCTCAAATTAAAAATAAATGCAATGCATGGAATAAGAAATAATATTAAATTGATACTTTCTGAGCCATGCCAATAAGGCATCTTTCCACTGAATAACGGTGCCAACACATTGAAAACAAGCAATAAATATACATATCCTAATACAGTCCATACGATATATTTGAACGTAAGCTGTTTCCGTAATTGACGTGCCGCTGCTTCTGTTTCCACATAGAATTTATGCTTAGAATAATCACGAGACAAAGTGACCGTACGTGCACCGATCATGAATAATAAAATAGGCGCACCAATCGAAAACGCGGAAAGTTGTTGAGATTCCAGGTCAATCATCCATGATAACGGTGTTAACGCTATTAAGCCAATCACTCCAATAATACTCACTAGTGCCAATGTTTCATCAATTTTACTTTTTTGATATTCGTCGGGTGCTTCCATCCCGACAAAGCGTTTGTACATACGCATATTAATCTCCCTCCCAGAATAAATCGTTTAAAGTGACATCTAACGTTTGTGCAATCCGAATGCATAAATTCAACGTTGGATTATACTTGTCATTCTCTATCATATTAATTGTCTGGCGCGAAACCCCTACGCGCCGTGCAAGTTCCAATTGCGATACACCTTTTGCGACACGATATGCTTTTACTTTGTTTACTTGTATTGTCATCATAGCCTCCCAATTTAACGGCAAACTGTCGTCATATGAAATACATCATCACCTTGTGTCAAATATACCTGACATCTATCTATATGTCAAATATACCCGACATACGCACGTAAAAAAACAGGCCAAACACTATTGTTTGAAGCCTGCTCTTTGAAATGCTTATTAATATTTATACGGATCGTCTTGTGGTTTGCGTTCTTGTGTTTCTAAGTCATCCAAGTCCGTCAAGCCTGTGTCATCTTGTGCGGACGTACTACCTTGCGTTGGCTGCTCAGCTTGGTTAGACGTCGTACTTTGTGACAGCGCGTCCTCTTGCGTCGTTGCACTGCTTTGCGCCGTCGTATCACCTTGAGTCAGTATATCATCTTGTGTTGGCATATTGCCTTCTGGTGGTACATTGTGAGACATCATCGGTTGGGCATCTTGATTGTTTGCTTGTACTGGTTGTTCCATATATTTTGGTGATGGCCCGTATTTATTGGCCTCTTCTTTACTATCCAATAATGTGATAATAAATATAACAACTTGTACCACTAACATCACAATAATCAAAATGCCAGCGACAATTAACCAGCCTGATGAAGCATCCGTTAACATAGGTGGTGTTTCATCAAAGTTGTCTGTTGACATCAACGCACCTGACTGCCACATACCGATGAAATAGACAATATTATAAATAATTGACAGTACAAATGAAAAAATCGGTAAGAACATCGTCATATTGCGATCATGAAAGCGACGTACGAGTAGTGCCAAGTTTGGAATAAATGTCGCTAAACTATACAACCCTATTAAAATCCATAAAATAATAGCGATAAATGGACCAATCACAGGGATAAAAACAAAAATAAATGAAATGAATGTGATGGATAGTGAGATAATTGTATGCCATAACATAACCCACCAATATTCACTGCGTCGACTACGCCCTTTAAAATTAACGTAGTTTGTCCAAAATAGTTTGAACGCTTCTACAAAACCAACTTGTGGAAATTCATACATCATATCATTTCCCTCCTATTTTGCTATTCAATTCAGATTTTATCATACTTTTTCGCATAAAAAACCTTGAAAATGGGGTATAGTGTGTATATTAGTGAACAGACTGATAACTCGCTTTGTATATTATGAGCTTGTACACTGAAAAAAAGCAATGATACGATATTCTCGATAAATACACTAATGATATAAAGGAGTACGACATGGATTTTATTACACGTAAAACAACAGACATCGCTAAGTCATTACTAGGTGTTAAAATCATCTATGAAGCACCGGAGCGTACATATTCAGGCTACATTGTTGAAACTGAGGCCTATCTCGGTACGATGGATAAAGCGGCACACAGTTATCGTGGACGTCGTACACCACGCGTGAACTCACTTTATTGTGAAGGCGGCACGATTTATGGACATATGATGCATCGCTACTTGCTCATCAACTTTGTAACGCAACCGGAAGGCATCCCTGAAGGTGTCTTAATTCGTGCGATTGAACCCGACGAAGGCTTAGACGCGATGATACGCAATCGCGGCAAAAGTGGCTATGACGTCACGAACGGTCCTGGTAAGCTTACGACTGCTATGGCTATTCCACGAACGATTGATGGTACGCGCCTTAACGAGGGGCGCCTCAAAATAGATACACATCATCGCAAATATCCGAGAGCTATCGTCTCTAGTCCCCGTATTGGGATTCCAAATAAAGGCAAATGGACGGATGCACCCTTACGTTTCACTGTTAAAGGAAATCCGTTCGTATCACATATGCGCATGCGCGATTGCCAACCCCCTGACGAAACGTGGCGCTAACAGAAAACCCATGAGGGCGAACATGCCTTCATGGGTTTTTCTATTAATCTTCTAAAGTAACCGTACCTTCACGGTTGTTAATTTTGATCACTGGATCTGATGCGACATCACGGTCCTTAATTTGTGCATAATTGATTAAGTCTTCCATATCAATATAGCCATTATTATTCTCTGATTCGATGCTGACATTTTGAAGCGGTTGTGCAAAAGACACATCAAGCGTACCTAATTGATTATTTAATGTCATCGGAATATCGGCTGGCACACCATCAAAAACAGTGCTGCCTTCACGATTCGTCATTGCAACCTTCTCAAATGTCGTATTCTCTACATCAAACGAGCCATATTGCATATGACCGTCAAACGAACCTATTTGACTGCGCTCCATATCAAATGCTCCTTTTTGCATTTGTACGACCATCTCTTTTGCCACAACACGATCAACATCAACCGCACTCCAATCACTGTTTATGTTCAAACGTGATATGTCAGATTGTGGAACAGTCAACTTATATTGCGTATTCATTTTAATGTGAAATGGATTCACATTGACCGTTGCTTGCGGGTTCTCTGTTCCTTCTAATTGAAGTTTTAACGTATCGCCTTCTGTCGTGATTTTAGGCTGCTTACTTTCGCCTCTACCTTCTAGTTTAAATGTGTCTCCAGCAACTATTTGTAACTTGACATTTTTCAAATCCATATCAATCTTTTTGATACGCTGGGCGTCAAACGAACGAGATACTTTAACCTCTTGTTCTTGATACTTATTATCTACTTTGGAGTAATAAAAGGCGCCTGTCATACCAACCAATGTAATCACAAGTCCTACAACTAATAGAATCATATTGAACTTTCTCATACATTTGCACTCCTTTTTACAATTTTAACGTTGAACTTTAAGTATTTAATTAACAAGATAAACGTCCATTTAGTTAAATAGAAACATAACACATACAGCATAAGCCCCAGTCCAAAGTATCCAGCGGCCGCATACCAATCAGGTGTTACGAGTTGTATTTGATCATAGAAGAAGTGTACCCAGATTAAGAAGACTGGCATGCCAATCATGACAACACTGGCAATCGCGAGTCCTAATAAAAGCCCTAGAACTGTTAACACGGGTCCAAGCACAATCACAAAGTTAAGAAAACTTAAGGCAATCACTGCTAAAATGGCTGCGACCATATTACGTGGACTTTTCGATGCTTCCACTTGACTCACAGCTGAATCTGCTACAAGCTCTTTGGCAATGACTTTAGGATCGCCAAGTGTCGCAATTATTTCTTCTTCAGTTTTGCCATCTTTCAAGCCTTCAATAAAATGATTGTCGTACTCTGCTACGATGTCTTGTTTTTCTTGTTCTGGAATGTATTTCAAATGGTAATATAGTGTATTTAAATAATTCTTTTTCGTCACTGTTCCTCACTCTCCTTAATAAACACGGATACAATATCCGCAAATGATTCCCATTGTTGTCGCAATTCTACTAAACGCTCACTACCTGCGTCAGTCATTTGATAATACTTACGCGCTGGTCCTTCATTGGATGGTTGATAGTACGTCGATAGAAAACCTTCTTTAACTAAGCGTCTTAAAATGGGATACACTGTACCTTCTGCGATAGACATATGCCTTGAAATATTTTGTACTAAAGAATAACCGTATTGTGGCTCACGTTTAATAATGAGCAACACAATCATTTCTAAAGCACCCTTTTTAAATTGGACATTCATGATCTCACCTCAGTGTGCATAGATTAGTACTACTCAATACACAGTAGTTAATTTAAGTAAAGTATAGCACCCAGTACTGTACATTGCAAGGTACTATACAATATTTTTAATCATTAAAATAATCTAGTGTGATTACAAGTGTTTCATCATCTGTATCTAGCAATAAGCAATAACCATTCTTTGTATGTAATGTATCGTACTGACAAGGATAGACGATGTCGTTAACAACATCCAAATCCACGTCACCTGTCATGACATATTGGTTATCTAAATCAACAAGTGTGTATGATGGCATCGGAGCACCTTCAATATCCATAATCTTTAACTGGATGTGCAGCAGCTTGTTGGCATGATCATAATTAGCCCACACATCATAACTCACAACTCGATCATCCGCACGTTCAATAATGACTAATCGCTCCAGTTGCCGTAATATCTGATTGGGCGTCGTTCCATGATGCATAATGATGACAAGCGTATTATTTCCTTTATGAATCCTTTGCGTCATATCGTACTTGCCTTGCAATATACCTTCATTGATACATGCCTTGCCATTCATCAACACTGTTCCATGCAGTTGCAAATTCTGCATATCCAAAAAATAATCCTTACTACAATCATAATCTGTTATTTCAAAGTCTCTCGTATACGTCGTCGATTGTGTTAAACGATTGTAGTCCACATCCCACTTGCCACACAAAGATGTCACGGCATGCAATTGCTCAATCGATGTATATGTAAAATACTCTCGATGGCTACTATAAGGAATATAGCTTACTTGTGTCACCGCATCTCCTTTAAAATGATTGGTCATATTTTTATATCTCGTTGCAATCATTAACTTCTCTCCTGATTAATAAATTTAACTAATTTTTTTACTTTAGAAATTTAGCACATATCAAATAAAAGATATATTCAATTATCACGACAAAATATGCTAAAATGTTTCCATATTTAATATGAACTAGGATGAGATTTGCCATGCAATTGTTATGGAAGAAGTTTAAGAAACGTCATATCGACGCAAATATTGACGAATGTGGCATTGAAATTGGCACACCAAATACTGGCTATGAATATGAAGTGAGCAAGGCAGCAGTGCTTCATATTGTGATGTCAGGGAGCGGCACATTTACATACAATAACGAAACATATCATTTAACAGCTGGAGATGTCTTTGTGTTGCAACGGGGTATGCACGTCAACTATCAATCTTCACTAGATGACCCATGGATTTATTACTGGGTTGGGTTCAGCGGGCAACTGACTACAGACTATTTACAACGCACAACCTTAGTCGATGTCCCAGTTATACAAAATACAGATACGACCACCCTTTCTCAGCTTGTCGAACATATGTGTCATACAGCGCAAAACTATACCATCCAGAACGCTGATGATATCCAACATATGCGCGACTTATACGACATACTGTATGCGTTATATCAAGTGGCACCTAAACACTTTCATCAGCAAGAAAACGAAATATATTCAAATGTACGTGAAGCCATTCGCTATATGAACCGTACTTACATGCACCCCATCACGATTGAACAAGTCGCACGCCACGTCAATATGAGTCGTAGTTATTTGTACAAGCTATTCAAACAAAATTTGGACCAATCGCCACAAAGTTATTTAATGCAATTGCGTATGTTTCAAGCAGCCAAGTTACTCAAAGAAACGACGCTCCAAAGTCAGGAAATCGCAATGCGTGTTGGCTATAAAGAACCATTGATGTTCTCCAAAGCCTTCAAAAAATTCTTCGGCGTCAATGCGACAACATATCGTCAAAAGCACCGAAACACTCATACTTTGTAGTTATCCATAACGCGCTTACCTCATCATTCAAAGTAAAAAATAGATAATAAATTTAATGTACAAATTGCATACTTGTAACAAATGTTCATTTAAATATAGCTTTTTTATGCGATAAAAAGTATAATTATCTAGTATGGGGTTGTAAGCCTTTTCTCATTTAACAACTAAGGGGGGAACGATTTTATGATCGAACTTAACAGTATTACGACATTGTTTCTCGCATGTCTTTTGTTAATCATTGGACAGGCAATTATTAATAAGGTTGAGATTTTCAATCGTTTGAGTATTCCAGCACCTGTTATCGGTGGCTTAATTTTTGCGATTATCTCAGCAATTTTAGCTTCAACAGGTGTCATCACAATTAAATTAGATGGTAAGTTTTTCCAAGATTTCTTTATGCTCGCTTTCTTTACAACAATTGGACTTGGGGCATCATTCAAGTTATTAAAAATGGGTGGTAAAGTCTTAATTGTGTATTGGTTGCTATGTGGTGTGCTCGCAACATTCCAAAACGTTATTGGCGTTTCAGCAGCTAAGTTACTGAACATTGACCCATTGCTCGGTTTAACAGCAGGTGCGATGTCAATGGAAGGTGGACACGGGAATGCAGCAGCCTATGGTCAAACAATCCAAGACTATGGTGTGGATTCAGCAGTTGCAGCCGCACTTGCTGCAGCAACATTAGGACTTGTTGCTGGTGGTCTATTAGGTGGCCCTATCGTTCGTTTCTTAATTAAACGCTACGATTTAGCACCAAAAGAAACTGATGTCATTCAAAAAGACTATTCTGAAGTCGATTTGAACAAGCGTCTACATAAACATTTCACATTGAATGAAGTGTTCTTTATTCAAATGGCCATTATCTTATTCTGTATGGCGTTAGGTACTTATCTCGGCGAACAATTCAGTGCAGCGACTGGCTTTAACATTCCACTCTATGTTGCATCAATGTTTGTAGCCGTAATTATCCGTAACGTATCAGAAATTATGAATTTAGATATTATCGACTTAAAATTAACAAACCAAATTGGTGATATTTCATTGAGCGTCTTCTTATCAATCGCTTTAATGAGTATCCAATTAACAGAAATTTATAACTTAGCATTACCACTTGTTGTAATCGTATTATTCCAAATTCTTTTCGTATCTTTATTCTCAATCTTCGTGGTCTTCCGCTTACTCGGCAAAGATTACGATGCAGCCGTAATGATTGGTGGTTTCATCGGTCACGGACTTGGTGCGACACCGAATGCGATGGCGAACTTAGATACCATTACGAAAAAGTTTGGTAATTCACCACGTGCGTACTTGGTCGTGCCAATTGTAGGGGCCTTCCTTGTTGACTTACTCGGTGTACCGATTATTACAACATTTATTGAGATTTTCAGACACTAATTTAAAAAGCACGGTATCGCGATTTTGACGCGTACCGTGCTTTTTTATGTGCTTGATTAAGCTTGTCGTCTAATTTGCCAACCGTATGGATCTTCTAATTGTGACCAGTCGGCATTAATCTCTGTTGCTTTTAATAAACATTCATCTAGTTCACGTGTCATTGCGGCTTCATCTAAGTCGATACCGATGATGACAAGTTGCGTTTGACGGTCGCCATATTCTGGGTCCCAATCAGCGCGGACATCTTCACGCTCTTGCAGAATCGCAGCGCGCTCAGCTTTTGGCATTGCGTCTACCCAATACGTGACTGGATGGATATCTACAACACTGCCAGCTTGTGATACGAGGCATGCGACTTCATTATACTGTGCAAGCCATGCAATCCCTTTTGCACGGACGATATTTTTCGACATACCTTCTAACCAATCATTAAAGCGTTGTGCATGGAATGGCAGACGGCGTTTATAAACGAATGATGAAATACCATATTCTTCCGTCTCTGGTGTATGTGTTGCATGACCGCCAGCTTCTAATTCTTGAATCCAGCCAGCAGACTGACTTGCTTGATCGAAGTTAAATAACCCTGTATCTAAAACATCATCTAAGTCTACTTGTCCATTAACTGTTCTAATGATTTTCGCAGACGGTTGTAATTTTCTTAACATCGCCTCTAACTGATTGATTTCTTCTTCTGTTACTAAGTCCACTTTATTTAGCACCAATACATCACAAAACTCAATTTGATCGATCAATAAGTCGGCAATCGTACGTTCGTCCCCTTCGCCTACCGCTTGATCTCGATCTAACAATAAGTCTTCAGATTGGAAGTCTCTCATAAAACGATGTGCATCCACTACCGTTACCATCGTATCCAACTGACATAATTGTGTTAAATCAATGCCAATCTCTTCATCGATATATGAGAATGTTTGCGCAACAGGCACTGGCTCGGAAATCCCCGTAGATTCAATGACAATTTGATCAATACCGCCACGTTCCGCAATTGCCTTCACTTCTCGAAGTAAATCTTCACGCAACGTACAACAAATACAACCGTTAGATAGCTCTACTAACTTTTCATCTGTACGAGATAAGCCCCCGCCATCTGCTACTAAGTCTTTGTCGATATTCACTTCACTCATATCATTCACAATCACTGCGATACGACGTCCGTCACGATGATTTAAAATATGATTCAGTAACGTTGTTTTACCCGAACCTAAATAACCACTTAATACAGTTACTGGTACTTTTTTATCCATTATGAATAGCCCACCTTTTATAAATCGTAATCGTTACGTTTTAAAGTATATAACAACGTTCTCAGATAACGCAACCTTTTATGTTTTTAGATGAAGGTTCATGCTATATTGGAACTATATTGTTTAAAAGGAGCGGTTATTATGTTGAGCTACCCTTTCGTTGATACAACGTTGGTCGATGATGCTTGGATTGATCGTAATGGACATATGAATGATGCAGAATATGCGCGTGTGTTCAGCCTGGCTATCGACCACTTTCATGATCAAATAGGATTGACGACTGAAGAACGGACGCGTCGTAACTACACCGTCTTCACACTTGAAACACATATTACGTATATACGAGAAATCGCACAAGGGAATACGATTGATATTCATGTCCGCATCTATGACTACGATGAAAAACGGACGCATTTCTTTATGACATTGTTCGACAGAGAGACTAACACGTTATGTGCGACTGGGGAAACGATGATGATGGGTATTGACCGTAACACGCGTCGTGCAGCCCCTTATCCAGACGATATTTATCAGCAATTAGTACATTACTATGCATCACAAGGTCAGCAAGAATGGCCTGCACAACTCGGCCATCGCATTGGCATACCACGTAAATAACACAATATAAAACACCGTATAAATGGATACATTGTCATCCACTATACGGTGTGCTTTCATTATTTATGATAATGTGTATTAATCGTTTGTTGAATATACGCTTGTGCCTGCTCAAATTGCTGCTGCTCCGTTTCATCTAAAGCAATTTGGAATACGTGTTCAACGCCTTGTCGTGTCACTAATGTTGGCAAACTCACTGCTAAACGTCCATTCTTCGCAAGTGATGTCAGCGGTAAAATTGATTTTTCATTCAACATCAAACTTTTTACCAGTTCGACGGTCGTCTTCGCAATCGCAACGTTCGTCCAACCTTTATCATGGAACACATCAAAAGATACTTTATCAATTTGTTGCGTAATTGCTGTTCGGTTGATGGATGCTTTGTTGGACAATAATTCAAACTCATCCAACGACATACCTGCAATGGTCGTCTTACTCCATACTGGCACTGCATGTTGGCCATGCTCCCCAATCACAAAACCTTCTACACTTTTCGGATCAATATCATAATGCTTAGCAATCAACGTTCTAAAACGCGAACTCTCTAATAACGTTCCTGTACCCATTATTTTCTCGTTCGGATAATCATTCACTTGTGTTGCTACATACGTGATCGTATCCACGGGGTTCGACACAAAAACAATAAGCGGCTGTTGCGTCACTGCATGAATACGATTCATCACATCCGTTACAACTGCTACATTGCCTTTGGTTAACGCTGTACGGTCAGGTAAATTAGGATCTGTCGCAATACTCGCTGTCACAACAATCACATCCGCATCCACTAGGTCCGCATAATCCCCACTGTTAATACGAATATGGCTCGTCGACTTCAACCCTTGTGCATGTTGATGATCTACAACTTCCCCTCTTGCTAACTGTTCATTCGTATCAATAACTACAATATCAGAAAACAAATTCAAATATTGAATATCTGTTAGAATTTGACTTCCCACTTTACCAATTCCAATTAAACCCAATTTCATATTTATCGTCCCCTTTAATAATATCCATGCAATTATTCCGAATCATCTTTCAAATGCTTAACCTTCTCAAAACCCTCTCTATGATTCGCCAATGCTTCCATAACATCATACCAATTGTCACCAACTTCTGATTGAATCGTCTGTAACAATTCATCTTGTGCTTGATTCAATTTTGTAATGAGTGTACGTCCTTTTTCAGTCGCATACAAATGTTTTACACGTCGATCCACCTCAGAGACCTGTTCTGTGATTAAGTCTTCTTCTCTTAATTTTCGCAACGTTGCATGTGAACCTTGCTTAGAAATCTCTAAAGTTTCTAATAATTCCTTAATCGTAATACCCGGTAATTTGTTAATAAAAAATAAAAATCGATGATGCTGACGACTCATGCCATAGGATTCAATCATGTCATCAGCCGTCGAAATAAATGTCTTGTATGCAAAGTAAAACAACATATGTTCATAATCATTTTGTGGCACGGCAATCATTCGCTTTCCTTCTGTAATTATATTCATTATAGTACACTCTCTAAACTTTGTCTTAACAAAAATAAGTCAACATACTTTACCTATTAATTGAAAGTTGTTATGCTAAAAACATATTAATCATAACGGAGGCGTATTGATAATGAAACAACGTGTAGGACAATATTTAGTAGCATCCATGCATGCTGCTGGTGTGAACGAGATATTTGGTGTTCCTGGTGATTTTAATTTAGCATTTTTAGACGATATTGTTGCACATCCTTCAGTCAAATGGATCGGTAATACAAATGAGCTTAATGCAAGTTATGCTGCAGACGGTTATGCACGTGTTAATGGACTCGGTGCATTAGTTACAACTTTTGGCGTTGGTGAACTCAGTGCAGTAAATGGTATTGCCGGAGCTTATGCAGAACGCGTTCCAGTTATCGCGATTACGGGCGCACCCACACGCGCAGTAGAAAAAGCAGGCAAGTATGTACATCATTCTTTAGGAGAAGGTACATTCGATGATTACCGAAAAATGTTTACACACATTACAGCTACTCAAGGCTATATCACACCAGAAAATGCAACATCAGAAATTCCTCGATTAATCCAAACAGCTGTCGATGAACGTAGACCTGTGCACATCCACTTGCCTATCGATGTTGCACTAACAGAAATTCAAGTATCGCAACCTTTTGAATTACAACCCACACATTCTCAAGACATTTCTGATTATGTGCAGCAAATTGCACAACGACTTGAAACGGCAAAGCAACCTGTCATTCTTGCCGGTCATGAAATTAACAGCTTTCACTTACAGGATGAGTTAGAAAAATTTGTCAATCAAACACATATCCCTGTTGCACAACTCTCATTAGGTAAAGGGGCTTTTAATGAAGAAAATGAACACTATTTAGGTATTTATGATGGAGAGATTGCAGAAACACATATTAAAGATTATGTGAATCATAGCGATTTGATTTTAACTATCGGAGCAAAACTAACTGACTCTGCTACAGCAGGGTTCTCTCATCAATTTAATATGGAAAATGTTGTGACCTTAAACCACAAACATTTAAAAATCAATGATGTTATTTTAAATGATGTATCTCTGACTAATATTCTAGAAGGCTTACTGAAACTAAATTATTGCAATACGACTAAATTCCCAGCTTATGAAAAAGAACAAGATTTTACATTACCGCTTAATGACGAACCATTATCACAACAAAATTACTTTACAATGATACAATCTTTTATTAAACCTGAAGATATCATTATCGCAGAACAAGGCTCTTCATTTTTTGGTGCGTACAATTTATCACTTTATAGAAGCAACACATTTATCGGGCAGCCATTATGGGGCTCTATTGGTTATACCTTACCTGCAACTTTAGGAACACAAATAGCCAATCCAAATAGACGTAATCTCTTATTAATAGGAGATGGCTCTTTACAATTAACTGTACAAGCATTATCAACAATGATTAGACAGCAACTGAAACCCGTCATTTTTGTTATTAACAATGATGGTTACACAGTAGAACGCCTCATTCACGGCATGTATGAACCATACAACGATATTCAAATGTGGAACTATCAAGCACTACCTGCCGTTTTCGGTGGTGAGCAAGTTGCTGTTCATGATGCTCTTACAACCAATGATTTACAAAATATTTTTCAAGAAATAGATACGCATAATGACCGTATGCATGTCGTAGAAGTCAAAATGGCAATAGAAGATGCCCCTGCAAAACTACGCGATATTGCACAAGCATTTTCTTCTCAAAATCAATAAGTATTTGTTTATAAATTCAAAAGAACCGACTGAATTGACTCAATCGGTTCTTTTCGTATAACATTATGCGTCTGTCGCACCACGTGCAATCATATCTTGTTTTGTGACCACTGGGTAGTTTTTGAAAACAATAGAGCCGAGCACACCCGCAATCAGTCCGATAATCGCCATTGCGACACCATATAATACAACTGTTAACCAGTCGTTAAAACCGAACATTACGAGAAATCCTGCAATCGGTGTTGCTGTACCAGTCGCATCATTAATCAGACCTGACAATGCGATAACAAGACCCGCTGCAGCACCACCGACAAAGTTCGTCAAATACACTGGGATTGGATTCGCTGATACAATATCTGCTTGTGAAAGTGGCTCGATACTTACCGAAATTGTTGCTTTACGATCACCTAGACGTAAACGGTGGAACAATGCACCATTCATAAACGCCGAACTGAAGGCTGCCATCGCACCAATCGCCATTGGTACACCTGTTAAGCCTAGCAACGCTGTCAACGCCATCGAACTTAACGGCGCTGTACCTACAACGGTAATAATACCACCAAGAATAATCCCCATAAAAATTGGGTTAGTATCCGTTGAGCTTTGAATAATATCGCCAATTTTTAACAATGTGTTGTTGACCACCGGCGTTAAACCCGCTGCAATTAAGCGTGCAAGTGGCGCAACGACAATCACCGCACCAATTAAGTCAACACCATCTGGGACATATCTTTCCGTATATTTCATTAAATAACCAATAATGTAACCCGCAAAAAAGCCCGGTAGTAAATCCATGCCACCGCAAGCTGCTGCAATTACTAACGCATAAACCGGTGACACACCAATCGCAAGTGCTGTTAAACCTGCAGCTGCAACACCGCCTAAACCACCTGCTGCGTCACCGAGCTCGCCTAAAAATTTAATGCCAAGTACTTCGCCACCCACATACTTGTTGAATGCCTCTACTAAAAATGTCGCAATCGCCGCGTTTGCTAACGCACCCATCGCACGCATACCATTAGGCGCTTTGTAAGTAAATAACGTGAAAATAACGAGGACTAAAATCAAAAACAACGTACCGACCAATAAATCCATGGAATCTCTCCTTTTAGTAATGAAAATAAAATTGCGAGAACTTCATTGCACAAGTAACACATCATTTGTACAAATCGGCAGTATCACAATCTGTAACTAAAGTGAAAATATCCTTTGACAATCTCTTCACTGTCCATCTACTTTATTTCTAAATTTTTGTATAAGAAACATTCTACTAAAAATTATAATTAATTGCACGGAAATTTTTTGAATTTTTAATATAAATGTTCGTAAAAAAGAGCGTATTCAGGTTTCCATCCCTGTTTACGCTCGTTGATACTTATCGTGCTAACTTATTAATAAAGGCATAAAAATCTGTAATATCTGTTAGCTGTTCATTACAACGTGTACTATCATGACAAATATAATCGCCCTTTTTCGTATAGCGTCCTTCACTCGCACTATTCGTCTTTTTCATAAATAACGCGACATTCGACTCTTTTTGACAAATTGAACAAAAACCTTTCACAACCTGATTAGATAAATCGCCATAAAACCCTTGAAGTTGTCCCTGTGTATCATAGTACATCATATATTTGCGATTGGATGCTAAGTCGTTCCAACCGATGAAACTGTGTGTATAGAGTGAAGCCGCTTCAACTGATGGAAATTTAATTTTTTTAACCTTACGAAATGTCTTTTCCATTCTTTTTTGGGAAGGCAATTCAAACGGGATAACATAGTTTCGTAGTGTTGTTAGGATGTCATCTACTTGCATTTGAGATAAGCGAATATTCATCAAACGCTCAACAGTCTCAAGCAGTTGTGCATCTGTCTCAGTAAACGCATTGAGTATGGCATCACGTGTATCGACTTGAACAACGCGCATTGTTTCTATATCATTCACTGATCTGTACACATTTTTTAAGCGTTGAATTTGGGCACAAATGTCATTGTACTGGTAAGGATAGATTGCTGGTTTCATAATTTGGCTCCCCTTTGAAAATAATAGAGAGCTGCAACAGTCTACATGCCGTTGTCAGCTCCGTATTTGATTTATTGATCAATTGTTTTGCGAATTTGTTTCAACACTTTGTGCGATTCAACAATCGGATACAGCGGGAATGCTGTCACCATGTCTTTGTATGTGTAGAAATGGAGCGGTTGCTGTTCCGCATCGAAATAATTGCTTAATTGACACATATCTGGATAGAAAATTTCGCTCGTGCCACCAAACATATACACAGGTGGCAAGCCACGTACACTGCCGTACATTGGCGAAATACGTGGATCTTTACGCTCTAAATCGCCTGCCCATACTTTCGCAATTTGTTGCAGTGTGAAAATATTTTGAATCGGATCTTGCTTTTGAACTTGTTCTGTAATATCTGGGTTCGAAAGTGATAAGTCGAGCCATGGCGAAATCAAATATAATTTCCCGGGTAATGGCAATTCATCTTGTTTCAATAAATTTTGTACAAAACTTAACGCCATATTCCCACCAGACGCATCGCCCATAATAACGATGTTCTCCGGTTCTGTTTCTTTTAACAGACGGCGATACGCATCTTCAATCGCTGCATGCGTATCACGGTATGTATGTGCTGGTGCTTTTGGATAGATTGGCATAATGACTTCATGTAATGTCTCATATGCCAACTTGTCCATAAAACGCCAATGGAATGCAGATGGCTGTAATACAAACGTTCCGCCATAAATATATAAAATTTTATTTTTAATATGATGACCGAAGTTAAAACGAAATACTTGCATCTCATCAAACATATCTTTAACGAGGTTAGACTTCACGTTAATCTGATCTGGTTGCTTATGCTTTTCCTCATTCAACACGCGACGTTTATCTAAAAAAGCTTCTATTTCTGGCTCTGTCTTAAACTTCATATGTCGTTGATGAGACAAGTAACGCCCCATTAACTTACTCATAATATTTCGTTTCAATACGATCCCTCACTTTTTAAATTTTAATTATAAACCTATTATAAATAGACAATATCATAATTGAAAGATTTTATTGTGCTTGATACGAAATCTTCTATTAACCTATGCTTGTGAAGACGACCTATCAGTTTCTCATTTTAACAATGCGACATTATATAACTTTGAAATAGCGTTATCTTATAATATAATGAATCATTATTGTCATCAATAAACTCAAGCTAAACAGAAAAGAGGCACATTATGAATCAAGGACCAAATCATAACGAACAAATGATATATCAGAAGCGACATATAAAAAAGCGTCGTTCAGGCGTTAGCTTTATTTTAACGTTAATTGCGATGGTTCTTACTGCGATAGCTGCATATAGTATGTACCATGACCCTTTATTTACTTCTAACTTTTTAAATACTGAGCTTAACTACAAGCAATTACAACAATTTAATCAAGAGTTGAGCAGCCAAACATTTGTGGATTTATCAGATTTTGAGCAAGTCGTTACACAATTATCATGGACGATTAATGGCTTCTTTATTTTATGCTTCGTTAACATTGTTTTGGCAATTTTAACGCTTGTATATAATCGGACATTACTTAAAATCGTCAACTTTATCGTATCATTGTGTATCTTTTTCATTCCAGTTGGCTTATTAGTCATTATTCGTGATGCAGCCAAACAATTGTCTGCCGCGTTTGAACCGATACAGGCAATTATTGGCAATGTAAATGCTACGGACATACTTGCTGAATCGAATGCTGTACATAATGCAATTATTTTTACAGGGATTGCTGCATTTCTTTATTTTATCAGCTTGTTCTTCCGTAATCGCAGACCAAAAAGTTTATAATCCAATTTAGAATCGTAGCGAGCATTTTTTCAAATACTCGCTACGTTTTTTCTATTTTGCATGAATATCAGGTACTGGCCACATTTCTTTATTTTCTGCCATATCCCAAAACATATATTCATAATAACTTGTGCGTACGACAATATCTTCAAGCGCTTGTAAAGTGGCTTCACTTTGACCTTCTACTGCATGATCCATCATCTCTATCAGTTGATTTGTAAGTGCCGTAAATTCATCAGAGCTGTACATTTGAATCCATTCGCCATAAAACGGTTGTTCCGCAGCCCCTTTGATTTCATTCAGTGCACGTCCAATATAGTTGTAACTCCACGTACAAGTCAACACAGCTGCAATCACATATTCAATATCACCACGTTGCGCATGATCTAACATATAACTTGTATAACTCGTCGTTGTACTTGCCGGTGTCGTTGCCTCTAATTCCTGTTCAGAAATGCCAAACTGCGCCGCATAATTTCTATGTAACTGCATTTCAGTGTGCAATGTTTCATGAACGAGTGTACCAAATAATGTCATCGTCTCTAAATCACGTGCTTTTGTAACACCGAGCGCAAATAGACGCGTGTAATCGATTAAATACAGATAGTCTTGTTTCAACCAATGTTTAAATTTATCCTTGTCTAATGTCCCTGTCCCAATACCTGCTACAAATGGATGTTCCAAATAGCTTTGCCATATTGGTTCGACGCGTTGAAATAGTCTTTCAGAAAATGTCGTCATTGTTTCCAACCCCTTTTTATATAAATCAATGTCAACATCTCAAAGATAAGCGGAAATTGCAAGCAGAAACCTATGATTATTCTCTGACTTCCTCCCTTTTTCAATCGAATATCAATCGATTATTCCCTTGTTATTACTGACTTTTCTCCTCTTTTCAATCGAATGTCAATCGATTATTCTCTTGTTATTACTGACTTTTCTCCTCTTTTCAATCGAATGTCAATCGATTATTCCATTGTTATTACTGACTTTCTCCCTTTTTCAATCGAATATCAATCGATTATTCCATTGCTATTACTGGCTTTTCTCCTCCTTTCAATCGAATGTCAATCGATTATTCCCTTGTTATTAATGGCTTTTCTCCTCCTTTCAATCGAATGTCAATCGATTATTCCCTTGTTATTACTGGCTTTTCTCCACTTTTCAATCGAATGTCAATCGATTATTCCATTGCTATTACTGGCTTTCTCCACTTTTCAATCGAATGTCAATCGATTATTCCCTTGTTATTACAGCTTCCTTCATGTTGTACTAACTCATTATTAACAGCAAAAAATCGTCACTATCAGGCTTAGTATGCTTGATAGTTGACGATTTTTAAGTTTTTGCCATCATCATCGCCTTGCAACAAGTAATGTGATTGCACTGTATTGCCTTGTTCCGTCTCACTTTGAACGATAACGGAATAAAAGTTATTCGTTTTATCGACGTATGTCACTTCGGGCGATTGTTCCTGTCTGGTCTGCTGCTTTTTCACATCTGTTGTCATCGCCTTATACAAGTCTGTATCTTTGACGAGATAAGGTTCGATGGCATTCATACTGTGTGATTGAAATGCTTCCTTACGTGCTGATGTATACTTTTTAACAAAGTCTCCAATTTTATCTAATACATCTTTTTCTTTCTCTTTATTGTATTTTTCAATTTCTTGCTGATTAAATGCTACCGTCACTTCATTCATTTCTTTCACGTCAGCTTGTGCAATTTTTGCAGTTGCTGTTTTGAATGTTTTCCCATGCGATTTACCTTCAGCAGCAATCGTCAAATCTTTGTTAAGTGGGAAAGGTCCATATGTTTGATTCTCTGTTACGTCTAGCGTTTCACCATTAATCACAACTTTTAATGAATCTTGGTCCAATCCGCCACTATTTTTTATATTTACTTTCACACGTGCTTCTTGAAAATCTTCAGTCACGTTGACAGTATCATGATCGCTTGAGCCGGTATTAAACTTCAACTGTCCTTCGTATGTACCTCGAGGTGTTTTTTTCGTCGCATCCAGCACATAGTCACCTGGGATAAAATAGCCGAGCAGAATTGTTTCATCTTTTTTGCCCATTACTTTCTTTTTCTGACTGTTGACTTCAAATTCATAAGTTGCTGATGTATTAGGTTTGACGACGGCTTTCTTCATCGGTGCTTGAAATCCTAAGTTATCAAAAATTAAATAACGACGTCCATTTTTACTAATACGTAACACTTTTTGGTTATTGTCGGTTTTTATTTCATAAGCAACTGGCGAATCTTCATCAAATTTCCCGACATGACGATACACTTGCTTCTCAAACTTTTTGATGCCCATTTCTTTTTTTATAAATTCAATATAGCGGGCAGCTTCTTGACGTCCAACTTTATTATCTTTCGTGCTGACTATCGTTGCCACCTTAGCCGCGTCACCATTATTCACAGCATTTACGAATATTTTGGCTTGCGCTTCTGGTGAATTAAAGTTGCGTAACAGTAAAAATAAAATAAGTAATAAAACACTAATAAAGCCACCAATAATAGCTGGCACCCATTTTTTTATAGATTTTGTCGCATCATCCGAAGTCGCTTTTTGTGGAGATTTTGAATCTTGATTAGGCGGTTCTACAGAATAATGCACTTGCAGGTGACAATCTAAGCAATAAGAATTATGTTGTAAACGATTGTGGCACTTTGGACACCGCTTCATAGCTTCATCTCCTTTTTCTTACATATCGCATGACACTATACTTAAATGTTTCGTTAGTGTAGTGACTTCTCAGCTGTACTTTTTTGAACAAGTCCTTTCAAGCGACTATCAATTTTTTCTAAAACTGCACGTGTTTCATCCAACTCATCACCTGGAATGTCCGACAACACTTCTGTTGCTAAGTCTGCAATGAGACTGCGTGAATCTTGTACATAGGCCATACCGTAATCTGTCAGTTCAATATATTTTAAACGCTTGTCCGTTTCAGAATTCGCATACGCACATTTGACTAGCTCCAAGTCTAACAGCTTCTTAACGCGTCGGCTCACTGCCGCTTTATTTACACCTTGTCGTATCGTAATCTCCGTTAATGTTAATGCCTTCTCATGTGACAGCATCAATAATACGCTAGACTGCTCGTTAGAAATACCATATTGTTCCCTTAAATCACGCAACAATCCCGCCGTCAACGCATTCATATTCGTCATGAATTCACCCATAAAACGGATATGTTGATTCATTATGTCATTTTTCAACATATTTTGCACTCCTCTATTCTCCATATCAATGTACCCTACATCGTATCAACAATTTCTTAACAAAGAAACTGCTAAATCACGCCAAAACACTGAAAATTTAGTATCATGTAGTATATCATCCGATAAAGGGGCTTAAATATGGGAATCTTACTTTCAGTTATTCCATTATTATATCTCATTCTTATATGTATGGCGAAGTATATCCCATATCAAAATGGACCACTACGTCTGTTTCAATCTATTTTGTTACTCAATATGTTAACCGTATGGCTCTCGACACGCACACATGTTATTCCATGGACATCCATTGCATTATCAGTAAGTATCTTATTATACTTAGCATTCAAACAGCATAACATTCTATTTACACAATCAGATGGCCGTCACTTTATTAATACATTGAGTCTCTATCTCATCGCAATCAGCAGTCTATGTATCGGAAGCGCGCTATTAGCTACAATTGTGCCACCATTTATAGGATTCTGTTTTCAACTTTTATACGGTCTAACACTCGTCTTTTTATTAAGTCTGCCTGCCTATCTTTATTTTTCATGGTATTTACGTCAAACACCGCCGAAACAAGCACCAGATACACTCATCGTGCTAGGTGCTGGCATTTCATCTGAAGTCGTCTCACCATTGCTACAAGCGCGCCTTGATGCTGCCTATGCGATACATCGTGACACAACTCAGTGGATTGTTAGTGGGGGGCAATGCGATGACGAGCCTATCTCAGAAGCACTTGCTATGCAACGTTATCTAATTAAGTTGGGTATTCCTCAAGAAAACATCACTTGTGAGGCGCATTCAACAAATACACGTGAAAATTTGAGATACAGTCAACCACTCATTCAACCAGGAACACAGTGTGTCATTGTAACAAGTGATTTTCATCTTTTACGTGCATTACGCATTGCCCAACGTCTTGGTATCCCTGTCAATGGTTACGGTGCATTATCGCCACTGCGTTATCGTGCACGTTCATATATTCGTGACTATTGTGGGTTGCTACTTCATCACCCATTCGTATGGACACTCTTTATTGTCGTACAGCTCATCCTTACCATTTTATAGAAAAGGACGATACAAATGTTTACCGCACCCATTTGCATCGTCCTTCATTTTATATTATTTTTGCGTTAATTGACCGCCATCCAAATATAACATACGGTCTGCATAATCGAATAAGCGTTCATCATGCGTAACCATAATACCAATCGCGTTCTCGTCACGCACTTGTTTTTTTATCATCTCAACTACTTCCGTCGCACGTTTCGCATCGAGACTTGCTGTCGGTTCATCCGCCAATAGAAGTTTGGGTTGATTCATCCATGCACGCATAATCGCCACACGTTGTTTCTCACCGCCTGACAACATATGTGGGTAGGCTTCCAAGCGATGCCCTAACCCAATCTGTTCTAACAAACTTGTCGCACGTGCTGCCGCTTCACTTTTAGACATCCCTGCTTCTTGCCCAACCGTAATCAACTGTTCCTTCACTTTAAGATACGGTAATAAATGAGATGCCTGAAAAATAAAGCCGATCTCTTTTAAGCGTTTATCCGTACGCGCTTTCGCCGACAATTGTGTCAAATCTTGTCCGTCTAAAGAAACTTTACCTTCAGTTGGTGTTAATAAACCACCTAAAATCGTCAATAGTGTAGACTTACCTGAGCCTGATGCCCCATTCAATATCACGAATTCGCCCGGCTGTACTTCAAAATCTAAACCTTTTAAGACGACTGTTGCCGCCTCACCCTGACCAAATGTTTTTACTAAGTTTTCAACTTTTAAACTCATGCAAAGCCACCTCCTATTGCTTCAATTGGATCAATTTTGTAAACACGTACAAATGATAATAATGCGCCGACTAATGCGACGATAATAAATATGACAATCGTCAACAGAATAATTGTCGGTGTTACAACGAATGGCATCGTGCTTGGCATAAACATTGAGAGCCCTACAACAAGTCCAATACCGATTAATACACCTAACATTGTGACGAACAGAATTTGGAATATTAATGCGCCTAACAAATGGCCAGTTTTAATACCGACTGCTTTCAAAATACCAATTTCTGATGTTTTTTGAATCGTCATAACATAGAAAAATGCTGTTAAGACGATGGCAGTAATAACGAATAAACTGATGACCATCATGTTCAATGGCATTTGTTCTGCTTGATAACTTGGAATTGCTGCTTTCAAGTCATCTTTTGTTGCGATTTTGACGCCATCAATTTGTTTTAAGTCATTAATTTGACGATCGCTCACATCATGTAATGGATACATTGCGGTTGCGACTTGTTGTCCTGCAACTTGTTCCAATCCTTCATCTGTCATCAATGCGACATTAGCATGGGAATGCATGGCGTGGTCAAAAAATCCAACGACTTGTAGTTTTTTGTCATGATCTTGACCTTCAATCCAGTCGCCTACTTTAATTCCTTTTCCTTGTAGCTTACTGTTTAACACGACTTCTTGTGCACCTTGAGGATAATGACCTTCTTTCAATGTTGGTCGCTCACTTTTTGGTAAGTTGGCATACAACATATCTTCTTTAAAATCTTTAAATTGCGTTGATACCTTAGCAATTTTCATCGGTTTGTCTTGAATGACCGCTTCAATTTCTTTCTGTGTATCGACAGAAAATCTCGACTTCTCCAATAAGTCCTCTGAGTCTTTCTGTATCACGTAACGCTCTGCTTTAAAGCCATCTAACATGGATACATTTTCACGTGCTAGTCCTTGTGCGAGACCTGTGATAAATAACACCATACTCGCTAATAGAATAACGATAAATAATATGAGTGCGTATCGAAACTTGTAAAACTTTAATTCTGATATCGCTAATTTCATCGTTCAAATCTCCCTTCCGTTTCATATCATGCCTTAACTATATACGGCTTATATGAACAGAATATGAACACACGTCATATTTATAGAAAAATGCACTTTCCACTCCACTCTCAATGCAAGTTTTTACAAAATACGCTATGATAAAATGAATAAATCTAATGTTTGAAAGGCGTGTATTTATGACTGTTACTTGTTTAATCGTAGACGACGATCCTGAAATTTTGACATATGTTTCTTCTCATATTAGTAAAGAAGGTTATCAGGCAATTACACAACCCAGCGCTGAGGCTGCTCTTGATTATGTCGCTGATCATGCGATTGATATTGCCATTGTTGATGTGATGATGGATGGCATGAATGGTTTTGAACTGTGCCAAACATTGAAATATGACTACAGTTATCCGGTGATTATGTTGACCGCACGTGATGCACTCAGTGATAAAGAACGTGCTTTCTTAGCCGGTACAGACGATTATGTCACTAAGCCATTTGAAGTCGCTGAGTTGATTTTCCGTATTAAAGCGGTACTCCGTCGTTATCAAGTACAAACGGACGTTGAAATTGAATTGGGCAACGTTGTCATCAATCAAGCGGAACGCACAACAAAGGTAGGATCCAAAGTACTCATGCTACCGAACAAAGAGTTTGAGCTACTCAACCTACTAGTGGCCTATCCACAACAAGTATTTGAGCGTGAAACACTAATCACCAAGATTTGGGGCTTTGATTACGAGGGAGATACACGTACTGTCGATGTCCATATTAAACGCCTACGTGCACGTTTGAAGAAACTTGGCGCAAACATTCAAATAGAAACCATGCGCGGTGTAGGATATAAGGTGACGTATGATGTTTAAATCCCTCTATACACGTCTCGCTTTTTATACGATTACCGTGATGATAATTAGTGCCATCGCAAGTTTTTTAGTGACGAATGTGTACTACCACTTTGCGTTGAAAGAACAAAATGATGCGAAAGTGATGACGACTTTAAAGCGTGCGGATACTTACAAAAATATCCATACAGATGAAGCGCTCACTGCACATTTGAAGCTATTAGGCGATTTGAATTATCAAGTTATTGCTGTAGATGAGCAGCATAAAGTACATCACTATGGTGCGTCTTTCCGGCAATATAATTTGAGTCGACATGCGATTGATCAAGTACTTGCTGGTAAGGATTATCATGGCATTCGTAATCGTCCATTCAACCCTGTAATTACAGGCTTTTTCGACAATGAATCACACAACACCGTTGGCACACGTTTTCAGACGACATCTGGAAATTATGCTGTCTTTATGCGCCCTGATATTAACTTTTTATTAGCCGAATTTCGTTATTTTCTCATCGTACTTATTGGATTACTAGTTGTTTTCTCAATTCTTTTAGTAATCTGGTCGACGTATGCGCTTGTAAAACCTGTGCAACAATTAAAAAAAGCGACTGAACGTATGATGGAAGGAAACTTCAATACGCCTATCGCTGTAACTCGTTCAGATGAAATTGGCACGCTGCAACAACATTTCGATACGATGCGCGTTGCTTTGAAACAACTCGACGATATGCGTCAGCACTTTGTTCAAAACGTATCACATGAGATTAAAACACCTTTAACACATATTCATCACTTGCTGAATCAACTACAAAATGAGCAAGATTCGACGCAACAGGCTGAATATATTCAACGCATTTACAATGAAACACATCGCTTAAGTCAGCTCACGCAGCAACTGTTACTCTTATCAGAAATGGATAATGGTGGTCACTTGAAGTTTGATGATACATTTCAAGTTGATCAAGTTATTCAAGACATTATTGCCAACGAAGGCTATACCATTGAACAGAAAGCATTGAGCATCATCTATGATTTGGCAGAAGTGTCATACACAGGCAATCAACGTTTACTCACACAAGCCATCGGTAATATTATTCGTAATGCGCTTAAATACACACCCATGTATGGGACGATTGAAATTAACTTATCTCAACAGAATGAAGCACTGTCGATTACCGTTGAAGATGATGGTCCAGGTATGGATGCCGAAACCGTTTCACATATCTTTGAACGTTTTTATAAAGCAACATCCCATACTGACAGTAACGGGCTGGGTCTAGCAATTACACAATCCATTATCGCCTGTCATCATGGTCAAGTGGCTGTGACGAGCACACCTGACGTCGGTACTACTTTCACCATTATATTGCCACTTGTATAACAAAAAAGCCATTGGTAAAGGGCGCAATACCTATTTATAATAGGCGTTGCGATGCCTTTCTTACCAATGGCTTTTACGTTTATTTACTTTCTGGATTAAGTTGCAAATATTTCACAACATCTGCATTAACTTTTTCGTATAATGCATCTTCATCGCTCAGCTTTTTGCCGAATGACGGAATCATTTCTTTGATTTTTGCTTCCCATTGTGGGAATTCGCTTCCAAATGCACGTTGTAACACGTCTAACATGACTGGTACAGCTGTAGACGCACCTGGTGATGCACCGAGTAGCGCAGCAAGCGTACCGTCTTGTGTCGTGATGACTTCTGTACCGAATTGTAACGTTCCTTTGCCTTTGTCGGTATCTTTAATCACTTGTACACGTTGACCAGCGACAACAACGCGCCAATCTTCATTTTTGGCATTTGGTACGAATTCACGTAAGTCATCCATACGTTCATCGTTAGATAACATCAGTTGTTGCACTAAGTATTTTGTGAGTGGCATTTCTTTCGCACCTGCCGCAAGCATCGTCAGTAAGTTGTTAGGCTTCACAGACTTGATGAGATCGAAATATGATCCTTGTTTTAAAAACTTTGGTGAGAAGCCAGCGAATGGTCCGAATAATAATGTACGTTCACCATCGATATAACGTGTATCTAAGTGTGGTACTGACATTGGCGGTGCGCCTACTTTTGCCTTACCATACACTTTCGCATGGTGTTTCTCAACAACATCAGGATTTTTACATACTAAGAACAGACCACTTACCGGGAAACCACCGATATGTTTAGATTCCGGCACACCTGTTTTTTGAAGTAACGGCAAACTTGCGCCGCCTGCACCGATAAACACAAACTTAGAAACGACTGTAAATACTTTGTCTTCTCGAATATCGCGGATTTTAACCGTCCATGTTTTGTCTTTGTTTTGTTTCAAGTCTAACACTTCATGCTCGTAATAAACGCCAGCGTCACGTTCTTCAATACGGTTGAGTAACTGCCCTGTCAACGTACCAAAGTTCACGTCTGTACCTGAGTGGTCACGTGTTGCTGCAATCGGTGTTGTTAAATTTTGACGACCTTCCATCATAAGCGGCACCCATTGTTTCAATGTGTCCGGTTCATCTGAAATCGTCATATTTTTAAACAGGTTGTTGTCTTTTAACGCTTCCACGCGCGCCTTTAAAAATCGCACATTGTCTGTCCCCATTACAAAACTCATATGCGGCACTGAACGTATAAATTTTTCCGGCTCAGGTAGTTGACCCGTTTTAACTAAATGCGCCCAAAACTGCTTCGATACTTGGAATTGTTCGTTGATATGAATCGCCTTCGTAATATCAATTGAACCATCCGCTTGTTCTTTCGTATAGTTCAGCTCACATAATGCAGAGTGCCCTGTCCCCGCATTATTCCAAGCATTTGAACTTTCCTCAGCACATTTACCAAGACGTTCAAAAATACTAATCTCCCAATCTGGTTGTACTTCTTTCAACAACATGCCTAGCGTCGCACTCATAATACCGCCACCGATGAGTACAACATCTGTCTTGTTATGTAGGTTATTCATAACAATCCAGTCCCCCTTTTCGTTTGTTCATATTTGGTCGTGACACAAAAATTTGCGCATCCAAAAGATTCGTTGTTCCCCCGACAAAAATAGTATATAACATACTCTTTTCGCTACTGCTGCCTATCATCCCTTTTGAAACATCACATCGTTCATGTGCCTCTTTATAACCCTTTGTGCTATTGAATTGTAAAATATCTTAATATCTCAATTATAACGCTAAAAAGAATAAGAAAAAAGCGCTTACGTCATAAAAATTCAATCAATCCATCATGTAACTTAAATTCCAATCATTCAATCAAACAAAATGCATCCCTTATTTGTGGTCATTGGGATGCATTTATTTTGTATATGAGTTTTTAGTATCTTTCTTTTTCAATCTGTTCTCTGACATAGCCTGATAATTCAAAAACATATGCTAATTCATTTTTACTGCGTACAGTAAGGCTTGCATTTACGTTATTTGACCCATCCATAATGATACCAATAACTTCATTTTCACTATTTAAAATAGGAGACCCAGAAGACCCTTTTCGAACAATTGACTTAATATAAAATTGTGGATCAATCGACTTAGCTTTCATTAAGTAATAACCTTTAGACGCATACATCGTATATTTTAAATCTTTAGAGAACAACTCAGGTAAATACCCTTTAGCTGGATAACCCAAAACTGTAATATTATCTTTAAATTTCAAATGCGGTAAGTCTTGTATATTAGCTAATTTTAAAGGTGTAATATAGGATGATAACTTTTTATTTGTGTGTAAAATAGCTACATCAGCACCTTTAATCATTTTTACATCTTTAATAGTAAATTGATAAGGTCTTTTATCCCCATTTCTTGACGGACTAAATATTAAATTCTCAGGCTTTTCAGGATGATATTTCGGTTCTTTCGCAATACCAAAATTTTCTTCAACCACGTGATTGTTTGTTATTAACGTATAATCATCTATTGCAAAAGCTGTTCCATAAAATTTGTTTTTGGTGTTTTGAAGTGTTCCAACCGCACTTTTTACGGTATCTATATTTTTAACGCTTTCAATACTAATCTCATTATTAGGGATTTTTTGAACCATATGATGCGCTTCAACAACACCTGACTCTTTAAGCGTAATACTTTTGTCCAGGTATGAATCTGCATATGCTGGCAAAATCAAAACGTTAATAAATATTAATGAAATAAGAACTATTTTTACTATTACTTTCAAAATACTTCACACCTATTAGATTTATATTGATTCCAAAGCACTTCCCCTTTTATAACTCTAAATCTTTATACCCTTAATATCCGAGTCACCACCTACATCAAGAAAACACTTTTTACACTATTACAAAATAGTATATACTAGAAGAATGTGTAGGACAATAAATTATATTAAACTGGTAATAAATATTAGCATCTCTTCAATCTAAATTCTCAAAAGTCATTCAGTTCTCTAGCCATATTATCAATGCTATAATGAGCTAAAAGAGGCAAATTGAGGGATGCATCATGAAATCAATCACATTCTTAATGCACAACATTTATGCGATGGGGGGCACAGTCAAAACAGTCAGTAACTTAGCTAACGAACTTGTAAAAGAAGGTCATAAAGTCAAAATTATTTCGGTCTTCCAATCACAAAGTCAGCCGTATTTTGAATTGGATTCCCGAGTAAAAGTGGTATCACTTGTAGACTATCAATTGAAAGTACGCAATATGATTCCACTATTTGCTAATCGAATCCGTAAGTTTACACCTTTACTGAAACCTCACTATCTTACCAAACACGAGCCATGCTATCGCCAATACTCGAGTTACATTGAACGTAAGTTATTGCGTGCGATTCAGCAAGAGTCAGCAGATGTCCTTATTGGTACGCGTGCAAGCCTCAACATCTTAATTGCGCGTTATGCGAGGCCACAGCAGTGGCGAATCGGCATGGAGCATATGAACTATACAGCACATAACAAAGCATACCGTGACGAAATCATTCGTTATTATGCACATTTAGACGCCCTCACAACACTTACATCACAGGACAAAACGCAGTACCAACAAGTGCTACCACACACACCCGTGTTTGTTGTTCCAAATATGATAGCCGAAAAACGCTATAATATGATGAAGAAAAATCAAATAACAGCTGCTGGACGCTTTGAGTACGAAAAGGGATTTGATCTACTGATAGAAGCAGTTTATGCCGTTCAAGATGATTTACGCGAAGAAGGCTATACTGTTCAAATATTTGGAGATGGTCAAGAGAAAGAAGCACTCTCGCAAACCATTATGTATTTACGCTTACAAGATTTGATTTTTCTCCGTCCCACAACACAACAACTGAGTACATATCTTGCAGAAAGTAAAGTAACGTGCATCCCGTCTCGTAATGAAGGTTTCGATTTGATGATACTAGAAGCTATGAATCAAGGTAGCATCGTCGTTAGTTTTGATGATAATGTTGGACCTACATCGTTAATTCGCCATGGTGAAAATGGCTTTCTCGTTCCATACGGGAATGCCGAAAAACTTGGTTTACAACTGCTAGATGTCATACAAAACACACCTAGTCAACGTCTTAAAACCTTACGTACAGCCGGATATAAGACCGTTGCGGAACACGCACCAGAAAACACCTATTATCACTTCAATAAAATGCTGCAAACACTTGAACAGCGTTTATAACGGGTTCTACATCTTTTGTGGTGGGATGGCATGAATAGCCATTCCGCCTTTTTCTTTTTTATATGCAAAAAGCGCTCATGCCTCTATAATTTTAAGTGGCTAAACCCAAATTAAAGGAGACATGATGCGCCTATGTGTAATGATATCTTAAAACTACTCAAAATAAAAGATGAAAATATTCAAGTACATCATATTGATGAAGATGTGAAAGTGCGTGGTTAGCTTTCTACAGTCATCTACGGTACTTTATCTTATCTCCCTGAAAGTTGTATGTATTGTACTAACAAGGACTCGAAACAAATTCATAAACACGGTAAACGCGTCTCTCGTTTAACGCTATTGAATTCACAAGAATCAATCGTATACTTTAACCTAGCCAAACAACGCTTTAAGTGTCAGTGCTGTCAAAAAACCTTTACAGCGCAAACAGATGTTGTTGATGAACATTGCTTTATCTCTAATCGTGTTAAATTAGCCATTCAAGACAAGCTCACACAAGTACGTTCTGAGAAAGACATTGCGGCTGATTGTTGTGTGTCGCCTAGTACGGTTAATAGATGTATTCAAAAGACTTTCAAATCATTATCTGTTAAGCCTTCATCAGGCTTACCTCGTCATATATCTATGGATGAGTTTAAGAGCGTTAAACATGTGACAACAGCTATGAGTTTTCTCTTTATTAATAATGAAACCAATCAAATTATAGATATTTTAGAAGATAGACGTATCTATAACCTGAAAGAATACTTTTATCGTTTTGATCGTCGAGAACGATTAGCAGTTGAAACAGTTACAATCGATATGTATGAACCTTACATTCATTTTATTAAAGAAGTGTTTCCTAATGCGACTATCATCTTTGATCGATTTCATATCGTTCAACATCTTAATAGAGAATTGAATAAATACCGTGTTTCAATTATGAATGGTTGTCGTTATAGTACCCCTAAAGACTACACAAAACTTAAAAATCACTGGAAACTATTGTTAATGAATAGACAAGAAATCAATAGTTATGAGCATTATCGTTCAAGGTCATTTAAGACGTATGTGACATCTAGGGATGTGTTAGATTATCTGTTAAACCTCGATGAGAAGCTTTATAACGTCTATATACTTGTTCAAGAGCTCAGAGAAGCATTGAAACAATGTGATTGGTTACGATTCAAAGAAACGCTACGTAATGTTGAGAAGAAGAAAGTATCAACCGGCGTATGGCGTGTCGTTCGATTCTACCAAAAACACGCGTCCATTATTCGTTCAACAATCGAGCACCCACAGTTTAACAATGGTGGTATTGAAGGGATTAATAATAAAATCAAACTTATAAAAAGAACGGCATATGGATACAGAAACTTCGATAATTTTAAAGCACGTATACTCTTAATATTTAAGCTTTATCAACGTCCTAAAAAGCAAAGTATTGTAAGATATGCAGCTTAGAATTTGCGTAGTAATGGCTGACTAACACATTCTGTAGTACGATGTATTGTGTTGAAGCTAACGCGTAAATCGTTTCGATTGCGAGACGCCTAAGGCAACAAGCCGAACGGAAAATCCATTTTGGCTTCCACTTATAAGCTTACTAACAACTCCAATAAAGCCAAAATTAGTTGGAGTGAGGCGCCTTGGCAAGCGAGCAATCAAGAAACGATGGTATTCAAAAAGCGCACAATCACAAAGGACTGTACGCTAAATGAAGACAGCTATTTCAACTCAGCTGGAATTACAATATAAATAAAACTAGGTACTTATAATTATCTTTCCACCACAGAAGCTGAACAGCCTTATAACGACAAAGCACGTATTACCTCATCATGCAGGAATACGTGCTTTTTTTGGGTGGGACAACGGAATCTTTTCCGATAAATGATATGCCTGTCCCACTCCAATACAAAAAGCGTACGCACTCCCTAATACTAGGAAACACATACGCTTTTCTCTATATATTCGCTTATGACTAGCTAATAATTAATGATAGGATGAAGATCCAAATACACCAAACTACGAGTAAACCTGCACTGTATTTTAATGTCATCTTCAAGAGTTCTGATTCTTTACCAACTTGTTTTACGGCTGCTGTTGCAATCGCAATAGATTGTGGAGAAATCAATTTCGCAATCGCACCACCTGCTGTATTGGCACCTACTAACAATGCGCCAGCTGTACCGACTTGCGGTGCAACAGATGCTTGAATTGGTGCGAATAATGCGTTGTTATTTACAACAGAACCTGTCATAAATACGCCAATCCAACCTAGGATAGGTGATAAGAATGGGAAGATTGCACCTGTTTTCGCAACACCTTCACCCATTGCTGCTGTTAAACCACCGTATGTTGTTAACTTAGCGATTGCTAAAATCATACAGATTGTTAAAATTGGTAACCATAATTCTTTGAACGCTTCTGCAAGTAATTGACCTGCACGTTTGAAATTAACTTGCTTAGATAAAATCACTGTAATAATACCAGCAATTAATAATGCTGTACCTGTTTGGTTCAACAAGTTAAAAATTAATGTAATTGGTTTTTCTGAAACATCATTCATTGTGAAAGCAAGCGGAATTTGAACTGTTAAAAATTCTAATGCGCCACCTTCCATGAATAAACCTTTGAATGATTTCGTACTCCAGATAAGTACAAGTACTGTTAAAATAATGAATGGGCTCCAAGCATAAACGATTTCTTTACCATTATGATGTGGTGTTTCAACCTTTGGCTCCTCAGCATTCAAGCGGAAGATATTTTTAGGTTGGAATCGTTTAGATACTAAAGCTAAAGTTGCCATTGACGCTAATGGCGGTAAAATATCAATTAATTCTGGACCTTGAACGTAGCTAAGTAAAACTTGTAACACTACGTAAGGAACGATTGTTGCTAAAATAGCTGGTAATGTTTCACGAATACCTTTAAATCCATCTAAAATAAAGATTAATAAGAATGGAATAAAGATTGTTAAAAACGGTAAGCTGTAGTTTAAAGAACGTGCAACGTCTAGTGCTGAAATGTTACCGTGTAAGCTTAATGTATCGATAACAGCTACTGGTAAACCAATTGCACCGTATGCACCAGCAGCACCATTCGCTACTAAGCAAAGCATCGCAGCTTTTAATGGTTCAAAGCCTAATTGTGTAAGTAATACCGCACAAATTGCGATCGGTACACCGAATCCTGCTACACCTTCTAAGAAACAGTTAAAACAGAAACCGATTAATAACAATTGGATACGTTGGTCTTCGGAAATTGTCGTGATACTATCTTGAATCACTGCGAACTGACCTGTCGCAACTGTTACTTTATACAACCAAACTGCCATCATTACGATAAAGCCGATTGGTAAAATACCTTGATAAAAACCTTCGATAACGCCACCAGATGCAATCCCCACTGGTAACTTGAACACGAACAACGCGATTACGATTGTAACTACTAATGTTGTAAGTGCTGCATAAATCCCTTTCATCTTGAACACTGTTAAGCAGAGTAAAAATAAAATGATCGGAATACTTGCCACTACTGCAGACAGAGCAAGATTTTGGAATGGATCAAATGAATGTACTAACATCTCTTTCATCTTCCTTTAATATTTATTTACTTACTGATGAAATAAAAATAAATTGTGATTTATTTCACATGAAAAATATACCACGTATTAATTGGCAAATCAATATGTTATCGTAAATTTTTTTAATATGTATAAAAGATAAAATTACATAATGAATCATACTTAATTTAAACGTATAGGAACTGATATTTCATTTTACCAAACTACCACTTTTTTCAAAACAATTCAAAATTTTATTTCCATCCTAAGTGAAATTTGTTAATGTACATTCATACTTCATGGTTACCGCTGCCTTTCTTAACTCAGTGAAATACAAAAGGACTGGGGCAAAATAACCCCAATCCTTCTATTTGATTATTGACGATAAGCAGGATCTACAATTTTAGGTTGTCCTGTTTTATCAACTGTTACAATTGTATAAGAACCTGGATCTGCTTGGTTTAAAAAGCTGAAAACGTACATATGGTAGCCATCCTCCCCTTCAATGGCATAATCATTGTATGGATTTTGGTAACCATTGAATTGGTTGGCTTCAGCATTTGCGCTTTGTAACGCACTTTGAAAATCTGGTAGAACTTGTTGCGCTTGTTGTTCACTAATCGGTTGACGCACCAAATTTTGTGCAACAGGTACCACGTTTTGTCCTTGGTAAGGTGCATTACTATTAGCTGTCGCCGTTGCTTGTTGATTCATCTGCGCATTATTTTGTGTCGTTGTATCATTCGTTGCTTGCGCTTGATTGTCTGGTTGTGTCGTGTCTGGTTGTTTCGCATTGTCTACACTATTATTTGTGTTGTCTTTATCAGCATTTTGAGCTTTGGTGTCTTTGTTTGTTGTCTTGTCTTTATCCGATGATGTCTTTTGTTTCGTTTGTTCTGTTTTAGGCTCTGAAGATTTGTTTTTGTCAGTATCTTTTGAGCCATCATCGTTAGAACATGCTGCTAATACAAGTGATAATGCAAAAAGGCCGGTTAATAATTTTTTCATAAATATTACCTCCAAATTTTTAAATGCACTACTTGTCTTTATATTACACTTTTTTACAAACATAACCAATTATCTTTCGGCTGACATTTTATGACTGTTGAGAGCGATGTGCTGCGATAGGCATCTCCATCAGATCATCCACGTCGACAACACCGCCCATCACAAAGTCCAACGTTCCTGTTTTCGTCATACCTTGTTTCCGATAAAAATGCAGCGCTTGGCGATTTTCTGACCATACACCTAACCAAATATTCGTTTTCTCCAAAGTCCGAGCAATGGTGAGTGCCTCATCAAACATTATTTGTCCTAAATGCTGACCGTGATATGTCTCATATAAATAAAGACGTTGAATTTCAGCGTAATCATCGCCCTTATCAAAGGTTTGTGCTGCACCAACATTCAACTTAAAATAACCCGCAACACGTCCTTCAACTACGAGCAAATAAAACTGTGACTCTGGATGCTCAACTTCTTCCGTCAACGTTGCTTCGCTAAAAGCCGTTTCAAAATAGTGTTGGAAGTGTTGATCTTCCTCATCACTTTCACGATACGCATCTTCAAATGTTTCGATACTTACACGACGTAAAAGATGTACTTGATCTGGCGTTACACGCTCAAAACGATAGTCCATCTCAATCCCTCCTTGACCCTGTCACTTTAGTTATAACCTATTATCCCCATTGTTTGCAACATACTTTCGAACCTTGTTATATTTAAAGTGTATCGTAATTGAACAATGCTTCATCAAATACACATCCAGTCCTGGCACATCACCGATAAATGGTGTACCAACCTTGGATGAGGAGGTCACATTATGCAGTCATACAAAGCATTCGTTGTAACAGAAAATGAAGGAACGTTTACACCCGGATTTCAAACATTGACATCCACTGACTTGCCTGACGGAGACGTCACTGTGCGTATCCATTACTCGAGTATCAACTACAAGGATATGCTCGCAACACAGCCAAACAATAAAATTATCCGTCAATATCCACGCATTCCTGGTATAGACTTAGCTGGTACAGTCATCGACTCACAGCACCCTAACTTTCAAAGTGGTGATAAAGTCATCGCCACTGGTTATGATTTAGGTGTTGCCCATGATGGCGGCTTTAGCGAAATCACGCGTTTACCAGGAAACTGGCTCGTACCACTACCAGAAAATCTAACACTTGAAGAAGCCATGATTATCGGAACAGCTGGTTACACTGCGGCACTATCAGTTGATGCTTTAGAGCAAAATGGACTTTCCCACGACAATGGTCCTGTCCTTGTTCGTGGCGCATCTGGTGGAGTAGGCACAATGGCGGCAATGATGTTACATGCACTTGGCTACAATGTCATCGCTAGTTCTGGTAATACCGATTATGTAGATACACTAAAACAAATCGGCGCAACAGATGTCATACCACGCATAGATGACATAACACCAAAAGCGCTCCATAAAACAGAATGGCAAGGTGTTGTCGACCCAGTCGGTGGTGCATCCATAGAAGAAGTATTGAAACGCATACATCCATCTGGTGCACTTGCCTTAAGTGGGAATGCCAGCGGTGCTACGTTCCAAAGCAGCGTGTTCCCCTTTATTCTACGCGGTGTTCATTTAATTGGTATTGATTCCGTTTATACACCAATGCCATACCGCCAATACATTTGGCAGCGTTTGGCAACAGATTTGAAGCCGCAGCATTTACACACAATTAAGCAAGTCATTCCGTTTGATACTTTGACAGATGCGCTTGATACGATGCGTCAATCCGCACATAACGGGCGATTTGTGATTGATATGCAAGTTGAAAACTAATGTTAAAACCTTAAGGGGAGTGGGACAGGAATCTCATTTATCAAAAAAGATTCTGTTGTCCTACCCCGGCAAGGCTGAGTAGGTGTAAAAAGAGCGTGTTTTCACACCCGCTCAGCCGCTGCTATCTACATAAATACTCAAACTTAAATAAAATACTTCTATTAATGTCCCATCCGCCTTTTTTGTTCACTTAAAATTATTTTTATTGAATAATATCACAATGACATTGATATTCATTATCATTTATAAGATAATAGAGTTATCAATCATATGAGAGGTGTCTGTGAATGAAAGATGTAACAATCATTGGAGGCGGTCCAGCCGGGCTCTTCGCAAGTTTTTACGCTGGTCTAAGAGGCATGTCTGTTCGTTTAATCGACGTCCAACCTATTTTAGGCGGTAAAATGCAACTTTATCCCGAAAAAATTGTCTGGGACATCGGTGGCGTGGCGCCCAAAACAAGCTACGAAATTATCCAAGATATGATTCAACAAGGTATGCACTTTGAACCTGAAGTTTGTCTCAACACAAAAGTTGTCGATATTAAAAAGCATGACGAACAGCACTTTGAAGTTCTTGCTGAAGACGGTACATCATACACTTCACGATCAGTCATCATTGCTATTGGTGGCGGTATTATTAAGCCACAAACATTAAATATTGAAGGTGCCGAACGCTTTGAACTTACGAACCTTCACTATGTTGTACAAAAATATGAGCGTTTCAAAGATAAAAACGTCCTCATTTCAGGAGCCGGCAATGCGGCACTAGATTGGGCACGCGACTTATCAGAGTACGCAAAAAGTGTGACACTCGTGTATCGTAAAAAAGATATTTCTGGGCATGAAGCGATGGAAAAAGTCCTTCATGAATTAGAAGTACACAAAATGCCGAACACAAAAATTGTTCAACTTAAAAATACGGATAATGATCCAAACACAATTGATGAAGTCATCCTTGAACACACTGAAACAGGCGAACAAAACAGCCTTCCAGTAGATGAAGTCATTATTGGTCACGGCTTTGAACGTGATTTAAGCTTGCTGAATGCGGTTGACCTAGATATTGACATGGTAAACGAATACTTTATCGCTGGCCAAGGCAATTCTCATACAACAGTACCTGGCGTCTTTGCATGTGGCGACATTGTCCAACATCCAGCCAAAGTTCATCTCATTGCCAGTGCGATTAGTGATGGTGCACACGCGGCAAATAGTGCGAAACAATATATTGAGCCAGAAGCACCTAAAAACGGCTTTGTTTCCAGTCATAACGATATTTTCAGAGAAGCGAATAAAAAATATTTACCATAGAAAAATAGGCATGAAGTCCTGTGCACGCTTGCACGGCTTCACGCCTATTTTTTATTTTTCTGCATCTCTTGGTTCTTTGATAATAGCTTGTCGTAATAAGAAGAATAACAGGATGAATCCTGCTGTGACAGTCACGTGACCAATCCCAGCAAAACCTGAAAATGATGCGGGTACTTCTTGACCGGAAATTTGCATAAATCCTTTTGCAAACTGCATACTGACAGTGATAAGGACACCGATGTTATAAATAATAAAAAACCAATTGAATAAATAATAGCTACTAATCTTAAAGAGCTTTTCAATAGAGATTAATATTAAAAAGACAAACATCCCTAGTGTCAATAAATGTGTATGCATGACGCTCATTTGCGTCTCGCCTGTAAAGTTATAATGCAATGTCAATTCACGATAAGTAAAACCACTGAACAAGCCTAGCGCTGTATAAAACATAAACGCATACAAAATTCTTTTCATGTGTTACGCACACTCCATATTTGAATTGGGGGTACTTGCATAATCATACGCCCCATTTTCACGTTATTTCATCCTTCATTATCCTTATTTACTAAAGTACTGTCAATGTCAATTACTTGTCAGATTTCGTAAAATTGTTGCGCTTAAATAATGCAACAGCAGAGACAATTAATGCCAAAATCGACACAATCCATAATGCTGTTTGTCCTACTGACGATTGCGATGCTCCCTCAGACTCATGATCATGTGCATGACCTGCCTTCACTTCTGTTACTGGTGCAGGCGTCTCACTATTCTCATCTTCATTCGTCCAACGCACTACTGTACCGTCTTTATATGTCTGTGTCGCTTTCCATTTGAACTTGCCAGTTTCCTCTGGATTTGCAGCAACTATCGGAAAGTCCATATGTTCATTCGGACCTATCCCCCTATCCGTTGCTGTCCATGTAATTTTCTTAATGTTGCCTTTACTATCCTTGTCAAAGGTATGCTTGAATCCTGGCACGGGCTGAACCGTTGATAACGCCACACCTTCTGGCACCTCTAACTCTAGTTTCACCGTTTGGTCATTGCGCTCTACCGGTACGCGTACACTGTATTCTTCATACGAACCTGGCTCGCTCACTTGTGGATTCAATGTCACATGCGCCTCTGCAACACTCGTCGCGCCAACAGATGTCGCAACAACAAATGCTAAACTTGCTAATATTTTATTTAATTTCATCATTCTACCGCCTTTTCTGTTTATAAAGGAATTTCTATTTGACTCATAATGACGCCAGCTAATATAAGAAACAGTCCAATCATCAGTTCAATCAATAATAATGGTTTGCTGATTTTGCGTTGGCGATGCATCGCCCAAAATGATTGAATACCACCTAAAATTAATAAAACCAATGTAAAGAGTAACTTTCCAAACCATAAACCGCTATATGTCGTCTGTTGCGTTAAAATGGCTTGAATCGACGTCGCGTCAATCGTCATCAAAATGCCTGTCAAAACAATCACGATGACTGCGCCTAAGTTAGACTTGAATAAGACGTCCCGCAGTATTAAAACATATGAATGACGTTCACGTGCACGTAAGTAACATATGAGGTATACAAAACTACCTATCCACAAAGCAATAGCAGCTAGATGTAGTGTGCGAATCGTTAACGCATACAACGGCATATCTTGCGCCCAAACGTGCCCTGACATCGCTAAACTGATAAACATAAAAAGTGGCATGATGTGATACCAGATGCGCTCCATATTTTTTAGTGAAAATAAAATGAGCGTCGTTATTAATGCTAAAGTTGATAACACAAATGGAAATGACGTCCAAGTCGATAAGTCTAATTGGAGGATACGTTCAATGACATTTTGAGGCAACGTCATTAAATAGAGCATACCTGTTAACCCTGCTAACATCACTAACATCCAGATAGCACTGCGATGTTTTGGAATGACGTCATAGGTCGGTGCATCCTGTCGTGCCATTAACTGGTTCACCATATAAAGCCCTATTAGTACCAATACGCTTCCTTGCATGAGAAAACGCATAACACCGAGCCACCAAAATGTATCCGCATAAAACGGCTTACTTGTATCAATCTTCGTAGCAGTCGGTTCCCCTATTGAAAATTGATACTGCCCTGATACTTCATGTCCGTCAGGCGACACGGCTTGCCACACAACGGCATATGTTCCCTCATGATGCTGTTTCGTCTGAAAGGTCACCGTATCAGCATACCCCTCTTCCTGTGCTTGTAGCTGTTCCACCTTTTGTCCACGGTCATTATACAGCGCTACATCAGCGTAACGTACATTAACCGGTTCACTAAACTTCAGCGTAATTTCATTAGGTGCTGTCTCTAACACTTCATCTTTTGCAGGCTGTTGACCCTCCAATGAAACATGTGCAGATGCTTCATTGATATGTCCACCTACAACAATTAAACATATAAGCAAAAACGCCCATATCGGGACAATGCGTTTTGCGATACCCATAACTAACCTCCGCATATGTAAAAATCATTCCACTCAAGTGAGAGAATTAACTAGAAATCAATAGCTGACTGGCGTGAAAATACGTCTTTTCGCACCTGTTCAACCTTGCCGAAGTGAGACTACAAAATCATTTTTAAAATATAAGATCCCCATCTCACTTCCTATACGATTCTACCAAAGTCCGCCATAATTACAATGAAAGCGGTTCGAAATCGACTAAAATAGTAGGTTGGGACATTAATACAAACATTCAAATTAAGCCTGAGATTTTATGTATATCGCAGTAGCTGACTGGGTGGGACAACGGAATCTTTTTAGAAAAATGAGATCCTGTCGCACTCCCAACCCAAAAACACCTTCTATAACGGACACAAGTCCGCCATAAAAGGTGTTAGTTGCTCAATACATTAAGTTGTTACTGGTTCTTCGTCATGTGTCACGTCGTCATTCAAACCAACCATCGACTCCGAAATATTACGTGAATTATAGCCAATACGTTCTAACACAGCAATCATATCTACATATAACAGACCGCCATCTGTTGAACATTCGCCACGATTTAAGCGTTTAATATGCCCTTTACGTAATTTATGTTCAATCGTGAACGCCTCTTGACTACGTTGCGCCACTTCATCTTTTTTCGTAGTATCGTACACATCTAACGTTTCCAACGATTTATCGAATGATTCTGTTACAAAGTTGAACAACTTCTCAATACCATGTTGTGCATCGTCTGTAATCACAATTTCTTTACGCGTTTGACGTTCAATCAAATCAATGTACTCCTTAACACGATTCGATACTTTCAAAATATTACGATTGACATCTAGCATTACCGCCAAGCGTTCGGCATCTTTCTTGTTCACATCTTTAGTTGAAATACGTACTAAATAGCTTCTAATGCTGTCATTAATCGTTTCAACCGCTTGATGTTTCTGATCAATTTTCTTTAAAAACTTTTTGTCGAACTGTTCAGCGTCACGCACATCTTCCAACATAGATTGGACGATTTGCCCAACGTTTTGTAATTCTTTTTGCGTTTCTTGTAATGCAACACTCGGTGCATGATATACAAGATCTTGGTTTAAATGTTGTGGTTTATAGTCTTCTGTAACGTCTTTACCTGGTACAATTTTCGTTACAAGCCATGCAAGTGCACCAACAAATGGTAATTGAATGATTGTATTCGTTACGTTAAACGCACCGTGTGCAAAGGCAATTGCCATCTCTGGTTTTAAGTGCCATGTTTCTTGTAACATACCTACTAAATGCACAACTACTGGTAAGAAGATAGCAAAAATAATCACACCAATAACATTGAAAATAACGTGTACAAATGCGGCACGTTTTGCAGCCAGTGAACCGGCTAAACTTGCTAATACAGCTGTAATTGTCGTCCCAATGTTGTCACCTAATAATACAGGAATTGCACCGTGTAATTCGATTAAACCTTGGCCGTAGAATTCTTGTAAAATCCCGATTGTCGCACTTGAACTTTGTACTACTGCTGTTAAGCCAACACCGGCTAAGATACCATAAATTGGATTAGACGACATATCTAACATTAATTGTCTAAAACTGTCCAATTCAGCGAGTGGTTTCACGGCACCACCCATAAATTCTAAACCGAAGAACAGCGAACCAAATCCAAATAAAATACGACCGATATTATTAATTTTAGACTTTTTGAAGAAGAAGATTAAAAATGCACCAATGGCTAAAATCGGCATCGCATATTCACCTAAATCAATACCGATGATGAACGCTGTCACTGTTGTCCCGATGTTTGCGCCCATAATAACACCGATTGCTTGTTTCAATGTCATGAATCCTGCTGTAACAAGGCCAATTGTAATAACCGTTGTTCCCGAACTACTTTGAATGAGAATCGTTACAATCATCCCGGCTAATACACCGAGAAATGGGTTTGATGTAAACTTGTTTAAAATGTCACGCAGACGTTCACCAGCTGATGCTTGTAATCCGTCCCCCATGACTTTCAATCCGTATAGGAAAATACCAAGTCCACCTAAGAACGAGAAGATGACTTGTGTAATCGACATTTCCATGACTTCACCTCTAACAATTATTTGTATGATTTATTCTGTATTTCACTCACTCCAAAGTATGACGGATAATTGTAAATTTAATGTTAAGATGATGTGAAGTTTACCTTAATTTCGTTTTTATTCATTTTTTATACGAATCTATTATCCCCCTCGGATGAAAATAGTACAGGAATCTCACTTATCTAAAAAGATTCCGTTATCCCAGCCCCTAAAAAATGACGTTGTTTCAGAAAAACGGGTATGATATAACTATAAAATATGAACTCTATGAACTAAAGGAGCCGTCACATGATTACTGCATATAAAAATAATGACGCACTTCATGTCGAAACAACTGATAACTGGGAAGATGCACAATGGTTAAACGTTGTGAAGCCGACACAAGAAGAGATACAAACTTTGATACAGACATATGGTTTTCCAAAAGACTTTTTAGAAGATGCACTTGATAGCGAAGAAAGTTCACGTATTGAATATGATGACGATAGTGGTTATTCGTTGATTATTAGTGACTTACCCATTACAAAATCTGGTAAATACAAACTCAAAAGCTTCACAACCTTACCACTTGGGATTATACTCGGCAAAAACATAATCGTAACGGTATGTGCCAAGCCTTTCCCTTACTTAGAACACTTAACGACTAAGCCTGTGAATCTCAATTATAAAAGTCAATTTGCGCTAAAGCTTATGTACGATATGGCTGCACAATACAATAGAAGTTTGCGTTTATTAAATAAAGAACGTCGCCAAGTTGAACATAACTTGCAACAACGCGTGACAAATACACACCTTTATTTATTAAGTGAAATTGAAAAAAGTTTAGTCTATTTCTTAGCATCACTTAAAACGAATTCATCTACCATTCGTCATTTATTCCGCTTGCCTGCTATTAAGCGTTTTGATGAAGATGAAGAGTTGCTGGAAGATTTACAGAACGAACATCAACAAGCTGTAGAGACGACAGAATTATATTTGCGTATCATTGAAAGTATGTCTAATTCATACGCTTCTTTACTATCAAACCAGCTGAACACGACAATGAAAACATTGACGATCTTCACTGTATTGCTGACTTTACCAACACTTGTCTTCAGCTTTTTCGGTATGAACGTACCACTGCCAATTGATACGAACAGTGCTTTGTCATGGGTCATTATTATTGTAATTTCCTTTGCGCTTGTTGTTGTGATGTTTACCGTCTTATGGCGTAGTAACAAGTTATGACCGCATAAACTTAAAAAAGTGAGCCGTGCTTCTCAACATGGAAGACGACTCACTTTTTATATTTATAATTCTTCAGCGTTGCGATATTTTTTACGTTTTGATAATACGAATGTCACAACGATACTTGTTACGAATGCGATACACATACCGATAATGTAATGTGTCAAAGAACCAGCTGCGATAGAGATAACACCAGGAATACCTGCTGCACCTAATGCTGTAGCTTTTACTTTGAAGAATGATACATACGCTGCACCAAGACCTGAACCGATCATTGCACCGATAAATGGGTAACGTAACTTCAAGTTAACCCCGAACATTGCTGGCTCAGTAATACCTAATACGGCAGATACACCCGCTGCAGACGCGACACCTTTAAGTTTTTTGTTTTGTTTAATTAACATAAATGCTGCAAGTGCTGCCCCACCTTGAGCCATGTTAGACATTGCTGCGATAGGGAAGATGAATGAACCACCTGTTGATGCTTGTTCCGCAATTAAAGATGTTTCAATAGCGATAAAGCTGTGGTGCATACCTGTAATAACGATTGGTGCATAGAAGAGTCCAAAGATGAGACCACCGATTGCGCCACCCGCTTCGTATAAGAATGTTAAACCATCTGTTAACCAGTAACCCATTGTACGTGTTAATGGTCCTACGAATAAGAATGTTAAGAATGATGTAATAAAGATTGCAAATAATGGTGTTAATAAGTTATCCAATACTGTTGGAATAATGCGACGTAAGCCACGTTCTAACATTGCCAAAATATATGATGACACTAAAATTGGTAATACTTGTCCTTGGTAACCTACTTGGGCAATTGACAGACCTAAAAACTCCCATTTAGGAATCGGATCGCCATTTGCAAGTGCTTCAGGATATGCATAGCCGTTCATAAGGTCTGGATGCACCATGATCGCACCCAATGCTGCACCTAAGAATGCATTACCGCCAAAGCGTTTCGCTGCACTAAAACCGATTAAAATTGGTAATAACGCAAATGGCGCACTGGCAAAAATGTTAATCATATTGGCAAACTGTGCGAAGTGTGGGTACATATCTACTAAAGATTGTCCCTTAGCAAAAATGTCTTTTGCCGTGAAAATGTTGTTAAGTCCCATTAATAAACCGCCAGCTACGATTGCTGGAATAATAGGTACAAAGATATCCGATAACATCTTCACAAAGCGTTGTAATGGATTACCTTTTTTCTTCACTTTCTTTTCAGTCTTCTCTTCTTGTGATTCTGATTGTGACACACCGCCAATTAGCTGGTCGATTTGTGCGTACACTTGGTTGACCGTACCTGAACCGATAATAATTTGATACTGATCTGCTGTTGAGAAAGTTCCCTTTACAACATCCAAGTCGTTTAAAGCTTTCTCATCTACAATACTTTCATCTTTTAAAGATAATCTTAAACGCGTGGCACAATGCCCCATCTCATCAATATTTTCTTTACCACCAATAGCATCCAAGATTACTTTTGATTCTTTTTCAAACGCCATACAATCCCTCCTCAAATATCATGCTGCTCTATATACCAACAGTTAATTAACGCCTTTGTTACGCAAATGGAACCGGTACCAAAAACTTCTTGCTTATATTTTACTCACTTTACATCGCATAATCAATCCTTATTTTTTAAATTTCTAAAAATTTTTTATATAACTTCATTTGAACGTCACTAAAAAAACATATTCTTGTTTGACTATACGAACATATGTGCTATATTATTAACACACTTATTCTATATGCCCTCCAATTTTCTAGGACCGAAACATTAATACAAGGTAAAATGGCATTAGCCGACCATTGCGACACTTCTACAAGTTTTTCACGCTTACTCAATCTTCCCGAGGCTGGACAAAGTAATCTTTTTAGAGCACTGAGATACCTATCCCACTAGCTCTCGATTGGCATTCACAAACTTTTTAATGTCACACACCTCACTTCATTCAACATATCTCTATATTTTAGTTTTATATGTCATATTTTTACCTTGTCGTTATTTCTCTCGCACTATTTTTTACTCTTTTACATCATTTCTTAACCTACTTGCAATTTTTTTAGTTCTTTTAATCTCACAAGCATGTCAAAATTTTTCAATTTAAGACAGAAATACACAATTGTCTTTAACGCATTGTTACGACTATTTCGTCAACTATATAATTAATCATATTTATTACGTATTTTGAGAATGGAAGAGGTTAGTTATGCGAGGAATTACAATTGAATTGTCGACACAGTGTCAGTCCGAAACGTATCGCGTTCTTGACGAGATACAATTACTAGTGTCATTAGATGGCATTCTTGATATACAACACAACGGCAGAAGTCGTCATTGCTACAACCATATCGCTATTATTAACAACCTAGATATCATCAAAATTACGCATGCACAATCATTGATTAAAGTATGTATTCCAATGCATTTTTTCTCAAAATATCACACGACTTATAATACTGGTTATTTTAACCAAGACCGCTTCATTTCGCATACAAAGGTCACATCATTATTAAAACGTATCATTAAAGACAACAAAGATAAGCAATGCCAGACACTTATGTTCGATATATTGAAGATACTATTTGAAGAGGCATATGTTCCGATAGAAGGGTTTTACTTACCTGAAGTATGTGTGAATAACAAGTTACTCAATAACATTCTGCAATATATTTATGATCATCTTGATACAAAGATTTCACTCAAAGTTTTAAGCGATTATTTCTATGTTTCACAATCGTATATTTCCATATTGTTTAGTAAATACTTAGACTTTAGCTTTAAAATATTCTTCATCACATTAAAGCTCGGTTATTCATTGCAATCACTCTTAACAACGAATGATACAATCCAGAGCGTTGCAATACAACATGGTTTTTCAAACTACAGTAATTACTCCAAAATATTTAAATCCTATATCGGTGTCAGTCCAGCAGATTATCGCACACAAGCAGAGAATACAGATGATATGTTATACGTATTGCCTTTTGACTCAGACCATTTCACCGATTATCTCGTGCCAGACAGTATGTCGATGTCATCGATGAACATTACGATTGATTTGAATGATTTGAAACAACCGAGCTATACGCATGAACGGCAGCTTTTTCTTGAAGTTTCAAATATGCACGTTTATGATGCTGTACAACAAATGACGACACGCATTAGCGACCTCTCAGACACGCCTAACTTAACACTATACTTTCAAGATTTAGGTACTAAAGATATGCGATTTGCGCAAACAGCTGAACTCGATCGTTTCTGCAAACTTATCAAAAAGGCACAGCTATCATATGCTTTTTGTTTTCATCATATTAAACAATTTGAAGCGTTTGATAAGTTGTTCTTGCAGCCTATTTTGCGCGCCATGACTATCAACCCTTATATACTGACACCTGAAGATTTACAGTTCTCTGTTGTCCTAATGTCGCAGCATCTATCTGTACATGAAATGAAATATATTCAACAGCGTATGGTTAAATATCTGCCACATAGCCAAGTGGCACTCTGTGTGGAAGACCCATTCACGAAAAAGCATCAAAAGGCTATTCTCAGTATGCACAACCAAGGGGTTCATTTCGACTTTTACTGTATGGCTTTTGAGTCACTTATAAAGTCGTCTGAAACGTATACAACAATGGCTGATATTGCACATGTCCTTAGTCACTTCAAAGCATCGATAAATGCGAGTGACACACCGATTGTTTTGACGCAGTTAGGTGAATCGACAATGGCGCAGTTAGGTTATACATCAACACCGGCATATCCAAGTATGTTCTTGACGTTATTATTACAACTGCCGAGTGATGTTTCGGGTATCGGTCTTGCACTGGCATCTACACCCAAACAGTCGATTGCTTATTATAATCAATACGGACATCAGTTGCCCTATGGCTACATCAACCAGTTGTACCATCATTTTGCAGGTCAGCTGAATAGCCAAACAGAAAACTATCTGCTACATGACACAGATGACGCCTACCTATTATTGTTGTCGGAGCCTTGTTATACTGCTAACAATATGGAGACCTATGTACCACAAACGTATAACTATCAAATTTTGAGTGCCTATACGCTCTCAACTCAACTTGTTGTCACTTACACGTATGATGATATGCGCTCAAATGTCACGAACGGCATTGCACGTGATATGGAATTGTATTACTTACCGTACAAAGATGTTGAACTGATTCATCAAACTTTCCAATTACAACCGCATATTACCGTTCACAACTTTTTCAACAAAATTTTACACATCACGTTGCCGCCTCATCAGATCAAGTTGATTAAAATATACAAGCATAAAGCAACAAAGAAAGTGCATATGTTATAAAAGTGTGGATTGCCCGCTCGCAATCCACACTTTTTTATTCGATATATTCATTTTTCGTCGCATACCAACCGAATAGTAAGACCATCGCATTCATCATTAACATAATGACGATAACGATAGACCACGTATGAGACATATCATAAACAATGCCGATTAGAAACGGCCCGATAGCTGCTACCCAATAACCGACAGATTGACCAAATCCAGAGAGTGCCATGCTGACACGTGTTGTTTTTGCACGGATAGAAAATAACGTCATGCAGACACTAAAACACGCACCGATACCCATGCCGGTAAAAATCATCGCCAAGATTAATAGCCAATAATTGTCTGTGAAGAGTAAACCAAATCCTACACCCATCAATGTGACAATAATATATACGAGTACACGTTGACTTTGCATTCTCGCTGCAATAATTGGAAATGTAAATGTCATCGGCAACTGTGCGAATTGATTCAGCATTAAGAAGTACCCTGCCGATTCAGGGGCAATCCCTTTACTGATTAATATGGATGGATACCATGCAACAATACTGTAAAACATCATCGACTGGAACGCCATCATCAGCGCAACCGCCCATGCCATTTTTGAACGATATATTTTCACTGGTTTCTGATTTGCGTTCGCCTCTGTATCGAGTGACTCCATACTGTCATCTGTTTTTTTGAGTTGTGGCAGCCAGATAACAATCGCACACACGGCAATCAATACCCAAAATACAAGCGATAAGCGATATGATAACGGTGATAATGTAGAAAGTGGATAGCTTAAACCACCACCGAGTCCTGCGGTAAAGTTCATCGTGGCACTGTAAATACCCGTGATTAAGCCAATTTGTAACGGAAAGCGCCACTTCGCATAGGCAGGTAATGTGACGTTGCCAAATGCGATTGCAATACCTAAGACAACCGTTCCAATAAAGAATGTTGTTACACCTCCACTCACACGTAACACGAGGCCAACAATCGTCAACAGCACTGCATAGAACAAGACGTGTGGCATCGCATAACGTTCTAATACTTTAGAAGCGAGTGGGGAAAAAATCCCAAAGATAATCAATGGAATCGTGGTGATTAAACCAGCGACACCATTATTAATATGTAAGTCCGCTTTAATATCATTGATAACGGGGCCGACAGCTGTCAAAGGTGCCCGTAGTGTTCCAGCAATTAAGACGATACCGATTACTAACAGCCATTGGTCTTGCACACGTCTTCCGTACAATTGGTTGGTCATTCGCAAATCCTCCAGTCATTATTTGTCTTTATCTTATCATAACTCATGATGACTTTTGTGCATGAATTGTACACAATGTATCTGGAAGTAGATGATTCTCTTCTTTGATTGTTCCGGTTCCATGCACTTCCGAAACATTCCTGCCACATACACTTTGCCCTTTAAGTACTATCTGCCAAAATGAGCCGTCACAATTTTGTCACGTAATATGTTCGGTTATTACTTTCTGTATCCGTTTTCTTCGTATACAATAAAGCTATCTTTACATAAAGGAGTCTATACCAGATGAAACAAAAACAAACACTTGGTATTGTTATGATTGTTGCAATGCTTGTTGTAACAGCCGGCATTATTATCGCCATTATGATGTCTAGCCAAAAAGAAACATACTATGGCTACATGATGGATGATACAACTGCAGAAAAGATCGTCAACGCTTCAACAAATGAAGTGGAAGAACATGTCACATTGACGCCAGACGATCAGTTCAAACCACATAAAGGCGATTTCGTGAAACTAACTGCGAAAAAAGATGGTGAGCACGAATTCGTGAAACAAGAAGTTGTGAGTCACGATGATATTCCGCATGGTCTTATGATGAAAATTCATGACATGCACATGGATCATTCACATCACTAAACATAATGAATTAACACTGTAAGGAGTGGGACAGCAATCTCATTTAAACAGATGCCATTGTCCTACCCCAGCAAGGCTGAGTAGGCATGAAAACACATTACAAAAGTGGATTTCCATGCCTGCTCAGATATTGCTATCTACATAAATCCTCAAACTCAAATTGAACGTTTTATTAATGCCCCTTTTTCTATTTCTTCACAACAGAAAGTACGATAACCATTAAGATAATTAGTACAATTCCTAGCAGCTGCCACACACCAAACGACACGTTCAACCATACGACTGATGTTAATAAGGCTGTGAGTGGCTCAATCGTTCCTAATAAGCCCGCTTCATGTGGAAACAAATAATGCAAACTATCAATATAAAACCAGAAAGCTAGCATCGTTCCGAAGATAATCGCAAACCAAAAGAGTAGATGTGTCTGCATCGACCAATCTGACAATGCGACTTGCCAAGGTGGATGCACAAAACTCAACGCGATACCACCAATCAACATCCCCCAACCTACAACATTCAATGAACCCCAACGCGCGAGTAAACGTACTGGATAAACGGTATAAAAGGCCAATGCAACTGCCGATAACAATCCCCAAATTATCGCACGTTTTGGCACTTGAAGATTTTCAAAGTGTCCGTTCGTTAATAATAAATAAGTACCAGATAATGCGAGCACGATAGCCAGTGCCTCTTTCACACCGAACTTCGTTACTTTTGTCAGCACTAAGTAAAAGATAATAAAAATAGGTCCTAAATATTGGAGTAATGTTGCAACTGCCGCATTCCCATAATTAATGGCTGACATAAACGTATATTGGACGGCCAGCATACCGAAAATACCATAAATAATCATTTGTGTTGCTGCACGTTTATCCCACCAAACAACAAACACCTTTACGCCTTGTGTCATAAAGGCAATCACGATTAACAACAAACCTGAAATGACGAGTCTGACAGCTACGAACCACGATACATCAAGATTCTCATGTTGAAATAGCCATTGCGAGACCGTGCCACCAATTCCCCAAAAAGTAGCTCCGATAATCACGAGCACATAACCTAACCAGCGTTTTTGATGTTGTTGTGTCATATGTCTCCCCCTATTCAACGCTATTTTTACCAATCTAACACGTTTCTTCTATACGACACAATCCCTATTTTCTTCTATATAAATAAAAAAACCTCGCTATGCACTTCGCGTAACACAACAAGGTTGATTTTCATGCTTTACCAAATAATCTCTTCTACGACATCATCCGTTAAGGCTTTAACGACTTCAGCTACAAGTTTGACTGCTTGTTGATAGTCTGATTGACTCATGACTGAAACGTTTGAGTGCATATAACGAAGTGGCACGGATAATGCGACAGATGGGACGCCGTCTAGTGATTTATGGATATTTCCGGCATCTGTGCCTCCGCCTGGTAATGAATCCCATTGCAGTTGAATGCCATGTGCTTTGGCAACTTTTTTAATATGACGAATTAAGCCAACGTGACCGATGTTACTTGCGTCCATGTTCAATACTAATGGTCCTTCGCCTAACTTCACGTCACCGTCAGTCATACCTGGTGTGTCATATGCAACACCCACATCCACCGCAATCGCTAAGTCTGGTTTAATTTTATGTGTAGCAACTTGTGCACCACGCAAACCAACTTCTTCTTGAACATTGGCACCTGCCACTAAGTTGACATCTAATGCTTCGTCTTTTAATGCAGCCATAACATCTACTGCAAGTGCACAGCCAAAACGATTATCGAATGCTTTCGCTGTCATATAGTCATCATTTAAAAGTGTTTCAAATTCAGAGTATGGCGTAATCATATTACCAATTTCAATGCCGGCTGCTTCTACTTCTGCTTTGTCACGTGCACCTACATCGATAAACATTTTCTTAATATCGACTGGCTTATTACGCTCATCCGCTTCTAGCACGTGTGGTGGTTTTGAACCGATGATACCACGAATTTTTTTGCCTTCATCTGTTGTAATCGTTACTTTTTGTGAAAGCATCACTTGGTTCCACCAGCCACCAATTGGCGTAAACTGAATAAAACCATTATCATCAATCTTCGTTACCATAAAGCCGATTTCATCTAAATGACCAGCAATCATAATCGTGCGTTGTCCTTTTTGAGAAGCCTTCTTGCCAAAGACACCGCCTAGATTGTCATAAATCATTTCATCACTATTTGGCTCGAGTAGCGCAACCATTGCCTTTTTGACATCATACTCATGCCCAGCAATGCCATCCAAATCTGTTAAGTGTTTTAATAATTTTTTTGTTTCTGTCATCATTCATACACCCCTTTATTCTCTCTATCTTCAATCATACCAAAAAGACATAATATTTTGTGTTTTCTATGCTCAAGCGCTAATAAAATAAAAATCCTGACAAAGTTGTGATGCACACAGTCTCTGCCAAGATTTGTTAAGTGGCTTATTTCATTTTATAGTTCTCATCAAAGAAGTTGTACTTCGCTTTCTTATCATGCTTTTTCGTTTTTGTATCAAAGCCTTGTAAGAAAAGTCCACGTTTCAAATGTATCGGTTGCGCAATGTATGTATTTTTCTCATCGCCTTCTAGTGTAAGCTCTTTAAAGAAAATACCTTTACGCGGATCATACTCTTCTTTTTCCTTAATAATCTTCTTATCTAAATGTTGTTCTGTTAAATATTGGTCGATTAACTTCAAGTTTTGACTCTTTTGATAGCCTTTATAACCAAAAAATCCCGCTCCAACGAGCACAAACAATACAACAGCTGCTAATATAAAGCCCATAATTTTTTTGAACATGATGCGCGCCTCCAACTTGATATATATGATACATCTTACCACAATTCAAGCGTTTTCAGTATCAACTCTTCTCCACGTCACATAATCGTCAGAACTCAGCGCCTTATCAAAAGATTTGAACACGCGATATGAAAACCATTACAATAAAATCAGTGACAAATTTATTTATGGAAGGAGCATTGCAATGCACACACTATGGCAAACACCTGAAAGCCGCGCTGCATTACTCAAACAGCTCGTGGCACATTCAAGTGTGACACACTCTCAAGGTGAAAAGACTTTTCCAACGATGATTCGTGACTTATTGATGCAACTCCCATATTTTCAACAACATCCAGAATACATATCACTTGTGCCAACAGATGACCAACGTCACGCTGTTGTCGCGTTATATCACGCACCTCAAGCAACAGAAACTATTACATTGATTAGTCATTTTGATACAGTTGGTATTGAAGATTATGGTCCGTTTCAACCATACGCATTTGACATGGACAAGCTGACTGCTCAGTTCCAACAAGATGCACGTTATTTAGATACGATGAGTCATGATGATTTACGCTCTGGAGACTACTTGTTCGGACGCGGATCCATGGATATGAAACCCGGCTTAATGCTCCATATGTCATTAATTGAACAAGCAATATTAGAAGAATGGCATGTCAATCTTGTATTAATGACCGTTCCTGACGAAGAAGTCACTTCAAAAGGGATGCACGCCGCCGTTGCGCATGTCGCACAACTTTGCGAGCAGTATGATCTATCCATCTTCTTGCATCTCAATAGTGAACCGACATTTCAACAAGCACATCACGATACAAACCATTATCACTACACGGGCTCGATTGGTAAGATTATGCCGAGTGTCCTTGTCTATGGACGTGAAACACATGTTGGTACACCTGCCAATGGGCTAAGTTCTAACTTTATTTTAAGTTATATTCTACAAGAGATAGAGTATCAGGCGCGATTTCAAGAGCAATTTGAAATAGAAGAAACACCTTTACCAGTTAGTTTGCGAGTTATGGATATTAAGCAACACTATGATGTGCAAACACCTTTCCGTTCGGTAGCACTGTTCAATATATTCTTATTCAAGCGTAATGCGAATGAACTATTTACTAAATTTAATGAGGCTGTAGCTGAAGGTATGCGTAAAGGGCTGTCTCACTATCAACAGCGCATCGCACCGACAAGTGTGACACCACTCGATATGCAGTTGATGCCTTACGATGACCTGTTACAATATGCGGTTGAACATTATGGTCATGATAAAGTGGATGCGGTAATTGATACACATATCCAGACCGAAACAGAACCACATCTACAGTCTATTGCGATTGTAGATGCGTTGATGAACTTGTGTCGCGAACTAGGACCTACCGTGGTTACTTTCTTCGCACCGCCGTATTATCCAGCAACGAATGCATCTTATCATCCATTAACGGAAGCGATTAGTAAGACGATTGACGCTACATCACAGACCCAGTTTCACCGTACATCGAAACGCATTCACTATTTTAATGGTATTAGTGATTTGAGCTATGTAGCACCTTCACCTAATGGATCGGGCTTTGAAGCATATGAAGACAACACACCCGTTTTCAATAAAACTTATGCGATTCCTTTCAAAGCAATTGAAGCAATCCAAGCACCAATGATAAACTGCGGTCCGATTGGTAAAGACGCACACAAAGTGACAGAACGTATCCATACGAAAAGTGCTTTTGAAGAGCTCCCTGTCATTTTGACAACCATTGTAAAACAACACTTTTTATAGGTATAACAAAAGACACCGTATTGACTACATGTTTCAATACGATGTCTTTTTTACGTTCTATTATTTTACACGTGCAACTGCTGCTTTTTCGCGTTTTGATAAGTTAAACATTGTGAATAATGCAACGACACCGAACACAGCAAGTAAGATAAATGCTAAGTTACTGCTACCTGTCATTGATGTTACTGCTGAGATAACAAGTGGTGGGAAGAATCCGCCAAGACCACCCATCATTGAAACGATACCGTTCGCAACACCTGCTTCTTTAGCAAAGTAGTGTGGCACAAGTTTGAAGATTAAACCATTTCCGATACCTGCACAGATACTTACTGTTAAACAGCCGACTGTGAATAATACCATACCGTCAGATAAACCGATGATTAAAGCACCCACAATCATTAATGAGAAGAATACTTTTAACATTGTCACAGCATCGAATTTGTCCCCAAGCATACCGCCTACTGGACGTAAGAATGTTGCTAATGCGATGAAGACACCTGTACGAATACCTGCATCTACTTTGTCTACGCCGAAGTGTTCTACTAAGAAGTTTGGTAAGAACAGACCGAATGCTACGAATGCACCGAATGTGATGAAGTACCAGAAACTTGTGTAGTACAACTTGTAGTTACCTAATAATTTACGTGATTGTTCTACTAAAGGTACTTTGACTTTTGGTTCGTTACCGTCACCAAGTAAGAACATAATGATTGCAAAGACTACCATTACCGCTAAATAGCTCATAACAGTATTTTGCCAACCAATAATACCTGCGATTGGTGGTGCTAAGAATGCTGATACAGCAGTCCCTAAGTTACCCATACCGTAAATACCATTTGCAAGACCTACTTTGTCTTTCGCAAAATATTTAGGAATAGATGTAACACCTACTGAGAAAATCGCACCGCCGACTCCTAGGAAGAACCCGGCAAACATCAAGTTACCTGGTGTTGATGCTTGGCTTAATAAGAAAATTGGCACAAGTAATACGATAAAACTTGTGAAAAATACCCATTTTGCACCAACGATATTTGTTAAATAACCAAACGGCACACGTAATACTGAACCTAAAATAACAGGAATTGCTAAAATAATTGATAATTGACCACTTGTTATGTCAATGTCCTGGGAAATAAACGGCATTAATGGCGCAATAATTGTCCATGCCATGAATCCAGCAACTAAGCTGAGCGTTTGAAGTCCCAACTGTAAACCAGCTTTTGACTTATCCATAATTGATTCACCTTTTTCTTTAATAGATCTCTTGTATCAAAAAGGGTTGTTCTGTTTTTTACTTTTGATACGCTTGTTCATTCTCAGTGTAACGTTATTGTGAAATACATAACATAAGGACTTACCCTATACCGACAAAGGGGTATCCCCTAACACAAAACAGACACAAATAGAACGGTTTTAGGCTGTTTCAAAAACGGAGAAGTTTATTAAATAGACAGTGATATATTTCGCTTGTGCAAGTGCATGAAAACGATTACAAACACAACGCAATATGACGCATTGAACAAACTTGAAAATTTAAAGCGTTATACTCTAAAGTCAAGAATCACAAGGGATAGCGGACGATACATTTTTCATTGTCACATCAATTTTTATCACAATTTCCCAAAGACTGATTTAACATTAAAAAATTGTTCTTTAAAAAAAATGTACCTTTTAGATAAATGGTGCTATTTTATTGTTAACAACTCAATGATGTAGAGAGATGAGTAATATTAAAGAAAGGAGGAAGAACCTATGTTAAAAAAATCAATTGCTGTCTCTTTATTGGCAACAGCTACTTTTGCTGGAATAGCAAGTAATACTTTTGCTGATACTTTTGATCCTTTATCAAATCTACCTACAGACGCTAATGGCGCTTGTATTATTGAAGGCGAGGATGAATTACAAACAGATAATATAGCAAACACGCAATTACCTTCTTCTACACCAAATGACACTACAACTGTTCAAGGTGTTCCATTCGATCATTGTAATGGATTTGTTTTTAAAATAACTCCTAGAAAATGGTCTATGAATCCACCAACAGATTTTATCGATTCTAATAGCCCACAAAATTCAACAACCAATCATGTTGCACCAAAGACACCCGTTCAGACACCTGCACAACAAGAGACACCTGCAACAGATAATAATATATCTCAACAAGAACCTGCTCAAACACCTTCGTCATCACATACAAAGTTAAAAGAATTACCAAATACAGGGGTGGATGCACAGACATTACCACTTGCTATCTTTGGTGTCATTCTATTGGGCGGTGCACTTTTAGCTTATCGTCCAATTACATCTTTATCAAAATCAAATCAATAAACAGCCATAATTAAACACCCCAACACTCAAGTCGATACATTCCACTTGTTGTGTTGGGGTGTTTTACGTAAATAAAAACCAATCTCGAGGATGAGATATTATAGAAATATTCAATTTAGCTTTAGGATTTTGTATAGGTGGCAGTATCTGCCTGAATTAAGTTAAAAATCCAGTAATTTCTTTTTCAACGCATATTCAACAAGCTCTGGTTTAGACTTCAAATCAAGCTTATCCATAATACGTGTTTTATGCGCTTCGACAGTCTTAACGGATACAAAGAGTTTTTCGGCAATATCCTTATTGCCATAGCCTTTCGCAATCAGTGGCAGAATCTCCAACTCTCTTTTGGATAGTATCTTAAAGGGGTCATTTGAGTAAGCATCATCATTAGAAGACTGTACAAATTCTTTCACCAATGATGTCGTCATTTTTGGATCAATATACGTTTGACCTTTATAGACAGTTCTAATTGCTAATAATAACTGTTCATCCGGTGCATTTTTTAAAATATAGCCGCTCGCACCGCTTCTCAATACATGAAACAGATATTCTTCATCGTCAAACATCGTGAGAATCAAAATCTTGGTATTTGGAAAACTATCTCGTATTTTACTCGTTGCAATCAATCCCGATTCACCCGGCGGCATACTTAAGTCCATGATAAGCACGTCTGGTTCATGCTCCATCACTTTCTGATACGCCTCCACCCCATCTGCTGCAGTTCCAACGACTTCCATATCCTCTTGGAAGTTCAAAATCATCGAAAACCCAGTGCGCACAACCGCGTGATCATCTGCAATTACGATTTTCATGCTCTTATTCCCCTCACTTTTGGTTAATCGGTACATCAAGTGACACAATCGTACCTTTGCCTTTTTGTGTTTCGATATCTAGGTGTCCATTAACCAGTTCAGCACGTTCATTCATGCCATAAAGGCCCAGTCCAGAACCTTTTGGCGAATCACTTGGCTCAAAGCCTCGTCCCTGATCAGATACTTCGGCATACAACGTGTCTTCTGTTCGTCTGATTGACACATCTACAGAATCTACACCTGCATATTTCATAGCGTTGAATACCGCTTCTTGCACGACACGGTAGACGACTGTTTCAATCTCACTGTCAAAACGTTGCGGTAACATATCAAAATGATAATTCACCACTAACCCGTAGTTCAACTCAAGTTGCTTAAAGTAAGACTTGAATGCCGCATCTAAACCGAGATCATCTAGTGAAGACGGTCTGAGTTCTAATGACAGGTTACGAATATCATCAATGAGCTTGGTCATCAAGCCTTCAATGTTTTTCGCACCGTCTAGCAATGTGCCCATCTCTTGTTGATATTTTAAAAGACGCAACTCGACATTCACGTTGATTAACTCTTGCACGACGCCATCGTGTAATTCGCGTGAAATGCGTTTGCGTTCATTCTCTTGTGCTGCAATTGTCTTTTGTATCATATTTCGTTGATACAGCTTTTCTTGACGTTGAATCTGTGGTGTGACATTTTGTAGTGTGAAAGCTTTAATTTGGTTCTCTTCATCAATGGTTTGATACGTCGCAGTGAATGGTTCTACCTTATTCTCTGTTGTTTTCATAAAGACTTGGAAAGCCGTATTGCCTACTTCTTCAGAGTGAAGGAAACAGTTATAGCATGTCTTTAATGCATGATCATTCGTATAGCCTTCGCAACGCCCACAGATCGTATTCGAAATACCACTCAAATCATTCTCTGGTGATATTACACGCTCTGCCGCTTCATTCATATAGATAACCTTCCCATCGGCATCTATAAAAATAATCATTTCAGTCGTTTGATGGTAATATGCATTTAAAAATGTTGAAAGTTCACCAAGTTGTTGTTGTGTCATTATTGCATCACCTTATCCTCACTCGTCAAACTGCCTATCCCTTGAATTTCTGATACATCTCCGGCGATTTTAGGCAACGGTGTATTATCACGTTGACCAAATAACAACACCCCTTTGACACGATGATTGTGCCAAAGCGGTATTGCGATCATCGAAGTGAGCTGTTCACTAATCAGAATTGGATAGTTGAACAGCGCGCTTTGAATTTGCTCTTCGTTCGCATCATGAATAATCATAGGCTTACCTGTTTTCATAACATTGCCGGCTACACCACGTCCATAACGTAATTCGATGCGTCGATATCTTTCATTCAAGTTGCCTGACACGTATCTCCACTTGATCTTCGTGCCAACATGATCTTCGGTAGGTAATGCGATACCAGCAAAGTCAAATTGATATTTGCGACGTAATCTGTCTAACTCATTTTGATAATCATGTTGAGAAAAATCAATCTGGTTCACGGTCATCACTCCATATTAAATTTTGTGTTTACGATAAATAATATAACTACGGCTCGCATAAGTCAATGGTACACTCCACACGTGAACTAAACGTGTAAATGGCCAACAAGCCATAATCGTAAAGCCAAGTAAGATATGCATTTTAAATGCAAGTGGTACATTCATCATTAAACTTGCATCTGGACTCAGCATGAATAACCCACGGAACCAGATAGAAATCGTTTGACGGTAATCAAATTCTGGTACTGTTGCGTTCGTTACTAATGTTGCGTAACAACCTACGAACACGATTGCTAATAATAAGAAGTTCACAAAAATATCTGATGCTGAACTTAGACGGCGAACATTTTGTTTTGTCACACGTCTCGCTGTTAATAGAAACATCCCTATCAATGTGATTATACCAAAAATACTACCGATATACACTGCACCGATATGATAGAGGTGATTATTAACCCCTATACTTTCCATCCAATGTGCCGGGATTAATAATCCAACGACATGTCCGAAAAACACTGGAATAATCCCTAAGTGGAATAGGAGACTACCCCATTTAAGCTGCTTTTTTTCAATAAACTCACTCGACTTTGCCGTCCACGAAAATTGATCAAACTTATAACGTGCAATGTGACCAATGATAAAGATTGCAAGGCAGAGATATGGGAAAATTACCCACAAAAACTGATTAAACATGTTGTTTCACCTCATCATCTTCTACTATACAGCGCTTTAACGTTTCACGAAGACCGCGAATTAAATGGCTGTATGGATTACCTTTTTCTTCTAAATATTTCATGATTGGGTATGTGCCATCTTCAATAATCATAATGAGCAACTGCATGTTTTCTTGCGCACGATCATCACCATCAATATTTGCCGCGTATAAAAACTCTAGCATTAATGGTAAATAATCCGATAACTCATTAGATGGCATCTCAAGGCCAAACATTTCGTATAAGACCTTGAGTTTTGCCAACATTTGACCACGCTCTTTTTGCGTATCAAACTTATTGAACGTCATATAAAGCGTTGTTTTTTTGTTGAAGTCAAATGTATCAGTATACAATGCTTGAATGTCTGACAAGCTTCTTTCATACATCAATTCACGATAAGTCGTCACATGAGGATACGCTGGGTGATCCTCAGTGAAGACTTCTTCAAATGTCTTTGGGTGGAACGTTAACTTCTCCGGGAAACTTAATTGCTGACTCATAAATCCTAATGTGTCTTTATAATATTTCAGCATTTCAAGATTAATCACGGAAAATCCCTCCATAGAAACTTTCGTTGTAAATCTCTTGTCCTGATTTACCTGCGCCTACTGGTACGCCACAGCCATCACAGTTAGAACCGAAGTACTCGCCGCCGTAACCTTGGCTACCTTGTGCTGCATACGTATCCATGTATTGTTCTTTGTGAGATGTTGGAATAACGAAACGATCTTCGTGTTTTGCGATGGCAAGTAGACGATACATATCTTTCGCTTGACGTTCAGTTAAACCAACACGTTCTAAGCGTGATACATCAAACTCACGACCTGTATTTTGTGCACGCATATAACTTCTCATCATAGCCATACGTTGTAATGAGCCTTTAACTGCTGTTGTGTCACCTGCTGTAAATAATTCAGCCAAGTATTGTACTGGTAAACGCATTTCTTCAATTGCTGGGAAGATCGCGTCTGGATTATTCGCAGAGTTTTTACCTTCAAAGTAGTTCATGATTGGGCTAAGTGGCGGGCAGTACCATACCATTGGCATTGTGCGATATTCAGGGTGTAATGGGAATGCCAATTTGTATTCGATTGCCAATTTATAGATTGGAGAGTTTTGTGCTGCTTCAATCCATTCTTGTGCAATGCCATCTTTTTCAGCTTGTTCAATCACTGCTTCATCAAATGGGTTCAAGAATAAGTCTAATTGTTTTTCGTATAAATCTTGTTCGTTTTCAGCTGATGCTGCTTCTTGTACGCGGTCTGCGTCGTAAAGCAATACGCCTAAGTAACGCATACGACCTGTACATGTTTCAGAACATACTGTTGGAAGACCCGCTTCAACACGTGGGAAACAGAACGTACATTTTTCAGCTTTGTTTGTTTTCCAGTTGAAGTATACTTTTTTGTATGGGCAACCTGTCATACAGTAGCGCCATCCACGACACGCATCTTGGTCTACAAGTACGATACCGTCTTCATCACGTTTGTACATTGCACCTGATGGACATGATGCGACACAGCTTGGGTTTAAGCAGTGTTCACATAAACGTGGTAAATACATCATGAATGTTTGGTCGAAGTTGAATTTGATTTCTTCTTCAATTTTTTGAATGTTAGGGTCTTGCGGTCCTGTAATGTGACCACCGGCTAAGTCATCTTCCCAGTTTGGACCCCAGTCGATGTCCATACGTTGACCTGTCATGACTGAGTGCGCTTTCGCAACTGGCGTATGTTTAGAATCTTTCGCTGTTGTTAAGTGCTCATAGTTGTATGTCCATGGCTCATAGTAGTCCTTGATTACTGGCATATCTGGGTTGTAGAAGATTTTACCTAACGCAATCTTGTTAATACGTGTACCAGATTTTAATTCTAACTTACCGTTCTTATTGAGTGTCCAACCACCCTTGTATTGCTCTTGGTCTTCCCAACGTTTTGGATAACCAATACCTGGTTTTGTTTCTACGTTGTTGAACCACATATATTCAGCACCAGGTCTGTTCGTCCATGTGCTTTTACATGTCACACTACATGTATGACATCCGATACATTTATCTAGGTTTAATACCATTGCTACTTGTGCTTTAATCTTCAAGCCAATCCACCTCTTTCATCTTTCTCACGGCAACGTATACGTCACGTTGGTTACCGATTGGTCCGTAGTAGTTAAATGAATAACTGATTTGTGCATAACCACCCATAAGTTGTGTTGGTTTTAGGTGAATACGTGTTGGTGCGTTGTGTGAACCACCGCGTGTACCAGAGATTTCTGATCCTGGTGTTTCAATGTGTTTATCTTGTGCATGGTACATAAACATTGTGCCACGTGGCATACGGTGTGAGACAACGGCACGCGCTGTTACAACACCATTTCGGTTATAAACTTCTAACCAGTCGTTGTCGTTAATATCATGTTGTTCTGCATCTTCATTAGAGATCCACACTGTTGGACCACCACGGAATAATGTCAACATGTGTTGGTTATCTTGGTAAGTTGAGTGAATGTTCCACTTACCGTGTGGTGTTAAGTAACGTAATACAAGCGCATCTACGCCACCTTTAACTTCTTTATCTTTCGTACCGAATACCATTGGCGGTAACGTTGGTTTGTAGACTGGTAAAGCTTCACCAAACTGTTGGAATACCTCATGGTCGATGTAGTAACTTTGACGACCTGTCAATGTTCTAAATGGTACGAGACGTTCAATGTTTGTTGTAAATGGTGAGTAACGACGACCTTGTTTGTTAGAACCTGGGAATACTGCTGTTGGGATTACTTCACGTGGTTGTGATGTAATGTTCAAGAACGTAATCTTTTCAGATGCGCGTTCTGCAGAAATATCTTTCAGTTCCATACCTGTTTGTTGTTCTAGGTCTTCGTATGATTTTTGAGAAACGCGACCGTTTGATGCAGATGATACGTTTAAGATAACGTCTGCTACTTTACGTGCTGTATCGATACGTGGTTTGTCGTTCTTCACTGTATCGTCTTCCCATTTACCAACTATACTACGTAATTCATCATATTCTTCTTTAACTGAGAAGCTAACGCCGTGTGCGCCAACTTTACCATTTTCTAATAATGGTCCTACAGAAATGAATTTATCGTGTACATCTGTGTACGTACGATCTACCACAGCAAATCCTGGCATTGTTTTACCTGGGATTGCTTCGATTTCACCTTTTGTCCAGTCATGAATCTTACCGTAAGACAATGAAATTTCTTGTTTTGAGTCATGTGCTAATGGTGCTGTCACAACGTCTTTGTATGTGCCAGTCAAGTGAACACGTGACATCTCAGAGAATGTCTTACTCAATGTTTTAAAGATATCCCAGTCAGAGCGTGATTCCCATAGCGGATCGATTGCCGGATTGAATGGGTGAATGAATGGGTGCATATCTGTTGATGAAATATCGTGTTTTTCATACCAAGTTGCTGCTGGTAACACGATGTCTGAGTACAACGGTGTTGCCGTCATACGGAAGTCTAACGATACGAGTAAGTCTAACTTACCAACTGTATCCTCGCCCCATTCAATTTCTTCTGGTTTTACGCGTTCGTTCGGTTCAGCCATTAATGCAGACTTCGTACCTAATAAGTGTTTCATAAAGTACTCTTGTCCTTTAGCAGAACTTGAGATTAAGTTTGAACGCCATACGAATAATGATTTCGGATGGTTTCTGCGTAAATCAGGGTTTTCAACTGCAAATTTTGTTTTACGTGATTTTACATCTTCCAATGCACGTGCTAATACCGCTTCGTTAGTGAATTCGCCAGCATCACGTGCTTCTTCACCCCATAACAAGCTGTTACGGTCAAATTGTGGATATGATGGTAACCAACCATTACGCGCTGCAAGAACGTTGTAGTCTGCAGGGTGTTGTAATTTAATATTTTCAGCGAGTGGTGACGCAAGACGATCTACGCCAGACTCTTCGTATTTCCATTGATCTGTTGCAAAGTAGAACCAGCTTGTACCGTTTTGTAAACGTGGTGGACCTTGCCAGTCTTTCGCGAATGCAATTGTGCTCCACCCTTCAATTGGACGACATTTTTCTTGACCTACATAGTGTGCCCAACCGCCGCCGTTCACACCTTGACAGCCACATAATACAACAAGGTTTAAGATTGAACGGTAGATAGTATCAGAGTTGAACCAGTGGTTGATACCCGCACCCATGATAATCATTGAGCGACCGCCTGTATCAATCGCATTTTGTGCAAACTCGCGTGCAACTTGTGTTACAACGTTCGCTTTCACACCTGTTACTTTTTCTTGCCATGCAGGTGTGTAGAATGATGATGCATCTTCAAAACCTTTTGCTTCTAATTCATGACCGAAACGTTTCACACCGTATTGTGATGCCATTAAGTCATAAATTGTTGTCACAAGTGTTTCTTCGCCGTTCGCCAATGTCATTTTACGCACTGGAATTGGACGTTCGAATACACCGTTACCTGCGTTGTCAAAGTATGGGAATTGGATTGTCGCAAGGGCATATTCGCCAGTTGCTACTGTCATTGCTGGATCAATTTTTTCACCTTGTTCGTTTTCCAACTTAAGGTTCCATTGCTTGCCTTCTTCCCAACGTTGACCCATTGTGCCGTTTGGTACTTGAATCGTATCTGTTAACGTATCGAATACGACTGGTTTCCATTCGCTGTTTTCTGATGTGCTACCGAAATCACTTGAACGTAAGAAGCGACCGGCTTTATAACCATTTGCGTCTTTGTCTAAACGAATCACGAAAGGCATATCAGAGTATTGTTTTGCATAGTTGATGAACATTTCAGACGGTTCATCTTCATAGAATTCTTGTAAAATCACGTGCGTCATCGCTTGTGCAATCGCAGCATCCGTACCAGGGTTTGGTGCTAACCAGTTATCCGCAAACTTAACGTTCTCTGCGTAGTCTGGCGCAACAGAAACAACTTTTGCCCCTTTATAACGTACTTCTGTCATAAAGTGTGCATCTGGTGTACGTGTTAATGGCACGTTAGAACCCCACATCATGATGTAAGACGCATTGTACCAGTCACTTGACTCAGGTACATCTGTTTGTTCACCCCAGATTTGTGGTGATGCTGGTGGTAAATCCGCATACCAGTCGTAGAAACTTAACATTTCGCCACCAAGTAATGAAATGAAACGCGCACCCGCTGCGTAACTGATCATAGACATCGCTGGGATTGGTGTGAAACCTGCGATACGGTCTGGACCATCTTTTTTGATTGTGTAGATTAATTGTGCTGAGATTAATTGCGCAACATCTTTCCAGTTCGCACGCACATGGCCACCTTTACCACGTGCTGATTTGTAAATACGTGCTTTTTCGTCATCTTCAACGATAGACGCCCACGCTTTGATTGGATCTTGATGTTCTGCTAAAGCTTGTGTCCAAAGATCCCACAGTTTTCCTCTAATGTATGGGTATTTAATACGTAATGGACTGTATTCATACCAAGAAAATGACGCACCACGTGGACAACCACGAGGTTCGAATTCTGGCATATCTGGCCCACAGCTTGGATAGTCTATTTGTTGGTTTTCCCAAGTAATTACACCATTCTTAACAAATACTTTCCATGAGCATGATCCCGTACAGTTTACACCGTGTGTTGTACGTACGACTTTGTCATGACTCCATCTTTCTCTGTACATTTTTTCCCATTCACGGCTTTTGTGTTCCAAAACTGACCAGTTGCCGTTAAACTTTTCAGTCGGTTTAAAGAAGTTTAATCCAAATTTTGCCATATTCATCCTCCTCAATAGACATAGACTTTCCGTATTATCTTCATTGTACTTTTGTTCACTTTTTCACGATACTAGGGAATTGCCTATTTATATTGGCATATTCCCTAGTTGTTCAGAAAATCACAAACTGCTGTAACCCGCGCCCCGTCTAGTTGATAACCCTTCTCACTGCCATCAAATTAGAACGCAAAAAAGTGGACAGCTTTCCTCATTTTATGGAAATACTGTCCACTTTTTATGTTACTCCTTCAAAATAAGAACCTCTAAAAAGGCGTTCTTATTTCAGAGGTTTCCCGGCTAAAAACCAAAGTATAAGAACAGATAAAATAGCAACACTTAAAGAAAAAACAAACGAGCCAAAAAGACTCTCTGGAGACGGAAGTAAATATTGCAGAGTAGAAGTTACTAAAATAACTATCAAACCAAATTTACACCAATATAAAAATCTATCCATAAAATCACCCTTATTGATAACCCCCAATGAGTACTGGAGATTAATAGTGATGAAATTTTTTACATCCCCTAACAAACTTCCCATACAAACAGCTTATCACAAAATCATAATTAGTCGAAATATTATAAATTTAATATCACTCATAATAAGCGACCCACTTACTTTCATTACATCAAAAGCTAGAATTCCATTGCCAAATGCGTGAATCGAGTAGGAGCATAGCCATTAGTTGACTATTCGTTCTCACACGTCACGGCATCATTTACTATATAGAACTCGGGTAGTATCGGACTTTATCTTGTGTTGCAGATTCGTCCATTCTACATAGCCTTGTATGATATTTCTGTTCGTCAGTGCGAGTGTTTGCGTCCGACTTCCTTCAGATTCAACTTCACAATGGACTTGTCTTTCGCTAACAGTTCCTACTACCAAGCCTGTAACGAACTTTCACCGTCAAGTTATTACCCATGCCGGGCGCAACACGAAAAAAGTGGGCAGCTTTCCTCATTTTAAGGAATTACTGTCCACTTATTATGTTACGCCCTAAAAAGGCGTTCTTATTTCGGAGGTTTTCCTACTAAAAACCAAAGTATAAGAAAGGATAAAATTGTTGCACTTAAAGAAAAAATAAACGAACCAAAAATACTCTCTGGAGACGGAAGTAAATAACGTAAAGTAGAAAATACTAACATGACTATCAAGCCAAATTTACACCAATATATAAATCTATCCATAAAATCACCCTTATTGGTAGCCCCAGCCAGTACTAGTCAAAACGTACTCGCCTGCTGCATCTTTTTGTGATTTAAAGTTAATATATGTTCCTTTATCAGTTTGAAGGTTCTCTGAAATCATACCACTTAACATAGCAGCCAAACCAGCAGGAACCGCTCCTCCAGCTAATGCAGCGATGGTTGTAGCAGCACTTCCACCTAAAATAGATATGGTTTTAGTATAAGCTGATGATAAATACAATGTAGATGTACCATCACCATGATCCACAAATTGAGTTTTACCAGCTCTCATTCGATCTTCGGCTTTGTAAAATTCTATTTCTTCTTTAGTGAAAACATCTTCAATTTGATATCCATTTTTTTCAAGCTCATCAAATAATTGTTGATTGGTAAAAGACTGAATTTTTGCTTGACCTGACTCAATAGAAGCTTCCGCCATACTAGACCCAGTAGCAAATGTGACAGGAACTATAACTAAAGTGCTTGCTATTAATAACGTTGAAAATTTTTGTACAGTTTTATTCGTGTTAATTCTCCTTTAAAGAGAAATTTAACATTCCTCTAATAAACTTCCCACACATACATCTTACCACAAAATATTAAATAATCAAAATATTGAAAATTTAATATTAATCATAATAATCTAATCTTGTTTGAAATCACACTCATTTTTAGTACATCAAAATCTAGAACGCCATTGCCAAATGACGAAAATAGCCCAAATAGAATGTCATTAGCATTCTATTTGAGCTTTTAATTAAATCGATTCGTCACGCTTACGCCGCACGTCTACGTCGCATCACATACAGACCTGCGCCGACGCATACGTAACCAAGTGCAACCGCCCCTGCCGGCGTTCCACCAGTCGCAGGTAACATCCCTGATTCGTGTCTATCTGCCACGTATCCATTCATCGTTGCAGATGTCCCTTGCGTTGCCACCGTTGACATAGCTGCAGTCGTTGGCATTGTTGTCACATGACTTCCTGCCATCGTACCCGCATGTCCACCTGTCATGGCACCGTTGTTACCCGTTGCAGCCGGTTGTTGCGGCACTGGGAATGGCACGACCTTGCCTGGTGTCGCTGGCTGTGGTGTTGGCTGTTGACCATGTGGTTTTGTTGCAGGTGGTACTGTTGTTGTATCCTCACCTTTCGCCGGTTGCCCCATGATCATACGTTGTGGTTCCGTTGTGTCATACTGCGTTAAGTCAGCCGTTTTCAAGTAATCCGCCATGACTTTATCGAGTGACACACCTTCTTCACGTGGACCGCCAAACATATCAAAACCATCGCCGCCTGATGCTGTGAAATCATTCGTCGCTACGTTATAAATACGTGTTAAGTCAAGCGGTTCATATTGACCTGTTTTCTTATTCAATACTTGTACTTCGTTTACACGTTGTCCTGGTGCTTTGTTGATGTCATAGTATACACGCACACCGTTAGAAATTTGTAGCAAACCACCATTCGCTGTGAATTGTGTTTTGCCGTCAACCATTTGTGTTGGGGCACTCAAGCTATGTTCGAATGCTTTTAACACATTTTCGCCTGATACTTTGATTTGTGCAATCGTGTTACCAAATGGCAATACCGTGATCACATCGCTTAATTTCACTGTACCTGGTGTGATTGATGCACGAATACCACCAGAGTTAGTTACCGCGAAGTCTGATGGTGTACTGAAACCATGTTGACCGTATGCTTCCATCGCATCAGCAATGGCATCGCCTAGGTTTGTTTCTTGTGTACGTACATCATCGCGTTCGCCTTTGAAGTGAACTGTGTTGTTCGGAATAATCACTTCAGATGTTGCATCTAAGTATGCTTCGTTTGCCTTGTCTAGTTGCGCTTTTAAAGCAGCATTCGGTGTTAAATCTGCAACGTCTTTTACATTGATTAATGACGCTTTCGCATTGCTTAACTTACCGTCTTGCTTTTCAAACGTTATCTTACCTACGTTCGCTAACGCAGTACCTGTTTGTGCTAAAACATCCGTGCCAAACGTTTGACCTTGTTCTAACACTGTGTGCGAATGACCGTCAATCACGATAATTGGGTGTTGATATGCTGTCATCGCACTCAATTGTTGTGTTAAATAATCGCCACGCCATTTTTGTTGTGTTGACGGGTCGATACCGAGATGAGAAAGAATGACAAATGCATCGACTTGACCATTTAACTTTGTCATCTCACGTGTCACTGTTTCCAGAGGGTCTGCAAAAGTAACACCAACGATACCTTCTGGGCTTGTTTTTGTTTGTGTTTCAGGTGTTGTCACGCCGATAATGCCGTAGTTCACACCGTTTTTATTGACGATAGTTGAAGGTAAAAATGCTAGCTTGCCATCTTTGTACACATTGGCACTTAGTAACGGGAAGTTTAAAATACCTTCTAACTTTTTCAGTTGGTCATAACCAAAGTCAAACTCGTGGTTACCAATCGCCATCGCGTCATAACCGACTTCGTTCATTGCTTTTGCCATTTCTTCCCCTTTTGATAAGTTAGAAACAGGCAAACCTTGGAAAGCATCTCCAGCGTCCACCATTAAATCAGGTTGTTGCTGTTCTTTTAATGTTTTCAACTTCGCCATACCAATCACACGACCATTTTCTTCAATCATACGCCCATGAATATCGTTCGTATGTAAAATCGTATGTGTTGTTGACGCAGTTGCCTTTGGTGACTCACTCACTGTTGCCTCATCTTGCTCAGCAGCTGGCTCAGATACCGCTTCTGGCTGTGCCTCTGCAGTTGCTACTTCATCCGTATTGTCTCCCGGCTGTTCTGTAGCAACATCTGTTTCTGACGCTACAACATCTGCTGGTGCACTTTGATCATTCACAGTTGGTGCTGGTTCTGTTGTCGCTGTCGCCATTTCCATTGCTTGACTCGGCTCAGTTGATGACACATCGGTTGTTTCCGCTTGAACAGTGCCAAAACCGACCATGCCACAAAAGCCCAAAATCAATGCAAATACTGCGACCCATCGAAAAACTGTCTGCTTCATTTGAAACCTCCTTTTTAATGCGTGTTTGAAAAGCCGGATTCTCATTCAATTACAGCGATCTCAAATCCTCAACGCCTTTCTCACAACGTTTTGAATAAGCCTAACACTTATATCGTAGCACAAATAAAGCGTGCATTTTATCAATTTTTTCAATAATTTTATTAACAAATCACAAAAATTGTAAGCGTTATGATAATACGCAAAATAAAACATCGTACAATGACAGATTTTCTAAATAAATCCTTGTACGATGTTTTTTCACATTATTCAATTGTTTGTTGTTCTGTGAATGTATATTGTTCTAGCCATGCTGTTAAAATTTCGTGCTGGCTTTGATGCAATTCAGAGGTTGCACGATCATCAATCAATGCCGCACCACCTTGCTCGAAAATATCATAAGCGACATCAATACAGCGTGTACGATTTCCCGTTAGCAACACCATTTGTGGCTCCATATTCATCGCCGGCTTGATTGCTTCCACATTACGCACAACTTCTCCAACGATTGTCACACCCGGGCCTGGTCGTTCTGGCAGTTGTGCTATCTTCTCAGCAATCGTCATCACACTACCACCGATAATTTGTTGGTTCGGACGTGTCGCATTAAAAATCACCGCAACTGGATAGTCAATGCCCACTTTCGTCATAATTTCATCCATTAAGAATGGCAGACGTTTTACACCCATGTAGATTGCTAGCGTGCCACCATTTTCCAGCGTCGTAATATCAATTTCATTTTCAACACCGTCTTTAAAATGACCTGTTGTAAACGTAATGTTCGTTGAGACTTGGCGCTCTGTCAAACCGCGCCCAAGCTGACTAATCGCCGCACTTGCCGCTGTAATACCTGGTACGATTTCAAAATCAATCCCATGTTCACGCAACGTATCAACTTCTTCAGCTACTCTTCCGAAAATTGCAGGGTCGCCGCCTTTTAGACGTACGACTCGACGATACGTTTGCGACTTTTCGACAAGCAATTCATTAATACGTTCTTGTCTAATGTACTTTGTATAAGGTGTTTTGCCAACATGTACCCATTCAGCATCCGGTCGTGACAACTGTAAAATAAACGGGTGTACGAGTTGGTCATACAAAATAACGTCCGCCTGTTGAATACAGCGTTCTGCTTTTTTAGAGAGCAGGCACGGATTACCCGGACCTGCTCCAACTAAATACACTTTTGTCGTGCTGTCTATTACAGACATACATAAACCTCATCATCAATGACTTCCACTTCGTACGTTTCAACACAACCTTCATCAGGTTCTTGAACGATACCTGTGTTTAAGTCGATTTTTTGATCGTGTAGCGGGCAGTATACATAATGACCACTAACAGTGCCTTCTGATAAAGGACCTTGCTTGTGTGGACAAACATTGTTGACCGCTTTAATTGCGCCGTCTTCCATTAAGAAAAGACCAATTTGTTTATCTTCTACAATTACCTTTTTACCAATTAATGGTTCTAACTCTGACATATGTGCCACTTTTACTTTTTGTGCCATGTGCATTACACCTTCTCCACTTCGAAAATTTTACGTTTATGATCATCACTTAAGATATCGTTCCATGGTTCTTCAGCAATTGCTGCTTTAGCGTCCATGAGACGTGCATAAAGTTCTTCTTGTTTTTCAGGGTCTAACACAACTGACTTCACTTGATCAAAGCCCATGCGTTTCAACCATGGTGCTGTACGTTCCGCATAAATCCCTGTTTCACGGTAGTATTGCATATACGCACCACATAATTTCACTACGTCATCTTCAGTTGGAACAGTTGTTAAGAATTCTGCTTTCACAACATCTGTACCACCGTTACCACCAACGTAGATTTGGAAACCATTTTCTACACCGATAACACCAAAGTCTTTCACACCTGATTCTACACAGCTACGTGGACAACCTGAAACACCCATTTTGAATTTGTGTGGTGTGTCAATGTATTCAAATGTTTTTTCAAGACGAATACCGAGTTTCGTTGTAAATTGTGTACCGAAACGACAGAACTCTTTACCTACACAGCTCTTAACTGAACGTGTTTTCTTCGCATAAGCTGATGCTGAACGCATGCCTAAGTCGTCCCATACTTTTGGTAATTCTTCTTTTTTCACGCCGTATAAACCGATACGTTGTGAACCTGTTACTTTTACAAGCGGTACATCGTATTTCTTAGCTACTTCACCAAGACGGATTAATTGATCTGCATCTGTTACACCGCCACGCATTTGTGGGATAACAGAGAATGTACCGTCGTTTTGGATATTCGCATGGTAACGTTCGTTGGCAAAACGTGATGCTCTTTCATCTTCATGGTCATGTGGATATACCATGTTTAAATAGTAGTTGATTGCCGGACGACACTTCGGACAACCGCCTTTGTCTTTGAAATCTAAGACGTGACGTACTTCTTTAGATGTTTTAAGGCCTTTCGCACGGATTTGCGTTACGATTTGATCACGTGATAAGTCCGTACAAGCACAAATACCTGTTGGCGCACTTTCAACAAAGTCATCACCTAATGTGTACTCTAATAATTCACCAATTTGTCCTTTACATTTACCACAAGAGTTCCCTGCTTTTGTCACTCTCGTTACATCTGCCACAGACGTTAAGCCTTGTTCTTTAATCGCTTTAACGATGACACCTTTAGAGATACCGTTACAACCACAGATTGTTTCGTCATCATCCATGTCTGCCACACTAATCGCATCTACTTCTCCTGCTTTATGCAAGATAGACACTAATGTATACTCATCAATTGTGTCGCCTTTTTTCATCATATTGTAGAAACGGTTACCTTCTTCTGTATCACCATAAAGTACTGCACCGACAATTTTCTTATCTTGTACGAAGATTTTTTTGTAAATATTGTCGACACCGTTAAATGTTTCAATACCACGTACATCTTCATTTTCAGTAATACGACCTGCGCTGAATAGGTCACAACCTGATACTTTTAATGATGTGAATGTTGTAGAACCTTGATAGCCATCAGTTGGACGACCTGTAATATGGTCTGCCAATACTTTACCTTGATCATAAAGTGGTGCGACAAGACCGTATACTTTAGAACGGTGTTCCGCACATTCACCAACTGCATAGATGTTTGGATCACTTGTTTTCATAAAGTCATCAACAACGATACCGCGACCGATTTCTAAGCCTGCTGCACGCGCTTCTTTAGTGACTGGACGGATACCTACCGCCATAACAACCATATCTGCATCTAAGACACGACCGTCAGATAAACGGATACCTTCTACATGATCTTCACCTAAAATTTCTTGCGTGTTTGCTTGTAATTCAAATTTAATACCTTGTTTTTCTAAGTCAGCTTTCAGTAAGCCACCTGCTTTGCGGTCAAGTTGTACTTCCATTAACCATTCAGCTAAGTGTACAACTGTTACGTCCATACCTTGATCGACAAGACCACGTGCACATTCAAGACCGAGTAAGCCCCCACCAATAACGATGGCTTTCTTCTTCGTTTTGGCTGTTTCAAGCATTTTTTCAGTATCATCAATTGTACGGAAACCTACCACGCCGTCTAAACGTGAGCCATTAATTGGTAAGATAAATGAATCCGAACCTGTCGCAATAATCATTTGATCGTACTCAACGACACGACCACTTTCTGTTTCAACGTTTTGTGCGTCGCGATTGATTGTCACAACTTTGTCGCCTGTAATTAACTGAATACCGTTTTCTTCATACCACTCGTACGGATTCATAATTGTTTCATCAACCGTCATTTTGTTTTGTAAGATGTTCGATAACATAATACGGTTGTAGTTCGGATATGGTTCTTTACCGATAATCGTAATCTCAAATTTATCTAGATCACGTTCTAAGATTTCTTCGATTGTACGGACCCCTGCCATACCATTACCAATCATTAATAATCTTGTTTTACTCATGGATATCCTCCTCTAACGTTTCTAAATATGCCTTGATTTTTTTCGCGTATGCTTGGGTTTTACGAATAGATTGACCTGATGATCCTACGCTAATCATCATATCGTCGTGTTTAATCGTTAACATGTTAAAAAAGTCGGACTGTTCTCTGTCTCCCGTATGGTTCACCCACTGTGTCTCACGGGCATCACGTGCCACACGATCATTGACGTCTGCATCATCCGTTGCCACAATCACTAGCGCTGCCGCTTCAATATCTGTTGCTTCATATACTTTTTGTAACAAGCGCACTGTTGCTGGCCATGCCGTCTTACTAAAGCCTTCATGAAATGTTGGGCTGACAACATCAATCGTGCATCCTTCATGTATAAGTGCTTGAAACTTTCGCCAAGCAATCTTACCCCCACCAACAATCACCACGTGTTTATCACACAAGTTCAACTGTATCGGATACATGATGTGCCTCCTCGCATGCTGCAATACGCGCTAAGATAATACTTTTTAATACTGGGTCAAAGTTGATTGCTGTCGTATACGTAATCTCGGTTGGTAAGTTAAGTTCTCCAATTTGTCGCTTCGTCTTATTAACTAAGTAACCATCATAAAAGAAGAACGGAATGATTAGTAACTTTTGATATTTTGCAGCAAGTGGTGGTAATGTTTCTTGGAATTTCAACTTGCCATATACCATGCTTGGATAGCACTGTAACTGTTCGTTTGTATGTTGCTGTGCCAAACGCGTCAACGCAATGTCAGGTTCATCAAAACGCGCATTACCATGTGCTAAAATGACAACACCTGTTGTGTCATCAATGTCATCGTTATAACGTGCAATTTGATGTGACACCCAATCGCCCATTGCCGAATGCGTGCCAAGCGGTTCCGCTAATTCAAAATGTACCTGTGGATACTGTGTCGTCCACGTCTGTACTTGATCCGCAATATCTTCATAATAATGTGAAGCTGTAAATAGTAATAATGGGACAAGATTTAACGCTCGATAACCTTGTTGCACTGTCGCATCAATCACTGTCTCTAAGGAACGTTCTTCCGACTCTAAAAACGCGACATCATAGTCTATCTCCGTGCCATCGAACAACGTATGAACAAAGTGTTCCAACGTTTCATTCAACTTACCTTTTCGCATACCATGTACAATTAAAATCGTCTTTTGCAATCCGCTCACCCCTCACTATACATTGTAATCTAATTCACATAGTTTTTGTGATTCTATTCACAACTTCAAATAAAATTAGGGAACCCCCTATGCAATTCGCAAGGGGATTCCCTAGTGTGTTATCTATTCATAATGATAAGGTTTGTTCAGACGCAAAACATTCGCATACCCAATTATGCTTCCGACCATGGTGGTGGCGTTAATAGCGCATCATTGTATCGCTCTGGAATCAAAACTTTTACCATCATGACACCTTTGTCGCCTTCTGGATCATCCATTTCATAAAATGTCTCATAACCACGACGCGCATAGACACCTTCCAGCCAACCCATTTTACGTGCAGACGTGCCGAGTACGACTGCTGGTGCTTTCAAAGTATCTCGCAAAATATCTTCTTCAACGTAGCGTATCATTTGGCTACCGTATCCTTGACCATTGTAGTCTGGATCTGTCGCTAACCACCAAATAAATGGATATTTGGATACTGGTTTTTCACTCTCCCATGGAAAACGAATGGATAAGGTCGAAACGATTTTACCGTCTACTTCTAAAACGTAACAGGCGTTATCGCGAATATTATCTTCTATCATCTCTGGCGTTGCATTGACTGAGGGCCAATCAATGCCTACTTCACGTAAAGGGGTAAAGGAACGATACATCAATTCGTGAAGTGCAGATACATCATCTAATGTCGCCATTCGGAACTGTTGTGCCATCATGACACATCCTTTCTGTCTTTTCATAAAAGTTATTTTACCAAATGATCTAATGGAACAAATAGCAGTCTGCTCAAAAGTGACACAAAATAAACCTATATAACAGCTACAGAATCAAGTACAATATAGGTGTTAAATAAAATGCGCTAGTGGAGGGATTAGAAATGTCGATTGAAAAACCGACTAAAACGATTGAAGACACGTATGCATCACGTGGGATTGTTGAAGGCATTATCAGTAGCGTTGCGATGAAAGAAGTTATGCTCGATCGCACGATGCCACGCTACATTTTAAAATCTATGATGTCAGGATTTTTACTTGCGATTGTTACAATTTTCATGTTAGCGATGAAAACACAAATGGCAGGCGCTTTACCTGGTGTTGTCAACTTAATGGGCGCTTTAGCATTCAGTATCGCCTTAGTATTAATTGTACTTACACATTCAGAACTATTAACAAGTAACTTCATGTTCTTAACGATTGGTATGTACTATCGCACAATTAGTATCGCAAAATCAATGTGGCTATTTGCTGTATGTTTCCTGGGAAATATTCTAGGCGCTTTTGTCTTATTTGGTCTCTTATACTTCACACAAGTTATGACACCAGAAATGATTGAAGCATTGACAAAAACTGTCGCAGCTAAAACCGTAGAACCAACATGGTATGCGATTTTAGTTAAAGCCATCTTTGCGAACTTCTTTATCAACATTGGTATTTATGTTTCATTAATGTTTAAAGAAGGCATGACAAAAACATTCTTTATTGCAGCTGGCGTTGTTATCTTCGTATTCATGGGCTATGAACACGTTGTTTACAATGCAGGTCTCTTTGTTGGTATGTTATTCAACAATGTAGATGCCGTTAGCTGGTTAGGCGTACTTAAAAACATCGTCTTTGCCTTTATTGGTAACTACATCGGTGGCGGTATTATGATTGGCTTACTATATGCTTATCTCAATGGTTCACCAAGAAAATAGTTAAACAAAAAAATCCGCCTAATCAGCGGATTTTTTATTATCTATTGTTGAGCTGCTTTCTTACGGCGTGTCATCACTTTCAAGCCATACGCGAAAATACCGTAACCTAATCCTGTTTGTACCGCCCACTTCAAAAAGCCTTCTGACTTACAGCATTTATTTAAAAGTGCTGGTAACGCTGTACTCGCAACATATAATCCTAATACTTTAACATAACGTTGATTCATCATAATCTCTCCCTGTTATTAAGTTAAAACCTTAGATACATCATTTCAATTGTAGCACTTATGTTACCATTCATACGCAATCAAATTCTGACAATTTATTGAATGGCGGTCGTCAACTTTGTGTCACACAAATTTAAGATGACACTGCCAAGAGGTTGGGACAAAAGCGTTTAGGATTTGAGCAGAACCGAACGATGAGCAAAATTGCTTTTTGATTTTGCCGAAATCGTGGCAGTTCTGTCGGAAATCCTGCTTTTGGACACCGTTTATCGATTTCCCAGTGCTTAAATTTATTGTATCCCAGCCTTTCCTACCCGTTTGCTATCCTCAAGCAAATGACGTGCTTTTAATGATTTAACACTTTAAATTTATATTTGTGAATAAATTGTGACCATTTTATGAACATTATAAAATATTATTATTTTTGTATTTATTGGCTGATACAATGAAACCACTTACAACAAGAAGGGGCGTTAAATATGGGAACAACACAGAAGAAACAATCCGGAATTACATTTAAGCCGGTCTGGTTTATCCTTGCATTTGTTGCGTTAATCGCAATCTTACTCATACCAACACCGGCAAGTTTACCAGTGATGGGGAAATGTGCGCTTGCTATTCTGGCATTCGCTGTCATCTTGTGGGTCACTGAAGCTGTGAGCTATCCCGTCTCAGCGGCGATTATCATTGGACTCATTATTCTGCTACTCGGTTTCAGTCCAGTGCAAGATTTAGCCGAATCACTTGGCAATCCAAAAGCTGGTGGTGAACCGATTACAGGTGCTACAGCATTAGGTACAAGCAATGCGCTGAAGCTTGCTTTTAGTGGTTTTTCATCAAGTGCCGTTGCATTAGTAGCTGCTGCCTTATTCTTAGCAACAGCCATGCAAATCACAAACTTACACAAGCGTTTGGCACTATGGGTATTATCACTTGTAGGTAATAAAACAAAACGTATCGTTATCGGTGCAATTATCGTTGCGATTATTTTAGCATTCTTCGTACCATCAGCGACTGCACGTACAGGTGCCGTTGTACCAATCTTACTCGGTATGGTTGCTGCATTTGGCGCAAGTAAAAACAGTCGTCTTGCGGCATTACTCGTTATTACAGCTGTTCAAGCAGTCTCACTCTGGAACGTGGGTATTAAAACAGCCGCTGCACAAAACATCGTAGCCATTAACTTTATCAACAACCAACTCGGCCATGATGTCTCATGGGGCGAATGGTTCTTATACGCTGCACCATGGTCAATCATCATGTCAGTTGTACTATATTTTGTTGTATTAAAAGTCATTCCACCTGAACAAGATCAAATTGAAGGCGGTAGCGACCTTGTAAAACAACAACTCGCTGAATTAGGACCAATCACACCTAAAGAATGGCGTTTAATCGCGATTTCTGTCGCATTACTCGTTCTTTGGTCAACTGAAAAAGTATTGCACCCTATCGACTCATCATCTATTACATTATTGGCATTAGCAATTATGTTAACGCCAAAAATCGGTATTATGAGTTGGAAAGAAGCAGAAAGTAAAATTCCTTGGGGGACAATCATCGTATTCGGTGTCGGTATCTCACTAGGTAACGTATTATTACAAACAACAGCAGCACAATGGTTAAGTGATAAAACATTTGGCTTAATGGGCTTAGAGCACTTACCACTCATTGCGACAATCGCATTGATTTCAATCTTCAACATCCTAATTCACTTAGGATTCGCAAGTGCAACAAGCTTATCATCTGCCTTGATACCAGTGTTTATTTCATTGGCATCAACGTTAAGCCTTGGCGATCACGCCATCGGTTTCGTATTAATTCAACAATTCGTCATCAGCTTTGGTTTCTTACTCCCTGTAAGTTCACCACAAGGTATGTTGGCATACGGAACAGAAACATTCACTGCCAAAGACTACTTAAAAATCGGCTTGCCATTAACAGTCATTGGTTATATCTTAGTCATTATCTTTAGTATGACTTACTGGCAATGGCTTGGTCTTTTATAAAATAAGACATATTGAAAGAGCACGAGAATGGGGGAAACATTCTCGTGCTCTTTTCGTTTAACATCTCGGTAACATCACGTTACCAACTAAGGAGGTGTTTTTGGGTATAAGGTTTAGGGATTGTTATATCTGCTTTCACTTGATCCATATGGGAATCGTATAACGTTCTAGTCTGTAACAAATAGGTTTTTATCTCTAACAAGATAACCACATTTTAAGAAAGTGTCTATTTCTCTAATCATTTGTTACAGCTAAAATGCCATTATACTTGAGGAAGAACATCTCAATGTCTCAACCTCTGTATCTATCATAACGTGATTTCTCCTCTTTCACATCGGACATGAGTTTGAACTTTAACTCCGACTTACGCATGAGATATATTTGATACTTACATACGCGCCATTGTTTCCGTTCGACTCTCGTAACATCGTTTCATGACACAATCAGTTTGACACTTGAATGGGTACAGAAAAAGATTGCGTAGACGTCAAAAGGTGCGAAAAAAACGATAAACAGTCCCTCAACCTCCAGTCACCTATTGTAAATCTGAAAATCAACACCCTATCACCACACTTGCTCTTTTCATCTCTTTCTACACTTTAAGTATCAACTTCCAAATTATAAAACTTACTATATAAGCTATTAAAAGCATAAACTGACATTCTTTTTATGATTAAGTAGCGAAAGTTCTTTACTAATCGACGTGTACATATTAAACAAAGATTACAAAAGTTTATGTCTGAAAATTATCAATCTTAGAACTTTATGCCGTTCACAATTAAGACAAAAACGCTTATTTGCTTAAACGCTTTTATCCTTTAATGCGAAACAGCGTCAACGCGGTGCGTCATATCAGCTTTTTGGAATGCACATTTTTTCACAATATAAATAAATATTTTATATAATAATTTATTTGATTTACCATTGAGATTTGTTCTCACTAAAACCCTATTGCATACGCTTTCAAAAGCCCTTATGATGAGAATGCATTCGAGAGAGATTAAAAAAATAAAATAGATTTAGAGAGAAGGAAATGTTTATGGATTTCATTTTAGGTATTGGTACTTTACTCGTAGTTTTACTCGCAATGACTTTATTCTTAAAGTTTGCACCAAACGGTAAGGTCAGCTTACAAGCCCTTTCAGGTGCGGCTTGTGCGACATTCTTACCAGAAGCGTTCTTGAAATACGCAATCGGGGGCGTTTTCCACATTGACTACTTCGTCAAAATCGGGGAAATCGCAGGAAGCTTGAGCGGGGTTGCTGTTGGTATCCTAACTTGCTTAAAGTTCGGTGTTAACCCTGTATTCGCAGTTTTAACAGGTCTTGTATTATTCGACTTCAAATTATTACCAGCATTTATCGCAGCTTACTTCGTTGCATTCGGTTTAAAACAAGTCGAAAAACGTGTACCTGAAGGCTTAGACTTAATCGTTGTTATCTTAGTTTCACCAGCTGTCGCATACGGTATTGCATCAATTGTATCACCAAGTGTTATCGCAGTATTAAAACAAATCGGTACAGCCGTAACAGCTGTTGGTGACAACAACCCTTACGCATTAGCATTAGTAATCGGCGCTATCGTACCAGTTGTAGGTATGACACCACTTAGCTCAATGGTATTCACAAGCTTACTTGGCTTAACAGGTATTCCAATGGCAATCGGTGCATTCGGTTGTATGGGTAGCTCATTCGTCAACTTCGTGTTATTTAGAAAACTTAAAATCGGTAACCCAGGTAAAGCCTTCGCGGTTGCTATCGAGCCATTAACACAAATTGACATCATCGCAAAATACCCTATCCAATTGTACGGTACAAACGCAATTGTAGGTGCAATCAATGGTTTATTCATCACTTATATGGGTATCGTAGTAAACCAACCAGGTATGGCAACACCAATTGCTGGTCCAATCGTAGCACTTGGCTTTAACGAAGTCGTACCAACAGTGATCACAATCGTTGTTGTTGCAGTAATCAGCATTATCTTAAGCTACATCATCGGTACATTTATGAGCAAACGTAATCTTAACTTTAATTTCAAATCAAATAAATTAAACAATCAAACAAACTAAGGAGCGAATTTATTATGGCACGTACGAAAGACTTTCAAAGTGCATTCGATATTATCGGTCCAGTTATGATGGGCCCTTCCAGTTCACATACAGCAGGTGCTGTGAAAATCGCTAAGGCTGCGCGTGCAGTCTTAGGCGGTACACCTGAATCTATCGAAGTTCACTACTATGAATCATTTGCTGAAACACACAAAGGACATGGTACAGATTTAGCAATCGTCGGTGGGTTACTTGGTTTTAGTACATTTGATGAGCGTATCAAATCATCTACTAAAATCGCAAAAGAGCAAGGTATTCCTTATGAATTTATTGAAGAAAAAGGCACAAGCTTAGGCGAACACCCAAACTGTGCACTGATCATTCTTGAAAAAGACGGACGTCACGTTGAGTTAAACGGTATCTCAATCGGTGGCGGTGCTTTCAAAGTAAAAAGCATTCACGTAAATGGTATGTGTATCTTATTATCACACACGCCTAACCTACTCGTAATCGATGGAGAATGTGGTATTTCAGAAGTCAACCACTTAATCAACGAGCTTGTCGAACACGGTGTAGATATTAACGAAGAAATCAAAACAATGAGCGGCGAACGTTGCCTACTCGCATTACATTTAAATAAAGCTATGAACGCATCATTATTAGAAACATTAAGAGAGAAATATTCGAGCCTTAATTTCTCTTACATCGAATAATCAGGGGGAGAACAATCATGTTTGATTCAATGAAAGAATTAATAGAATATGCAGAGCAAAACGACACAACTTTTTCCGAAATTATGATTGCACATGAGATGGAAACACGCGGTATGACACGTGAAGAAGTCTACGGTTTAATGCAACAAAACTTAGATACAATGCGCGACGCTGTTGAGAAAGGTTCAACAGGTGAAGGCGTTAAAAGCGTAACAGGCTACACAGGCCAAGACGCGATTAAAGTACGTAAATACAATGAAACACATAAAGCCCTTTCTGGTAGCGACATGATTACTGCCGTACAAGGTGCGATTGCTACAAACGAAGTCAACGCAGCAATGGGTATTATCTGTGCAACACCAACAGCAGGGTCATCAGGTACAATCCCAGGCGTATTATTCAAATTAGAACAATCACACGACTTAGATAACGATCAAATGATCAAATTCTTATTCTCAGCATCTATGTGCGGTATGATTATCGCAAACAACGCATCAGTTGCGGGTGCTATCGGTGGTTGCCAAGCAGAAGTTGGTACAGCATCTGCCATCGCAGCAGCTGCAGCCGTTGAAACATTCGGTGGTACACCTACACAAGCTGGTCACGCGATTGCAATCAGCTTAGCAAACTTACTTGGTCTTGTATGTGACCCAGTTGCCGGATTAGTAGAAATCCCTTGTGTTATGCGTAACGCAATCGGTTCAGGTAACGGCTTAATTTCAGCTGACCTTGCCCTTGCAGGTGTTGAAAGCCGTATCCCAGTAGATGAAGTTATTATGGCAATGGACACTGTAGGTCGTAACTTACCTGCGTCATTACGTGAAACAGGTATCGGTGGGCTTGCAGGTACACCAACAGGTCAAGCGATTAAAGAAAAAATCTTTGGTACTTCTAACAAAGACGAAGTATTCTCATAAACAACACAAGTTATATATATTGAAGTTTGAGATATCGAGCCTATCTCAAACTTCTTTTTTATGTCGAAGCACCTTTCTCTTCCCTATCTCACAAGATTAAAATCCTACAATTTATTTTGCCCAAAACCTACATTTTTAATTGCCGATAACATCTTCTCCTTTCCTTCTATATACATATGTAAAATAAATTTATCGCAGAATTTTCTGAAAAAAGCTATCTTTTTAATTTAAAAAATGTTATAACTGATTTAAGACTTTTCAATCAATTCAAAACATCGATAAAAAGGAGCTGAGAAAGATGCTTAAAAAGTTGGCGTTATTATTTTTAGCACTCGTCATTACAACGACCATCGCTGAGACGTATTTAATTGCAGGCACATGGCAATATCTGCTCATGCAATCATTTTCACTCAGTATCATTGGTTTTTTCATTTATAACTATGTCGTATTTCGTCTGGAAGAGAACAAGGCATCTTCGTCAGCTCCCGTACAACAAGAAGTCGATGAAGAACCTTTCCACAAAGGCATACTTGAAAAAAATAAAACCATTCAATAGATGATATATTCATTAAGCATGAGACTGGCCATTAAGTCGCCAATCCTCATGCTTTTTTGTTTGATATGAACCGTTGAAGGGAGGCGTATCGCTATGCGTCTGAAATATATTAAATGGTTATATTTGTTGACGATATTGTCCTCGAGCTTATTTTACGCATTTTGCACAACAAAAATTATTGCCGATACACAACTATCACCATTCACAGTCATTCTGCTAAGTACACTGATCGAACTCTTTATATATGTTGATCTTAACTACCTGAAAAAGCTAACACAACTCAGTACGAGATACGTCAGCATGATTGGCATTGGAGTATTTTTCCTTGCCCAATTACTCTTTATATTAGAACTGAATGTCTATGTGATTTTACTGTTAACTTATGTAGCTTGTAGTCTACTCTTCAATATGTATTTACTGTGTCTGGAGAATCAAATTATCGGATTAGATGGCAATACACGAAACGGTCTGATCAGTATTACGTTATTAAGAAACTTATCAAAAATTATTGGTTTTGGACTAGGTGCATGTTTTCAGGCTATTTCTATATGGCATTATACATTCATTTTATTATTTACTTTTTTAATTTTGTCCAACGTAAATATTAAAAATTCCGAATGCCATTTAGCACCTTTCCTCCCCTTCAAAAATTTAAATGGCAAAGCACTGATTGGGTTATTACTATGCTTAGGCAGTGTATCTGTTTTTACCATTCCAACACTTATACAAGATTTAGACGAACGTAATCTGACAGCATATAGTACTTTACCATTTGTGTTACCCGGTATGGTTTCAGTACTTTATTTGCGCTATTTCAAACATACACACTTTAATAACAATGTGTTCTTGAAAAGCATGACATATGTAGGATTGATTGTGCTATATCTGGTATTCCGATACTATGATGTTTTAATCTTTACAAGAATGATCATCATTGCGGTCATCATAACATTAAGTATCGCAATCACAATCGATGTACGTACACAATTCATACGTCGAAACACACAAGTCGCACTCTAAAACAGGGGTATTTCCAGCGCATTCTACAGGCGTTAAGGAATATATTTATATTTTAAAAGGGCATGTAACGATCGAATTGACAGAAAATAGGAACCAACAACGATATCATCTACAAGCAGGCGACTCATTTTATTTTGAAGCACACAAAGATCATCAATTTATCAATGATGCAGATGAACTTTGTGAATATATGCTAGTCATTGATTCTAATAAATCTATCAATAGACACTAAACTTATGACACCATAAAAATAGGTCAACAACACTTCTCTCAAGTATTGTTGACCTATTTTTATATATATTATTAACTTCTGTGATCGTTAATGTCGATAATTTTCGAACTATCGTATTTATATTCTTTGTCTAGAATTTCCATATATTCATCAAATGTATGACCATGGAAGACCCAGTTACGCATTTTCATAAAGATTGGTTTCACTTTGTTTTGATGTGTCGCTGTCACACGTTTGCGTAAAATACCGTCATTGACAAGTGACAACATGACATCCGCAACCATATCATATGAAATCGCATGTTTCATCATCGTTAACAATTCAATGTTTAATTGGTCTGGTGTGGCACCAAAGTTGTTATCCTTAATCACACTGCGGTCTAACCAAGATAAGAAGTCAATCATATCTTCATCTGGTAAGTTGAAAACGTTCTTTTCAAAATACAACATATCTTCTACTGTTTCAGGCATATAGTAATGCGCTTCTTTTAAGAAATGTGCAAATTCATCTTCTTCTAGTTGTAAGCCTAAAGAAACAATTGCACCGTTAACCAAACGATAGTTTACATTTTCAGGGGCAATACGTTCACAACGCTTCACAAAACGTTGAATGTCCATCAATGTATTGTCTTCATCTAAATATGTTTTAAAGACATTTTGAAGTTGTGTATAAGAATATAAGCCGTATAAGTTTGTTGCCGCTTCAAACACACGATATTTACGAATTAATGCCTGTAACGTTGCGTCTTCTTGTTCAATATACGCCTCTACTCGCTCGGCAATCTCTGCAGGAATTTCTAATACAGATAACCCGTTGTCTTCTTCATCTACATTAAATACCAAGTAACAATCTGGGAATGTGATTGGCGAAATAAATGGTAACATCTCTTTACTATAATGATGTGTCAACGCAAATGCTAAGCGTTGATCGTTGCTCATTTTATCAATTTCTTCCTTAATATATGCATCAGTCACAAGTTCATCGATAAAGTGAACGAGCATTTCATCTTTTTTCATGCCAGAGTAACCTTTGATGCCATGTGCTTTACACAGCGCCTTAATCTCTTCAACAGTTGTCGCTGACATCAGTTCAATAATCGAGTTGGGCTGTTCAGGTAAAATCCCTCTCTCCATCATTGCCTTTTCAAATTCTGCTCTTTCTTCATCAGTTAAACCCTCTAGTAAACCTGATAAAAAGTCATTCTCTTGATTCATATCCTCACCCATTCATTCATCATGATACTTTCATTGTACAGAGTAACCGACACTTTGTGAAACCCTTTTTCCTGAATTCCATACAGTCTACCAGTATTTGTTCAAAACCTATACATATTCATCCAATGTATTTCTGAAATTTTATCATTTGTCAAATAAATCTATGTTAATTAACGATTAATTTATGTCCGAATTATATCCAAATAAAAGCCAAAATTTGACAACTATAAAGCGTTTTCAAAAATTGCGTGATTTTGTTCACATGGATTGTTATACTGATTGTGAAATGATGAACATAACCTAATTGGAGGTAGAACATATGATTAAAGAACCGAAAAAACAAAACAATGCATGGTCCGGATTCAAAACTGGTCGTTGGACACGTACGGTTGATGTACGCGAATTCATCCAACTGAACTTCACAGGTTACCAAGGTGATGATAGTTTTTTAGCAGGTCCTACTGAAGCAACAACAAAATTATGGGATCAAGTGATGCAACTATCGAAAGAAGAACGTGAACGTGGCGGCATGTGGGACATGGATACAAAAGTACCTTCTACAATCCTTTCTCACGATGCAGGTTATCTTAACCAAGAATTAGAACAAATCGTCGGCGTTCAAACAGACAAACCATTCAAACGCTCGATGCAACCATTCGGTGGTATCCGTATGGCAAAAGCTGCATGTGAAGCATATGGTTACGAATTAGACAAAGAAACAGAACGCATTTTCACAGAATATCGTAAAACACATAACCAAGGTGTATTCGATGCTTACTCTAAAGAAATGTTAGCTTGCCGTAAAGCTGGTATCATCACAGGTCTTCCTGATGCATACGGTCGTGGTCGTATTATCGGTGACTATCGTCGTGTTGCATTATACGGTGTAGACTTCTTAATGGCAGAAAAACAACGTGACTTTAACGCTATTTCTTCTACAATGTCTGAAGATGTGATTCGTCTACGTGAAGAAGTTTCTGAGCAATACCGTTCATTAAAAGAATTAAAAGAACTAGGTGAACGCTACGGATTCGATTTAAGCCGTCCAGCTGAAAACTTTAAAGAAGCTGTTCAATGGTTGTACTTAGCATACCTTGCAGCTATCAAAGAACAAAACGGTGCTGCAATGAGTTTAGGTCGTACTTCTACATTCTTAGACATCTATGCTGAACGTGATTTACAATCAGGTACAATTACTGAGTCTGAAGTACAAGAAATTATTGACCACTTTATTATGAAGTTACGTCTTGTAAAATTCGCACGTACTCCTGATTACAACGCATTATTCTCTGGTGACCCTACTTGGGTAACAGAATCTATCGGTGGTGTAGGTATCGACGGCCGTCCAATGGTAACGAAAAACTCATTCCGTTTCTTACACTCTTTAGATAACTTAGGTCCAGCACCAGAACCAAACTTAACAGTATTATGGTCTACACGCTTACCTGAAAACTTCAAACGTTATTGTACGAAGATGAGTATCCAAACAAGCTCTATTCAATACGAAAACGATGATTTAATGCGTGAAAGCTATGGCGACGACTACGGTATCGCATGTTGTGTATCTGCAATGAAGATTGGTAAACAAATGCAATTCTTCGGCGCACGTGCGAACTTAGCGAAAACATTATTATACGCGATTAACGGTGGTAAAGATGAAAAATCTGGCGACCAAATCGCACCAACATTTGCACCAATCGAATCTGACGTATTAGATTACGATGAAGTATATGCACAATTTGATGAAATGATGGAATGGCTTGCTGGTGTATACGTTAACTCATTAAACGTTATCCACTACATGCATGACAAATACAGCTATGAACGCATTGAAATGGCGTTACATGACACAGATGTTCACCGTACTATGGCGACTGGTATCGCTGGTCTATCTGTTGCAGCTGACTCATTATCTGCAATCAAATATGCAGAAGTACGCCCAATCCGTGACGAAAATGGTCTTGTAGTAGACTTCGAAACAACTGGCGACTTCCCTAAATACGGTAACAACGATCCACGTGTAGATGACATCGCTGTTCAATTAGTAGAAAGCTTCATGAGAAAATTACGTAAACACAAAACATACCGTGATTCTGAACATACAATGAGTGTATTAACAATCACTTCTAACGTTGTATACGGTAATAAAACTGGTAACACTCCAGACGGACGTAAAGCAGGCGAACCATTCGCACCAGGTGCTAACCCAATGCACGGTCGCGATGCCAACGGTGCATTAGCATCATTATCATCTGTTGCTAAATTACCTTACGACTGCTGTAAAGATGGTATCTCAAATACATTCAGTATCGTACCAAAATCATTAGGTAAAGAAGCACATACACAAGAACAAAACTTAGTAAGTATTTTAGATGGTTATGCGTTACAACATGGTCACCACCTAAACATTAACGTATTCAACCGTGAAACATTATTAGATGCGATGGAACACCCAGAAGAATATCCACAGTTAACAGTTCGTGTATCTGGTTATGCTGTAAACTTCATCAAGTTAACACGCGAACAACAACTGGACGTTATTTCTCGTACATTCCACGAAACAATGTAATAACGAGGTTGTGAGAGGAGTGGTTTGGGCTTAAGCAGAGCAAAAACAGTGTTCTGCTTGAGCACCACCCTTTCTCAACACTAATGATAATTAATGACAGGAAATAGAGGGATTTACTATGCTGAAAGGTCACATTCATTCAATAGAAAGCTTAGGTACTGTAGACGGCCCTGGTCTACGTTACATTATCTTTACACAAGGCTGCTTATTACGTTGCTTATATTGTCATAACCCCGACACATGGAAAGTGAATGAGCCGTCAAGAACTGCAACATCTGATGAACTTGTGGCTGAAATCACACCGTATCTCCCTTATTTCCAAGCATCTGGAGGCGGTGTCACAGTAAGTGGTGGCGAGCCGCTGCTTCAAATGCCATTTATTGAAGAGTTGTTCCAGAAGTTGCAAAGTCATGGGATTCATACGTGCATTGATACATCTCTTGGCTGTGCAAACGACACGGAAGCTTTTAGAAAGCATTTCGACCAATTGCTCCCCTTCACTGATTTATTAATGGTCGATATTAAACATATTGATAATGAAAAGCATAAACGATTAACAGGAAGACCTAACACCCATATTTTAAAATATATTCAGTACTTAGCCGATAAGAAGCAACCAATTTGGATACGCCACGTCCTTGTGCCAGGCCTAACTGATGCCCCAGAGGACCTGCGTGCACTTGGCGAATTTATTAACCAGCTTGGTAATGTAGAGAAGTTTGAACTACTTCCTTACCATCAGCTTGGCGTTCATAAATGGGAAGCACTTGGCATTCCGTATGAACTTAACGATGTTGACCCTCCAACAGATGAAGATGTAGAAGCGGCGTATCGCTTGGTAAACTTTAACGGTGTTACCCCCTTAACATCAATTGGCTAAAGGTATACGAAACAGACATACTCCTACCTATATAATAAATAGAATGAAAGAGCTACACGCAAACCCCTGTGCGTGTAGCTCTTTTGATTATGAGATAGGAAACCCGACAAAGCTGATTTTCACACCGGTCACTACTGCCATCTACAAATCAATTGGCATATAGCTTCAATTAAACTTCGTCATTCGCTGTGAAGCGGTAAATCTCTGGTTTGTACAGCTTAAGTACTTTGCAGAATAATGTGTTCACGATAAAACCAAGTACTAATGGAATGATAATAAATACGAATGTTACAAGAAGTACATTCACAAATGTGTCGTGTGTTAGAAACTCTAACGCTTTAATCGGTCCAACGAGTCCAACGATACCGAACCCTGCTGTTTCTTTTGTTCCTTGGATGCCAACAATAGCGCCTACTGCTCCTGTCACACCTGCCGTTAAGCCGATTGGCAGTAACATCACTGGATAACGAATAATATTCGGTACCATCATCTTCATACCACCAAGGATAATAGCAATTGGCACACCTAACTTATTCACACGTAATGTACCGACAAATAATACCGCAGCTGCCGCAGCAACGCCAATTGCTGCTGCACCGGCTGCCAACCCTGAAATACCAATCGCAAGACCAACCGCAATTGTTGATATTGGAGATACGATAATAAATGAAAAGAGAATGGCGATTAAAATACACATTAACACAGGTTGTAATGTTGTTAACGTATTGACGAGACTACCGATGGCTAATGTAATTTTGCTGACATAGGGTAATGTCAAAGTCCCTATTAGTCCTGGAATGCCACCGACAAGAATCGGCAGTAAAATAATCGTCAAACTACCTAAGCGGCCTTTTAATAGTAAGACCATCAACACGGCTATTGAAGCTGTAAGCATCGTATTGATCAAGTCACCAATACCGGCAATTTGCCAACCCGCTTCTGTGGCTTTGGCTGCCCCCGAACCAACGTATGACGCCGCACCAACGACAGCTGTTTCCATTGGATTCAACTTAAACTGCAACGCGATTAACACACCGACCATTAACGGCAAGGCAAACTGAATGCCTAAAACCACATGATGCAATGTCCCAAAAAACGCAATATCCTTACTTAAATACTGAAATAAGCCGCCTAACACTGCATTGGGAATTAGACCTGCAACGATCGCAACGGCTAAACCATTTAATACGTTAAACGTAAACTTTTTAAACGTCATTTTTTCATTTGTGCTTGTTTCCATAGATGCGCCTCCTATATTTGAATTCAATTCTTATCGTTATTATACGCTATTACACGGTATTTTTTAGGATTATTTTGAGATAGTTTCAAGTTATTTTAAATTTCAGTCAATAACTTTCTAATTCCGACTTTACTTATAAGATTTATCATGGTATTTTATTCATCAAGGAGGCGTTCAGCATGTTAGAAGTCAAAAACTTACACCAACAATATCATGATAAACCTGTATTAAACGGGGTTTCATTCTCTCAAGCACAAGGCACAGTTACTGCCATTATCGGTCCAAGTGGCTCGGGTAAAACAACGCTATTACGTACGTTAAATGCACTCGTTCAACCACAACAAGGAACGATTTCCATCGATGATATATCTGTTGATTTTGGACATTCGACCAAACAAGATATTAAACAACTGCGCAGTCAATCTGCTATGGTCTTTCAAAATTACAACCTATTCAGCAATAAAACTGCGCTAGAAAATATAACGGAAGGCCTTATTTATGGTCAAAAGTACAGCAAGCAAGAAGCAGAACAAATTGCTTACGACCTGCTAGACGAAGTCAACCTACGTCAACACGCACACCACTATCCGATTCAACTCTCTGGCGGTCAAAGTCAGCGTATTGGCATCGTCCGTGCACTTGCGTTAAATCCAAAATTATTGCTATTAGATGAACCGACATCCGCGCTCGACCCTGAGTCTGTATCCGGTATCCTAGCATTGATTCAAAAAATTGCACAACGCGGCATGACGATGACTTTAGTAACGCATGAGATTCAATTTGCCGAGGCTGTTGCCGATCAAATTATCTTTATCGACAATGGCGAAATCATTGCGCAAGGTTCACCACAACAAGTTTTACACGAACGAGAACATCCGCGACTCAAGCAATTCTTAGATCGTGTTAGCACAAAGCAGGTGGTCGTATGAAGCGTTGGTTCCATATATTACTCATCGCCAGCTTAGCCATCTTACTCGCAAGCTGCCAACAACAGACAACATCGAATGGCCAACATAAAAAAGTCGTTAAAGTGGCCGTCTCTGCGGAAGTCAATCCGCCCTATTTATATACAGATGAAAATAATAAGTTTATTGGCTTAGATATGGATTACATGCATTTATTGGAGAAAAAGTTGCCGCAGTATGACTTCCAATATGAGATTGGGGAAGAAGAAGCGAACTTAGTCGGCCTAGGTGCAGGTAAGTTCGACATGGCCATCAATTGGTTCTTTAAAACGCCTGAACGCGAAAAGAAATTCCTTTATCAGGATGAACCGTACAGCTACTCATTAACAATGTTGGCGGTTCATAAAGATAACAACTCGATTCATGGACTTGATGATATGACAACACACCGCTTAACGCCTATGGCACCGAGTGGTGGTCTGTATTCTATCTTGTCACGCTACAACGAATCACACGATGAACAAATTGACATCGACACGATCCATTCACCATCTAACGGCGATAACTTAAAAATGATTTCGCAAGGTCGTCGAGATGCGATGTTTATCAACTGGAATACGTATACGGCTATTCAATCAGTACTCGAACAAGACGTCAAAATCGGTGGCATCGTGACGAAAGAGCCTTTACATATCGTATACAACAAGAAGCATCAACAACTTCATGACGATATTGATCGTGCAACAAAAGAATTAAAAGAAGAAGGTAAGTTACAAGAATTATCACATCGCTATTTTGATATTGATATTTATCAAGACTTAGACGTTATTAACAGCAAAAAAGACGCATTGGAGGTGCAATAACATGAACGTTGAATGGCTCAAATTATTTGAACAAGTTTTACAGCAACTGCCTTTAACTCTCGTGATGATTGCCTTTGCGTTAGTTTTTGCGCTTATTTTAGGACTGATACTTGCGGTAATACGCATTCGTCGCACACCGATACTCAATCCTGCTGTGCGCGTATTTTTATCGTTTAGTCGTAGTACACCGCTTGTATTACAATTATTTCTCGTGTATTTTGCATTGCCACAAGTATTGCTATTTGTCGGTATCGATATTAACCAGTTCAGCCGACTCTTTTTCGCAATTCTGGCATTCACTTTGCATTCAGGGGCTTATCTGTCAGAAGTAATACGTGCGGGATACCAATCCGTCCCTTACGCACAAGTAGAAGCCGGTCTAACGGTGGGATTATCTTATCCGCAAGTCATTCGTCGCATTATCGTGCCACAAGCATTACGCAATAGTTTACCAAACTTGACGACGCAAATTATCGAACTCATCAAAGATACATCTCTGGCATTTACGATTGGGATTATCGATATGATGGGACAAGTCCAACTCATCATCGGCAATAACTATGGACTCGGCATGTTAGAAGTCTACATTGTCATATCTATTATTTACTGGGCACTGGCACTCATCGTTCAAGGTGCATTGACACTTGTCTCTCATCGTACAAGTCGCCCATATCAAGTATAAGGAGGAAACCACTATGTCATTTATGATTGAAGCATTTCTAGAAGTTTTAAAAGGGGTTCCTTATACACTTGCAATTTCTATTGTCGCAATGATCGTTGGGTTGCTTGTAGGAAGTCTTTTTGCGTTGATTCAGTATCGACGTGTCCCTGTATTATCACAAATTATCACTGTGTACAATTCATTTATGCGCAGCACACCGCTTATTGTGCAGTTATTTATTTTTTATTATGGCTTACCGGCACTTATTTTAGCGCTTAATGCACAGTTCAACTGGCAGCTCAATCCAGATATGTTCCACCCACTGGCAATCGCATTCGTCGCCTTTTCACTTCATGCCGTGGCGTACTTGTCCGAGAGTATTAAAGGCGGGTTGTTGGCCGTATCACATGACCAGTATGAAGCGGCTCAAACAGTGGGTCTCAGCAGATGGCATGTGTATACTCGTATCGTCTTACCACAAGCATACGGTTATGCGTTACCAAATATTGCGAACCAATTCATTATGCTTATCAAAGGGACCTCACTCGCCTTTGCCATTCAAATCCCTGAAATTATGGGAGTTAGCACAGTCATCGCCAACGAAGGCTATCGCTTTGTTGAAGTGTATACGATTGCGGTTATTTTCTATTGGGCAGTCGCAATCGTCTTAGAATATATCTTTCATCGTTTGGAATTTAGAACAACACGTTATTTACATGTATAATAGCCTTTCATTCTCACTGGATTTTATGAGAATGAGAATCAATTAGTCACTTTTTCTTAACAAAATTAGCCTTTTCCCTAATGTTCAATTTATCACAAAGGGCGTATACTTGTGATATAACTCATATAGAGAAAGGATGTTCGAAATGATACAATCAACAGAAAAAGTGGCAGACGTCGTTACAAAATATCCAAAAACAGCTGATGTGTTCCGTAAGTATGGCATCGACTTTTGTTGTGGTGGTCAAATCTCAATTGATGAAGCGGCTGCAGACAACAAACGCGTAGATATAGATTCATTATTACCTGAGCTAGAAGAGGCAAGTAAAATCCAAGGAGAAGGTATTAATCCTAGCTATTTAGATGTCCCTTCACTCATCCAATATATTGAAGCACGTTATCATGAAACATTACGTGAAGAGTTCAAACAACTGACACCTTACGTAACAAAGTTAGCACGTGTACACGGTCCAAACCATCCGTACTTGGTTGAATTGAAAGAGTTATATGACACATACAAATCAGGCATGTTAACACATACTGAAGAAGAAGATAACGAAACATTCCCTAAATTAATTCAAGCACATAATGGTGAAACAGTACCTGACCTTGATGAAGCGATTCAATCATTAGTAGATGATCATACAGGTACAGGGGAATTACTCGAAAAAATGCGTAAGTTAACAAACGACTACCAACCACCAATGGAAGCTTGTGGTACTTGGCGCCTTGTTTACAACCGTTTAGAAGCATTAGAAGCAGAAACACACGCGCATGTTCACCTTGAAAACCACGTGCTCTTTCCAAAAGTAAGTGCATAATAACGACATAAAAAAGCTGGCATAGCGCCAGCTTTTTTGTTTGTATATAGGATTCAATTACGTCGCTGCACCTGAAGAAGCCGCACTTTGTGTCATTTCATGATATTCAAATGCGACATGAAAAAGCAATACGAGTAACAATGGCGAATACTGCTCTGTATCATGTACTGTAACGTTGTGTTCCGTTCTAATTTTGAAGTAACTTGATTTCGACTTAAGTATTTCCACATCACGCGCATCGGTTACAGTGATACTATGTGATAAGGCACCCAGCTTCCACGCTAGTCTTTCCCCTTGTAATGGTACATAGACTAATTTTTGACGTAAAAAGCTCATCGTCACTTTAAATTCACCAATTAATTGATGATTATGGTAAACATGCCAACTCGGGACGAACCATGAGCGAAATGACTTTTGACGTTGAACATAATAAATATCTTTGCCATCTGTAATTTCATATTCCTGATTCAACGCACTGACCCATCTCGAGAATTTACCGCGCTTCTTTTTATGCAATACACGTAACATCATCACGTGTTCATCTTGTTCCGTATACACCGGCATTTCTTTCGTTGATGCATCCCAAAAATTATCCTTATAATGATATGTTTCCATACCACTCACCCCTTATTCATAATTTTATAAAAACGTGCCATATTTTCCGCCCATCTCGTTAGCGCATCCTGTCCTTGTTCGAGCGCTTCTGCCAATGTCATCGGTCCGGAAGACAAACTGTATACCGCATCAATACCGTGATCGTACACCGCTTCATACCCGTCACCGATCGTTCCTGCAACCGCAATGACCGGCTTGTGATAACGTTTCGCCGCCTGTGCGACTCCCACAGGCGTCTTACCGAATGCCGTCTGCCCGTCAATGCGCCCTTCACCTGTCACGACTAAGTCACTGTTCAACGCATAGTGTCGAAAGTTCGTGACATCTAACACAATATCGACGCCGCTACGTAACGTGACAGGTAAGCATGCCAATAGCGCTGTTCCCAAACCTCCCGCAGCACCTGCGCCCGGTATCATTGCCACATCTTTCCCTACATCTCGTTGGATGATGTCATGATAATGTGTCAGTGCTTGCTCAAGGATTGGGAACGTCTCCTGCGTCACCCCTTTTTGTGCACCGTACACCGCCGTTGCTCCTGATGGCCCAAGCAATGGATTCGTTACATCGCATGCAACCTCAATGTCAACGTGCGCCAAACGGGGATCGAGTTGCGTCGTATCGATGTGTGCAAGCTGTTGCAACGCTGCACCACCGAACGCCAACGCACGTCCTTGCGCATCACATAACTGCACGCCCAATGCTTGCAAAAAGCCTGCACCGCCATCGTTCGTTGCACTGCCACCAATACCGATAATCATACGCGTCACGCCACGGTCCAACGCATCACGTACAAGTTCACCCGTGCCATACGTCGTTGCCTCAAGTGGATTTAACGTTTCAGGCGTGAGTAAGTCTAATCCAGATGCTGCCGCCATTTCAATAATGGCCGTCGTACCATCAAATGCCAAGCTGTACGATGCATCGACAGGTTCGCCTAATGGCCCTGTAACTGTTTGCGTGACCCATGTTCCATTTAACGCATCATGCAGTGATTGGGTTGTCCCTTCACCGCCATCTGCCATTGGCACTTTGTAGTAAGCCCATGTATCGCCCATGACCGAACGCCAACCACGCTCAATCGCTGCTGCCGCCTCCATCGCAGTCATACAACCTTTGAATGAATCTGGTGCAATTAATAGTCGTTTCATAAGCCGACACCTCTTCGTTGATTGTTACTTATATTATATCGCTAAAAATTGTAAATTTCAGTTAATAGGGAGCACTACAGAAATCTCATGCGTCAGCAAAGATTTCGTTGTAGTGCCCCGGCAAGGCTGACTAGTTGGCTGACAAGCTAAAAGCGCAGTCAGACATCAGTCAGCTACTGCCACTAAATATAAATAATCCAGTAAATGCAATAGGTAAAGTATCAAGATAATCTCTGTTAAAGAGCAGAAATCTCATGCGTCAGCAAAGATTTCGTTGTAGTGCCCCGGCAAGGCTGACTAGTTGGAGGACAAGCTAAAAGCGCAGTCAGACATCAGT
>NZ_PPRF01000161.1 GCF_002902145.1 Staphylococcus rostri | reverse complement strand
TGTCTATATGGTACACTATATGATATAAATATAAAAGACCTTTAAAGGAGAATGCGTATGATGATTATTATTGATTATATATATATATGGCTGATTAATTATATAAGAAAAACTTATTTTGATATTTTTAAAAGTAATATTAATTTATCCTTTAGAAAAGTAAAAGAGGTAAGCATGCTCCTTTGCATAGTTATTTTTGCACTCTCTGTTTTTTTATCAATTATACTAAACCTCTTTATTTTAGGATTGGAAGGGCATATCCCTCCAATATTAATAATAATAATTTTATTTTTTGTTACTTATAGATTGGTAGTTGTTGACTTAAAAATAAGTATTAAAAACTTCCACTTAAATGATGATAAATGGATTTATAGAAAAACATCAAAGAAAACCCAAATATTTCTCGATATAATAAAAATTTTAAATATCAGTATAGTTAAAATTATATGTTTATATCCAATTAGCTACATAGCCTTTTTTGCGACAACGTCTATATTCAATAAATACTCTTTTTACACAATATTTTTATTATCGCTATTTTCTTGTGTTTTATATGTTTTTGCTGTTCAATTGCGACTTTCTATTTCACTTTTTTATATGTTAGGTAACAAAAATTTTTCGTATTTGAGAATCTCACTTATTCCCTGTTTGTTACTTATTCTTTTTTGGGTTATAACAATTATAAAAAATAACCAAGAGCATATTAGAAATCTTATCTCCAATATAATGCACATCGGAGAAGTCTCTAATATAATTAAAATCTCTATATACATG
>NZ_PPRF01000160.1 GCF_002902145.1 Staphylococcus rostri | reverse complement strand
ATACAATGAGAAACGTATCTGAAATTTTAAAATCTTTAAATCTATCTCCTACATATGAAACAGTTATTTTTATTATTATTTTTATTGTTAGCATTATAATAAAAGGTTTTGATATTTACACTAAAAACAAAAGCGGGGATAATATGAATTTTAAAAATAGTCGAAAATTGTCGACAGTATTGGGTATTTCTTTAAACACAATAATATTAACAGTAATAGCCACTGTCATTGACTACACGTTTACAAAAGCCGTTGTTCGAGGAGATATTGAAAGAAATTCATTTCTATTCACCCATCTAGCAATCTTAATAATAGCTATTGTACTACTTTTAATACTTATGTTTATGCGTAGTTATACTAAATCAAAAGTATACGCTAATTTAGCATATGTATTTAAACATAATTACAACTTACAGAAGAAAATTGCTATCAAAGAAAAAGAACAATTTTATGCAATCAATGAAGCTCATAAAAATTATCAAATTAATAGAGCTATACAAAGAGGAAAGTCAAAAAAAGAAGTTATTAAAAAAATAAAGGCTAAATATTCAGATGCCAAAGAACAAGAGGAATTAGAAAAGAAGAACATTCGAGAATTAAGAAAGTCGAAAATTAAATACTTCCTAATAACAAAAATATATCTAACTTTTTTCTTTTTATTATATTTATTTAGTATATTACTTAACGCATCTTTCATTTTAATTATTATTTATTTTGAAGATAAATACTTGATATATAC
>NZ_PPRF01000159.1:688-2378 GCF_002902145.1 Staphylococcus rostri | reverse complement strand
GAATGTATTGTTTCATATGGATTATCTAGATGACTCTTAAAGTAATAGTACATTGAAAAATAATAACCATAATTTAATGGGTCTGTGTTTCCTGTTTCAACAACAGCAATTGGGGAAACTACTGTATTTTTAGTGCCACCAATCATTGCATTATATGTGAAATAGTCTACATCGTTTTTTACCCAAATAATATTAATGTTCAAAGATGAATCTATATCTTCATTGTCGCGATCAAAATCTTTTACATGTGTAAACTCTTTTTTGAAATTTTGTAGAATTTTTTGTTCATGTCTCTTTAACTTGATAGGAACAAGTATATTTTGCGTTTTATCATCCTTTTGTATATGTTGTCTGACATCATCACCTTGAGTGTTTTTCTTAGGATGTCTTTTCAAATAATTCTCATCAATAATGATTGTCTTACCAGTAGCTTCAATATCAGCATTCTCTTTTTCATTCAATTGATACAAAAAGAAACCATTATCATATGTAAAATTTTCTGCATCACTAATAAACCCTTGATTATCTGAACTTAAAAAATAAGATTTAATTTTCATGTCTACCTTTTTCTCAATGTCATGACTCTTCAATTGACCAACATAATGTACATTTGTACCATACATATTTTTTGTAATATCCCAATGCTTTAAGGATGTTTTTTGATGTTCAAAGTCTTTATAATTCGTAATCAACTGTATCGTTGACATTGCGACTAAAACGATTGCGATTGCTGAAATCATCATATAAAGGCCTATCATGACTTGTTTACTATAACTTTGTTTACTGTTTGTATAACGCTTAACAAAGAAATATACAGTAGTTGTTGTAAAGCTATACAATAAAACAAGTAATACGACTTCAACTAACAATACAATGAACAAGGCAATATGAATGTATGTATCTTGATAAATGATCTGGTAGCTTAAAAGCACTAAAATCATACTCAAGACAATAAATAACCATATAAAATTAGCAAATCCTTGAATAATATACTTAACAATTTGATGTTGGCGATAACCTAAATCATAGAGAATTTTCAACTGTCTTTTTTGATTTAACAAATGATGAAGTAATACAACAAATAATAGAATTATCAAAAATAATGTTAAAGCCGTACTAAAGAAATCTAATGATAAACCAGTAAGAAGGTCACCATCCATTTTATCTACCACGCCAACTTCTTTGTTTATTAACCTTATTACTTCGTGTACGTCTTTCTCTTTACCTTTTAATTGATAGATCCCTTCTTTAGTTAAATTGGTATTTTTTAAAGGGAATACTTTAATTGAAAGGCTACTATCAAAGATGTTTAACTTTTTGTTTTTTCCCGCTTTCTGTTTCAATTCATTGTCTGTTGTATGAATCAAAATTTTAGAATCATTGACATATGTAACCTTTGTAATGTGAACATGATATTTTTTTGAGAGATATGTAAAATACGGCCAGGCATCTTTCGCATGCTTTTTAGGAATATCAGTACTGTCAAAATAGAAATTAACTTTTTGACTACCTTTCTCGATATGATTATAAAAAGAGAATGATTTTGCCGAATCAACGATAATTAAACTTAATGTCAGTGTGATTACCACACATAGAAATAGAATGATTTTTTTCATATAGTTTACCTCACTCACACTCGTATTAACGCAATTGATAATCAGAAAAGATGTATGAATAGAAAACACTTTTT
>NZ_PPRF01000159.1:0-659 GCF_002902145.1 Staphylococcus rostri | reverse complement strand
CTATTCATGACATCTAATTTGTTAAATACTTACTAATATATGCTGTTATTTATGGTTATAGTAAGCTTTATTGCCTCCAAATGTTTTTCTCACTTTTGCACTTGAAAAAACATCTGGTCTTTTCCAGCCGCCGTTTCGAAATTCACCATATTTATTCACTACCGATGCTTTTCCAGATCTCTTATAGTGTTTGTATTTAGAAATGACATAATAGCTATTAGTACCACGAATCCAATATCCTCCGCTGATTGGTCCTGTTTCGATTGATTTCAATGTTGTACCATCTTTTGTGACGTTTTGCTCTGAAACTTCTGATCGTACCAAACCATTATAGTTGTTTACATTCTCTGAACCACCATTGATGATCCCTTCATCTGCGCTCGCGATACCTCCAATGCCTGAAATACCTAGTGCTAAAAGTGACGATAGAATAATTGTTTTGCTCATGGTCATTTTCCTTTCGTTTTTGGACTATGACAATTGTCAGTAAAGAAAGAACTTTCTGACGATATTGTATATCAATATTAATTTAGTTTCAACTTTTATTAATAGTGTCTATTTATCCAACTATTAGATAACTAACATTTTTTATGACTCATTTCTTTAATAAATGTTTTTATGACGCATTTCCAACTAATTTCGATTGTAAATAATTACTT
>NZ_PPRF01000158.1:467-8686 GCF_002902145.1 Staphylococcus rostri | reverse complement strand
CCATACGTAATATAAAAGTTCATCTATTAATGTCCTCCTGTTTAAAAGGTAGCAAAAGTTGCTATTCTATTAATATCATATACCTTTTGCCAGAAAAACTAAATAATTAATCTAGATAATTGGAATTTTAATAGCGATTTAGGATCGTTGGGGCTTGGAAACAATAAATATAAGCACTGGGAAACTGATAAATGCTGTCCCAAAAGCAAAATTTTGCCTCAACCTCTGTCCTATTCACTATAGGGATTTCCCTCATTTCTTATGATTTTCGAATTCATATTTCGACCGTTTTTCAACCACGTGCTATACTTAGTAACGTATGGATTTTTAAAAAGTCGAGACGACGAATGAAACCTTTTCTAGAAATGTGTTTCTGTTTCAGACCATAAATGAGTTGTATGTTTTTAAACGATTTCAAATCAATCAATACGTGGGAAATGATATTTTAATTTTTTGTGACAATAGTCAGTTTCACAGAGTTCTTTAATGTGGCTGTGCTATATTTGCGAAGAATGATTGTAATGAAGGAGGACCACATGAATAATACGTTTAATGATACGATATTGCGAGCGATAAAAGGGGAAAAGTGTGCACATACGCCAGTTTGGTTTATGCGCCAAGCAGGTCGCTCTCAACCCGAATATAGAAAGTTAAAAGAAAAATATTCGTTATTTGAGATTACGCATCAACCGGAGCTATGTGCCTATGTTACCAAGTTGCCAGTTGATCAATATAATACGGATGCAGCGGTATTATATAAAGACATTATGACACCGTTAAAAGGGATTGGTGTAGATGTAGAAATTAAATCAGGCATTGGACCGGTTATTTCTAATCCAATCCGCCAATATTCAGATGTCACAGCGTTAGGTCAAATCGATCCACAACGAGATGTACCATACGTTTTAGATACCATTAAGTTATTAACACAAGAGCAACTGAACGTACCGCTAATCGGATTTACTGGTGCACCGTTTACTTTGGCGAGCTATATGATCGAGGGTGGCCCATCTAAAAATTACAATAAGACTAAAGCAATGATGTATCGAGATGAAGCAACATGGTTTAAGTTAATGGATACACTTGCTGAAATGTCTATTACATATGTAAAAGGCCAAGTTGAAGCGGGTGCACAATTAATTCAAATTTTTGATTCTTGGGTCGGCGCACTTAATGAAGCAGATTATCAATATTTTATCCAACCATGTATGGATAAATTAGTTTCTGGTATCAAAGCACTCAATGTACCTGTGATTCTCTTTGGTGTCGGTGCAAGCCATCTTATTAACGCTTGGAACAGCCTACCAATTGATGTGCTTGGCCTCGATTGGCGTACATCAATTCAAGAAGCTGGCAAAAAAGGCGTATCAAAAACAGTTCAAGGTAATTTAGATCCGAGTATTTTATTAGCACCTTGGGAAGTAATTGAAGCGCGTTTGAAACCAATTTTAGACCAAGGATTGGCACATTCAGGGGGACATATCTTTAATCTAGGGCACGGTGTATTCCCAGAAGTGGATCCTGCGACACTACGTCGTGTTGCACAATTTGTTCACGACTACACTGCCCAAAATTAATAAAATATTGAATACGTGTATATAAAGGACGGATAAAAGATGACAACAACAATGGGTTTGTTAGTAATGGCATACGGAACGCCATATAAAAAGAGTGATATTGAACCATATTATACAGATATCAGACATGGACGTAAGCCAAGCCAAGAAGAATTAGACGATTTGACGCGCCGTTATGAAGCAATCGGCGGCCTATCACCACTAGCGGGCACAACTGAGCGTCAAGGTGAGGCGCTTGTTGCTGCACTTAATAATAGCGGTTTATATAAAGATGTAGAATTTAAGTTATATATCGGCTTAAAACATATTCATCCATTTATTGAAGATACAGTGATGCAAATGCATGAAGATGGTATTACAGAAGCGGTTACTGTAGTTTTAGCACCGCATTATTCTAGATTCTCAATTGGATCATATAACAAACGTGCTAAAGAACAAGCAGATAAGTATGGCATGCAATTACATCATGTAAACAGTTATTTTGAGCAACCAAAGTTTATTGAATATTGGTCAATGCGCATTAATGAAGTATTGGCTAATATTCCAGAGCAAGAATATGACAAAACAATGCTTGTTGTATCGGCACATAGCTTACCTGAAAAAATGATTGTTGAAAGTAATGACCCATATCCACAACAAATCTCAAAAACGGCACAATTAATCGCTGGACATATTCCATTGAAAAATATAGCAGTAGGTTGGCAATCGGCAGGTAATACGGGCACGCCTTGGTTGGAACCAGACGTACAAGATTTAACACGTGATTTACATCAAACATTAGGTTGCAAACACTTTATTTATACGCCAGTAGGCTTTGTTGCAGAACACCTTGAAGTATTATATGACAATGATTATGAATGTAAAGTTGTATGTGATGAAGTAGGAGCAACTTACCACCGTCCACCAATGCCTGATACACATCCTTTATTTATCGGTGCAATTGTAGACGAAATTTCTAATATTTATTAAGAAAGCGTGAGAAAAATGACGAAAATAGCGATTGTAGGTGCTGGTATTACGGGATTAACAAGCGCGTATTTTATTAAAAAACAGTATCCAAATGTTGATGTGACGATTTATGAAGCAAAGGATGTCCCTGGTGGGAAAATTAAGACAGCGTATCGAGATGGCTATGTGATAGAACTGGGTCCGGAATCATATTTAGGACGTAAAACGATTATGACTGACGTCGCAAAAGATATTGGTATCGCTGACGAAGATATTGTGACGAACCAGACGGGACAATCGTATATCTATGCGAATGATCGTTTATATCCAATACCGGGCGGCGCGATTTTAGGTGTTCCAACAGATATCAAACCATTTATGACGACGCAATTGATTTCAATGAAGGGTAAGTTGCGTGCGTTGAAAGATTTGACGCTTAAACCGATAGATATGCCAGAGGGCGATATGTCGGTCGGCCACTTTTTTAGAGAACGCTTAGGTGACGAATTATTAGAGAACTTAATTGAACCGTTACTGAGTGGTATTTATGGTACGAATATTGATGAGTTGAGCTTGATGAGTACGTTCCCAAATTTCAAGGCATTAGAAGAAGAACACGGCAGTATTATTAAAGGGATGCAACAAGTTCGTAAAGCACGATTGCAAAAAGAGGATTATAATCAATCAGATGCACAGGGCCAATTTAAACAATTTAGACGTGGTTTGTATGATTTTATTGTTCATTTAGAGGCATGGTTGAAAAAGCATGATGTAACCATTCGTTATAATACAAAAGTTGAAGATTTGAAGTCGACACAAAAAGGGTATCATGTTGTATTAGCAGACGGCTCTGAACAGTTTTTTGATGGTGTTATCGTAGCCACGCCACATCAAGTATTTCGTCAATGGTTTAAGACAGATCCAGTTTTTGATTATTTTAGTAAACTGGAGGCATCATCAGTTGCGACAATTGTGTTTGCATTTGATGATAAAAACATTGAAAACGTCCATAACGGAACGGGCTTTGTCATTGCACGTACAAGTAATACAGATATTACAGCATGCACGTGGACCTCTATGAAATGGCCACATACTACGCCAGAAGGTAAAGTGCTGATTCGTGCATATATAGGTAAACAAGGCGATAATATTGTCAATGAACAAACTGATGAAAATCTAGTTAAAATCGCACGTCGGGACTTAGAACAAATGATGACGTTTAAAGGCGAACCTGAATTTACAATCGTGAACAAAATGCCGTTTGCAAGTCCTCAATATCATGTGGGACATATTGATGAAATTAAACGCATTCAGCAACACGTCTATGATAATTATCAACATTTACAAATAACAGGTGCGCCGTTTGAAGCAGTAGGATTACCGGATTGTATTAGCCAAGCACATAAAGCTGTCGAAAATCTGATGACACGCATTCTATAACTAAAAGGAGTAACGCTTTCTATCAATGAATTGATAAATAAGTGTTACTCTTTTTTCAAAAATAGCAAGCAAAGTTATTATAATATTAAGAAAAATGCGACAAAATTCGTACGATTATCTCAATATCATATTTATTACTTTAAAGTATGATATGATATTAACGTAAGATTTCGTAAGGAGGCAGTACAATGACAAATGTTTATATCATTCATGGTTATCAAGCTAATAGCCAAGACCATTGGTTTCCATGGTTAAAAAATACTTTAACAATTGAAGGACATGACGTCACAGTTTTGGATTTGCCAAATACGATGAAACCAGACGGTGATGAATGGGTTCAATATATGAAAGAAAATATTAAGGACGTAAATAAAGATACGATTTTTATCGCACATAGTTTAGGTGTTATAGCAACACTTAAATTTATACAAGATCTCGATGTTTCAAAAGTGGGAAGTCTTGCGATGGTATCCGGATTTAAAGGGGATTTACCAAACAGCAGACGTCTACCAGATCAAGAGGTTTTAGACTCATTCTTTAAATGGGATTTAGATTTTGAAAAGCTACATAATAAGGTAATTCATATGTTTGGCGTTGCTGCAAAAGATGACTATGTTGTTCCGTTTGAAGCAACACAAAAGTTATGTGAAGCGTTAGACTGTAAATTATATGAACAAGAGACAGGCGGTCACTTCTGTAGCCAAGATGGCTTTGATGCATTTCTCTTTTTAAAGAATAAGGTACTTCAAAAATTCGATTAATAAATAATTAGGAGAGGTTATCGCTTGAATATTTAGGTAAACCTAAATATAATGATGTTAGATGGGTTAACCATCAAATAAAAATGATATTCTCCTAATCATGTTTAAGATTCCTAAACACTCAAGGTATGATTTATCCTCCATCATATACCTTGAGTGTTTTCCAATTGTCGAATTTGGAGATATGACTAAGGACTAGGTAGGTCATTAAGGAACATTAATTTGTTATCTACCATAAAGGTGTTTTATTCCATGTATTTTTATATTGGGGGAGTTGACCTTTCGGTATACGCACTATATAATAACGAAGTCGTCAAATTTAATAGAACATTTGACACACAGTTTTTTAGAATTAGAGTTAACGTATTTGAGTATTTTAATTATCAAACTCTAAAAATTTTAAAAAACGTATTGACAGTATCTCAATAAAGTGATAATATAATAAGGTAATTGTTTTTAAATAATATTGTCGCGGGATGGAGCAGTTCGGTAGCTCGTCGGGCTCATAACCCGAAGGTCGGTGGTTCAAATCCGCCTCCCGCAATATTTTTAAGTGGTCCCGTAGTGGAGCGGTTTAACACGCCTGCCTGTCACGCAGGAGATCGCGGGTTCGATTCCCGTCGGGACCGCCATTATTATGGTTCAGTAGCTCAGTCGGTAGAGCAAAGGACTGAAAATCCTTGTGTCGGCGGTTCGATTCCGTCCTGAACCATTTCTTTTATCACGGCGGTTGTGGCGAAGTGGTTAACGCATCGGATTGTGGTTCCGACATTCGTGGGTTCGATTCCCATCAACCGCCCATATCGTTGTAATGCGGGTGTAGTTTAATGGCAAAACCTCAGCCTTCCAAGCTGATGTTGTGGGTTCGATTCCCATCACCCGCTCCATTTTAATTATTCCACAGTAGCTCAGTGGTAGAGCTATCGGCTGTTAACCGATCGGTCGTAGGTTCGAGTCCTACCTGTGGAGCCATGGCCCCTTGGTCAAGCGGTTAAGACACCGCCCTTTCACGGCGGTAACACGGGTTCGAGTCCCGTAGGGGTCATATAATCAGAAGTGAAACATCGCTTCTGATTTTTTGTTACATTTTTTTAGTATGGAAGATTGTCCGAGCTGGCCGAAGGAGCACGCCTGGAAAGTGTGTAGACGCCTACAAGCGTCTCGAGGGTTCGAATCCCTCATCTTCCGGTTTTTAGGTATTTTTGGCTGTTCCGCCGTTGTATCACGTATCTATAAACGTTGATATGACGGCGTTTTGTTGTCTTTTGTTGTCTTTTGCTGGAAGTGGTATTTTGAGCGGAACGTCCCCGAAACGTCCCTGAGAGGCTAAAAAAAAGAGAAAACGTCCCCGAAAAATAAAAGTATGTACCCTACATTGATTTTATTAGCTTCAGAGCCTTTTCGCTTTCAATTTTATTTGTTTCATCAAGTAAGTGCGAATAGACGTCCAATGTTGTTTTGATACTAGCGTGACCAAGTCGTTTTGAGATGTAGTAAATCGAAACGCCACCATGCAATAGGTAAGAGCAATGTGTGTGTCTAATTGCATGTAGTGTGAAGTTGCCAAGTCTGTTTTCCAAACAAAATTTCTGAAGGACTTTTGTTACAGCGTTATTTGTTATTAAGGAATATCCAGTGTTAAATATCTGTTTATTCATGTTGATTAGTATTTCAGATAATGTATTTCGTAAAACTTTCATATCTTCAGACGGTATATCTACAATACGATCGGATGTTTCAGTTTTTGTACCTCTTAGATGAATTGTATTTTTTAAGTAGTTAATATCATCAGTAGTTAATTTTTGAACTTCTCCAAATCGTCCGCCTGTAATTACTAATATATAAATTAGCAAGTACGATAGAATAGGGACATTGGCTACATATGATTTCAATTTTTTATAGTCTTCTAAGTTCATAAATTTATCTTCTTCAGGTTGACTGGGCTTTTTACCTTTAATTACTGCCTTATACGTAGGGTCTTTATAAATGAGACCTTCCTGTATGGCGTCCATTAACGACGCTTTGATACAATTGTGTAACTTCTTAACTGATTCAGTCGCATGGTCAGCACCATACCATTTGATAAATTTACGATAGAGAGTAGTTGAAAAGTTGCTTAGAGTAATGTCGTCTAAGTTTTCAGTAGCTAAAAACTTTTTAAACTGTTTAATAGCATTAACATATGTTAAATATGCTCTATCAGTAATGACATTCTTTTTATTTACTTCAATCCATTGCTCATAGTAGTCAATAAAGGAAGTTTTATTATTGATAACTATTCCACGCATAAGTTGATTTTTTGCTATTGTTTCTGCTTCGGTGGCTTCTCTCTTTGTTTTAAAACCTTTCTTTTTATACCGTCTCCTTTCATGACCAAAGTCGTAATACCACTTATTACCGTTGTACTTCTTTACACTCATTGTGTCCACTTCTTTTAAGAACGTATGTTCTATTGATTTATAAAAAATATATAGGGTAGGCGGGCTACCCAGTATATTTTTAATCGTTTATTCTACTTTGTGAGGTACTGCGTCTTCATAAGGCAACCCTGTTTCGGGGTCTAGCTGATCATTAGAGTAATAATAGTCAGGAACGGGGAGCAATCCTGCGTCGCCATTTGGTATACCTGTATATCCATGCTGTTTAGCAACTTCTGCGTTTGCTCTCATCTGTTCTTCATAGGTCGGTAGCTGTTCATAAAACTCTTCAAATTCTTGTTGGTTTGATTGCCCGATTTGCTCAGTTTGGGAAGATTGTGAATACTGAGTTTCGACACTGTTTTGAGCAGCATTTGCTTCCGATGATTCCGGAGAACTTTCGTCTTTATTTTCTTTAGCTTTTTCTTTTTTAACTGCTTTTTGCTTTTCTGTTTGTTCTTTTGTCTTTGTCTCTTTTTTAGGTTCTTCTTTTTTCTCTTTCTCATCGTTTCCGCAGGCACTTAATACTAAAGCGCTTGCTAAAAGAATGCCAAGTATTTTTTTCATAACATTCACTCCTATCAATTGTTTCGAAGTAATAAAAAGATGCTTAGGTTGTAAAGCAACACCTATAATTTAACTAAGTAATAAAGATTCTCTATATTGTGTTGCTTTGGGCTCAAAAGTAAACTCTACAGTATCGTTGTACTCTGCTAAAACTAACTTTTGTATTTCTGATAAATCAACATTATAGAATTCTTTTCTATTATTAACTTTGTTGATTTGGTTTTGTTTGAAGTGCTTGTGTAGTTTATTTTCAAGCTCAAAAGCATTATCAGAGAATATAATTGCATGCACATCAAACTCAAATGGAACTGATGCATCACTTAATTCTTTGATACGTTCCATTGGTTCTAATCTACGTGTAACGCCAATTTTATATACATTTTCACCGAATGAGCCTATATTTGAAATGATATAGACATATCCTGATTTTGAGTTGATTTTTCTTTCGTGTATATCAGATTTTGATGAATTTAGTTCTTCAATTTGAGATTCCAGTTTATTTATTTTTT
>NZ_PPRF01000158.1:0-457 GCF_002902145.1 Staphylococcus rostri | reverse complement strand
TTCAATAACAGAACTAGCTTTACTAAGGTATTTGGTTAACTTATTAATTTCATTATTATGATGCTTAATGTCTTTATCAATTTGATTTAATTTCTTTTCGAGTTCTCGTTCAACACGATTTTCTTCTTGAATTCTGGCGCGTTCTTCTTTTCGCATCTCTTTTTCATCTTCTTTTTTTAATTGGTACTTATGAATTAAAGAGAGTTTTTCTAGTTTTATATCTAGTAAATTTTCTGAAAGAGACACACCATCGGTTTCAAAGATTTTGTTAATAGAAGTGTAAAGATTGAATATTTTCTTATGCGACAATTCAAAATTCTTAGAAGAAACTTTATCTAAGATTAAAGAAGTTTCAGCATTAAATAGACGAATCATTTGACTATGCTGTTTTTTAAGAAATCTTTTCTCTTTATTATTTAATGGTATATTACCGTAATAATTATTAAATGCAGAGAGT
>NZ_PPRF01000157.1 GCF_002902145.1 Staphylococcus rostri | reverse complement strand
ATATATTCTAATATACTCGAATATTGTATGTTTTTTAACTGCTATATCTATGTATGTCTTTATTGATAACATAAATATAATGGCATTTTTTTTACTAATTTTTGTTATAAGTTCTGTTATGATATTTTCCGGAATCGCATTCTTTTCTTACGTACCTATTATTGTTGAAAAAGATAATATTAAATCGGCAAATTATCAACTTGAGATTAGTAATAGTATAATTCAATCAATTGGCCCGGCCATAGGTGGACAAATTGCGGCGTTATTCAAAACATCCATTTTAGTATTGATTGATGGTATTTCCTTTTTGATAAGTGGATTGTTACATTTTCTTATCCCAAGCAATAAAGAAGTACTTGATTACAAAGAAAATGAAAGCTATTTTAAAAGCATTTCACGGGGTTATAAATATGTATGGAGTAATTTATTATTAAAAACTTTACTAATTAGTTACTCAGTTCTCGTTTTATCTATTGGTATATTTCAGTCGTTACAAATATATTACTTATCAAAAGATTTGCATTTAAATACGTTTACAATTGGTCTAATCTTATCTTTAGGAAATATTGGAATGATATTTAGTGCTTTCTTATCTAAATTCATATCTAATAAATTAGGAGATTTAGTTACCATTGCATTATCTTTATTCTGTTATTTTTTAGGATTCATTTTGTATTTTCTAGCTAAGGACACTACATATTTATTAATATTTTTTGGGCAAACACTAATAAGTTTTGCTTTGCCTTTGTACAATGTTTGTGTGCTTTCTATAAGACAGACAATTATTCCAAATGAATTACTAGGAAGAACCACTTCTATATGGAGACTGGCAGGGAAAGGATTAATCCCTTTAGGATCATTGCTTGCTGCTTTTCTTTCATTATATGTAAATGTAGAATATTTAATGCTTATAGCAGGATTAATTTCGTTAATTAGCGTTTTTATAATCATAAATAAAAAAAGATTACTAAAGA
>NZ_PPRF01000156.1:2713-3320 GCF_002902145.1 Staphylococcus rostri | reverse complement strand
TGTTTTTTTTTTTTTTTTTTTTTTTTTTGAAATAATATCGTGTACATTGTTTCGGTTTTTACATAAATAGAGGAGAGGGTAGGAAAATATCATTTAGTCTAAAAAATATAAAAATAAGAGGCAATCAGAAGTTTTTCGATTGCCTCTTATCAATATCACAAGAACTAATTATTTTTCATTTTGCTTTTTACGACGTTGTCCAACTAAGAACAATGAACCAAGTGCCGCAAATAATGAACCGATTAATGTGTCGTTTGATGTGTTACCTGTGTTACCTGTGTCTGGTAAACCATGTCCATGATGACCTTCGCCATGAGATTTGCCATCCTTATCACCGTGGTTATCGTTAGAGCCATTATCTGCTTCGTTGTCAGAATCCGAATCATTATCAGAGTCGGAATCGCTATCAGAGTCGGAATCACTGTCAGAGTCCGAGTCACTATCAGAGTCGGAATCGCTATCAGAGTCGGAGTCGCTGTCAGAGTCAGAATCACTATCAGAGTCCGAGTCACTATCAGAATCTGAATCGCTATCGGAGTCAGAATCACTATCAGAGTCGGAATCGCTGTCAGAATCCGAGTCGCTGTCAGAGTCAGAATCACTGTCT
>NZ_PPRF01000156.1:0-2703 GCF_002902145.1 Staphylococcus rostri | reverse complement strand
TATCAGAATCTGAATCGCTATCGGAGTCAGAATCACTATCAGAGTCGGAATCGCTGTCAGAATCCGAGTCGCTGTCAGAGTCAGAATCACTGTCAGAGTCGGAGTCGCTGTCAGAATCCGAGTCACTATCAGAGTCAGAATCACTGTCTGAGTCGGAGTCGCTGTCAGAATCCGAGTCACTGTCAGAATCCGAGTCGCTGTCAGAGTCCGAGTCGCTATCAGAGTCGGAGTCGCTGTCAGAATCCGAATCACTATCAGAATCTGAATCGCTATCAGAATCCGAATCGCTATCAGAATCCGAATCACTATCAGAGTCCGAGTCACTGTCAGAATCGGAGTCGCTATCAGAGTCGGAATCACTATCAGAGTCACTGTCAGAGTCCGAATCACTATCAGAGTCAGAATCACTGTCAGAGTCCGAATCACTATCAGAGTCTGAGTCACTGTCAGAATCCGAATCACTATCAGAGTCCGAGTCACTATCCGCATCTGAGTCAGCGTCAGCATCGCCTTCATCTGGATCAGGGAAGTCTGGTTGTTCTGGTAAATCTGGATTTACTTCAAACTCATCCTCTTCAATGTGAGCTCTTACTTGGTTTGAATCGATTGGTGGCATCCAACTTCTAAACAAACTATCACTAAAATGATGATTTAATTGTTCTTCTTCAAAGATATCTTTTCCACCTTGTCCCGAAACTGGATTGTTTGTGATAAAATTCCAAGTTGCTAATAATTCTATATCATGTAGTGCGTCTTTACTAATTGCCTCTTTGTTTACATGATGCGTCATAACGATTGTATAACTACGATCATCTGATGGTATTGAAAGACGAATAACACCTTTATTATTAGAAGTATCTAACATTTTGTCACGATCATCTTGGCTGAAATCACGTAGTTTATTATATGCCAGTATTTCTTCAGTTACATCTTCATAATCAATAATTGTATCTTTAATACTATTATTTGATACTGATTTGTTTTCTTTACTTCTATAAATTTTGACAGAGTCAAGTGCATTTTGGTCTATTTGTATAGCAGACTCAGTACCATCAATCATATATTGTGAATGCGTCTGATTAAATTCTTTATTCGAATAAACAACTTGAGTCATTAAATAATTTCCATACTTATTGTATAATTCAATTCTGTAGTCAATAAATTTGATTTGTTGTTCATAGTCTTTAATCTTTTCATTATCTGAAGAGTTTTTGATTAGTTCTTCTAATTCTTTTTTTTGTTGTAAGTTATCTTCAATTCGATTTTTTACCCAAGATTCCTTAGGTTTTAAATTGTAAGCATCAGGATTCACTTGAAGATAACTTTTAATTGTATGATTATCTTTATCATAATCATCAAGTACTAATCGCATACCAGCTAGATGTGCAAAATAATTATATTCATTACTTTCATCATCTAAATGCTTAATTACACTATCATTATAGATAGATTTTTCAAAAGTTACATTGGCACGGTATTGGATATTGTTGTTACCTAATTGATGTTTGAGTTCTTGCTCACCATTTTTAGTTACTTTATTACGATCTACATAGTCTTTACCGTGATAAATCATTCCAAAAGTATCAAAATCTTTAATGGTGTCCAAAAATTGATACGTAATTTTTTTAGTTTGGTTATCAAAGTTAATGGCACGTGCTACTTCAATTTTAGGGTCAGATTCAAGATAAAATGATGGGAGTTGCACTTTAATATCATTAGCATAATTACCATTTAAGTCAGTCATATTATCATATTGGAATGTAAAGTAATCTCCAACTCTTGCATCTGAAACTTTAGCTAGGATTTCATATTCAGAGGGCTTTAATCCTTTATTTGATCTGACTTGTTCATAGTAATATTTTCTTGCAGCTTCTAAATCCGTACTCATATCCAGATAATTCTCTATATCAATATCAGGGTATTTATTTGAAACGTATTTAAACCATCCAGAAGATAGATAATCATCACTTTCATTTTCATACAGTCCTGCTGTCAACTCGCCTGGTTCAGCATTAGGGTACTTCTCTTTGAAATCTTTCAAGAATTTTTGAAACTCTTCATAAACTTCTTTAGATGGCCCGTAATCCACGACATCTTCAATTTTATTGTCTTTCACATTAATTGAGACATCAGAGATTTTGTCATCAACGTTGTTCTTCAACTCAGGTTGTTGTTGCCTAGTAGTAGTTTCATTTGTAGTAGTTTCTTTATCAGTTGTTTCATTCGTAGGTGCTGTTTGTGCAGATGTAGTTTCTTCAGTGGCAGGTTGTTCTGTTGCTTCAGCTTTTTCAGGTGCTGTTTCTTCAGTAGGGGCATCAGTAGTAGGTTCAGGTGTAACTTCTTCAGTAGGTTGTGATTCATTGTCAGTCGATGGTTCATCTGTTGTTGTTTCTTCAACTGCTGGTTGTTCTGTCACAGTCGCTTTATCCTCAGTGTCTTCACTAGCTGTTTCAGTGACAGCTTCAGGGGCTTTTGCTTCAGTTGTTTCTGCAGCGTCAGCTGATTGTGTTGCTCCTAAGAATAATAATGTCGTTAATAGGGCAGAACCTGTCCCATACGATAATTTACGAATGCTAAAAACTTGTTGTTTACGGTCATATTTTTTGTACTGTTGATATCTTTTCATACTCACTTTCCTTCCTCTTTGTTATTAAGCATTGTTTTGTCTAATATCCATTCAACTATAAATAAATTATTAAATGT
>NZ_PPRF01000155.1 GCF_002902145.1 Staphylococcus rostri | reverse complement strand
TAATTGATAAAATATTTTTATATTTAGAGATAAATAGATGTTATAGACAAATCTATTATACGTAATAAGCAAAAATAAGCGCTTTAATACATTGGATAATACATGACAAGGGGAATAAGGATCTGTATTGGGAGTGAATTAATGTTTTCAATAGTAATCTCCACATATAACGGAAGTAAATATATTTTAAATACAATAGAAAATATCAGACAAAGCTTAAAGAACTTTGATTACGAAATGATTATTGTTAATGATGGCAGTATAGATGATACAAGTAAACGACTTGAAATCTATAAAGAAAATAAACGGATTAAAATATTTAATCAAAGAAACAAAGGGATTAGTGCATCTAGAAATAGAGGTATTAGACATATAAGTAAACAATCAAACTATGTTGTTTTTATTGACGATTCAGACAAAGTAGAAGAGAACTTCTTTGAAAAAATTAATGAATTTTTTACGATATTTCACGATATAGATGTTGTTGCTACACCACTTATACGAACTGTAAATGGAGCAAATCGACATCATAGCTTAAATTATAGATTCCACTCTGGGAAGCAAATAGTAAATATACTTGATGATTATAAGTATATACAATTTCATATTGGTGGCATGGCATTCAGAAGTGATTTGTTGAAGAATCCGAACTATCGATTTGATGAAGGAATAAGTTTTTGGGAAGATGCAAAATTTATAAATAGTATCCTATTAGATAAGAAAACGTATGGTTTAATCCCTGAAACAGCATATTTTTATAATAGTGATAATCCTCATTCACTTAGTAAAATTGCATGGAACTTAGAAGAACGTTACTTACCATTAATAGAAAAAAATTATATGTACTTAATTGATAAGTCTCATGAGATATACGGTAAGACCATTAAGTATATACAATTTCTTGTTGGAACACATTATAGTGAATATTTAAAAGAACATAATCAGGACAAGATTATAGATAGTCCTTATTTTGATTC
>NZ_PPRF01000154.1 GCF_002902145.1 Staphylococcus rostri | reverse complement strand
GTAATATTTTTGTTATCTAATATTTTCCATTCTATAACCCCCTTATTTTTAAAAATCAATGTTTTAAAAAAAATTAACAAAATTGTCAAAAAACGTTGAATTTTTATATTTTTCTTTATATCATGTAATTATCAAATTAAAGCAGTTGATTTATATGAGGTTAACACTGATAGTGAATTACAATTAATTAAAGATAAAGCTTCTTTTTATAAAGATTTATTATGGATTGTAGAATCTCCTCTATTGGGAGCAGAACACATTCTAAAGTTCTTATTATTCAAACATATTAAAAAAATCTCTTAAATTAAATTTCTCAAATGACCAAACAATCGAACCGTTTATTAGGTATATAAATGTAAAACTTCTCAATGATATGGTGAATAATAAAAAGATAGATGTTGAATATTTAAAGG
>NZ_PPRF01000153.1 GCF_002902145.1 Staphylococcus rostri | reverse complement strand
GCAGATGGTAACTACAAAGTAGATGTACCAGAAGGTGTAGAACTTAAAGAAGGCGACAAAGTTACAGTTGTAGCGAAAGATGGCAACGGTAATACGTCAACACCAACAGAAGGTACAGTAACTGATACAGTAGCACCAGACGCACCAACAGTGACAAACCCACAACCGGGTGACAAAGTCATCACAGGTACAGCTGAACCAAACGGA
>NZ_PPRF01000016.1 GCF_002902145.1 Staphylococcus rostri | reverse complement strand
TGAGCCAGGATCAAACTCTCCATAAAAGAAGTAAGCTTGATTAGCTCGTTTGATTGTTTAAGTCAATCACTCTTGAAAGTACTACTCTGAGTACCCAAATTATCGGAATTAACGTTGACATATTGTCATTCAGTTTTCAATGTTCACATTTATCATCTCGAACATTATATAACATTGTTGCATTGTTATCAAATGTTTTCTCAAGACTTTTACAATCTTAAATCATTTTCTTGTTAGATTCAATGGTAAGTTTTACACCATTAAAAGTAACTTGTGATTTAATTTTGTTTCGCACTTATTGACGCGACTTTAACATCATATCAACTATGCTTTTCTTTGTCAACAAGAAATTAAAATTTATTTCGTTTTTAATTTTTTATTGAACTAAGCTCTCGCTCACAAGAAATTATTCTAATCGGTACTGGATTAAAAATCAACCCCTTTTTTTAAAATTTTTATATTTTATTTTCTAGCTAAAAAGACACCTCTCAATAATGAAAGATGTCTTAGTAATGAATTCCTTTTATTTCGCTGTTTTATCAATAATTTTTTGAGCAATAGATTGGTAGATGCCACCAAGTTTATCTTCTGGTTGATAAATAGATGGTGCAAAGTCAACCGGCTTCCAAGATGGTTGCTCAAGCGGTAACTGTCCAAGAAGGTCTGTTTGTAATTCATCTGCCAACTTCTGTCCGCCGCCTTTACCAAATACATATTCCTTATTGCCAGTTTCTTTGCTTTCAAAATATGACATGTTTTCAATAACACCTAGAATAGAATGCTCTGTATGTTTTGCCATTGCACCAGCACGTGCGGCAACAAACGCAGCTGTTGGATGTGGTGTTGTCACAATGATTTCTTTGCTAGACGGTAACATTGTATGTACATCTAACGCAACATCGCCTGTTCCAGGTGGTAAGTCTAGAATAAGATAGTCTAAATCTCCCCACTTCACATCTGTAAAGAAGTTTGTCAACATTTTACCGAGCATTGGTCCACGCCAAATAACGGGGGCGTTCTCTTCTACAAAGAATGCCATTGAAATTACTTTAACGCCATGACGTTCGACTGGCACGACTGTTTTACCTTCAATACCTGGCTTTTCATCAATGCCCATCATATCTGGCACACTAAAGCCATAAATATCTGCATCAATTAACCCAACGCGTTTGCCTTCACGTGCAAGGGCAACGGCTAAGTTAACCGCTACTGTTGACTTACCAACGCCACCTTTACCTGATGCTACCGCAATAAATTCTAAATCGTTCCCTTGAGCGATGAATTGTTCAATTGTTTGTTGCTCTTCTTCTTTACTGCCACGATATTTTTCAACAGTTTCTTCTGGCAATTCTTCAAAGCGAATACCAACTGTTTTTGCACCGTTTTCTTTTAGTTTCTCAACGATTGCCATTTGTAAGTCGAGCTGTGTCTGTCCCCCAAGTTGTGCCATTGCTACTTTGACACTGACATGCTCTTTTTCTTCTTTGATTGAAACATCTATCACGCCACCTGTTTCGCTTAGAGGCACGTTAATAATTGGATCATTGATTTCTCCAACGAGTGTTTTGACTTGTTCTACTGTTAACACGGATGATCTCTCCTTTTGTACACGTTTGTTTATAGTTTAACAAAATATAAAGCGATTGCATAAGGTAAAAACCCTTGATTTCCTTAAAAAAGTGCCCTATACAAAAATAACCGACTTAAAATGTCTACTATTTACACATTTCAAGTCAGTTATTATTTATATTTTGCTATGCGTGTCTTACATTTTTATACTTCGGCTTTTTGGCCTTTTTACCACGATCATAAATAAAGAAACTTAAAATAAAGCCAACTAACACAAAGCCTGCTGTGATATAGAAGGCAAGGTTGACGCCTGCTGCCATTGCTTCACGTTGCGCAAGTGCTGACGACATACCTGTTGGCGCAAAATAGTGAGACGCACCGATAGCCATAAGTGTGACCATTAATGCTGTTCCCATCGAACCTGCAATCGTACGTAATGTATTCATAATTGCGGTGCCGTGTGACACCATTTCATTGGAAAGTGAGTTAATGCCTGCTGTATTGAGTGGCATCATCAATAATGAAACGGAAAATAATCGTATCGTATAGAATGTGATGACGTACCAATATGCTGTGTTAGCAGTTAGTTGTGCCATCATCAATGTTGAAATTAACAGAATCGCAAATCCTGGGATAACGAGTACACGGGCACCTAATTTATCATATAAACGTCCCGTAACTACTGACATAATACCGTTGATGACTGCACCTGGCAATACGACAAGCCCAGAAAGCATTGCGGATAATCCTAGCGAACTTTGAACGTAAAGTGGAATCAATAGCGCGGGACCTACCATCGCAGTGAATGCAATCATTGATGCAATAGACGTCAAGGTGAATGTACGCGTTTCAAATGCATGTAAATTCAATATCGGATTATCAATTTTGAGTTGTCGTAAAATAAAAATAGCGATAATGACGAAACTGATAATTAATGTCACAAAGACAATTGGATGCTCTAAACCTTGAGAGCCTGCGATACTGAAAGAATACAGCATTAATCCAAAACCAAATGTAGATAAGACAACAGAAATCTTGTCTAGCACAACTTCTTTCGTTTCACTAAAGTTACGCATATAAATCATACCGAAAATATAGCCAATGATCGCAACGACAACGACGATATATAACGGGGCACGCCATGAGAAGTGATCGACTAATACGCCCGATAACGTTGGACCAATGGCTGGCGCAAATTGAATAACCAGACCCGACAGCCCCATCGCGAAACCACGGCGGTCTTTAGGAAATAGTGAAAACATTGTAAATTGACTGAGGGGCATAATAATCCCTGCACCCATTGCTTGAATAACACGTGCAATCATTAACACTAAAAAGCTCGGTGCTAATGCAGCCGTTATAGAGCCAATCAAAAACGCCCCCATCGCTAATAAATACAAATTACGCGTGGGGATCCGATCCATAAAATAAGCCGTTAAAGGAATCATAATCCCGTTAACAAGCATAAAACCAGTTACAAGCCATTGTGATGTACTTTCATCAATATTGAGCCCTTTCATAATTGCGGGCAAAGCTGTATTTAATAATGTCTGGTTCAAGATGGCAATAAATGCGCTGATGAGCATGACAGCAACAATAATGTTTCGTTGTTCTCTACTCACTTGAACGCTAGATGTCATATACATTCTCCTCTCTTACAAATCATTTCTATATTTTACGACCAAATAGTTAGCTTGGCAAATCATTTATCCGCAGATTTTCATTTTTTTACCATTTGCGTCGATTTAAGTCTTCAGATTCAGGGTAAAAAACTTCTTTACATACATATAGTAACGCAATAATAATCATCAATACCCAGTAATCGATATGAATTTTGGCGTAATGAATGTGAATCATGTAATAGAACATCACGACCATCAGCGTATATGTAATGAGATGGAATGTCATTCCTTGAAAGTAAGGACTGAAATACAACTTTTTACGCAACAAATCCATCGTATATTCAATACAGAAAATAACAAAATAGCTCAACAAAATATAACTGCCATAGTAAATCAAGTTATCATAAAAGCCTTCGTTATACGCAAATTCACCTAAATCTAAAATGATAAGAATACGACTAACACCATAGAGACCGAAAGCGAGTAAAGTTAAAAAAATCATTCCAGAAATTGCAAAAATGGAGAAAATCACGAACAAGGAAAATATATTAAATTTACCTTTCATCGCTTATCCCTCCATTTCCATTTAAATAATATTACGTACTTCTATGATAACTACGCGACCATACTACCATTAACAAGCCGATTACAAGAATACTGGCTAACATAACGTTTTGAATTGGCCATTGATTGAATGAAACATGCCACGCATAAATCATGCCAATTGTTGCCGATCCTGTCGCGCTCCCCATATTCCGTGTCAATGTAAATAACGACATCATTTTCTTCATATTACTTTGCGTTGCAGTTTCTTGCACAACGATACTGTCTTTCGTGTAAATCATACCGAAACTTAAACCAACAACAAACATGACAACTGCAATTACCGCCACATGGGCTGCACCAATATATGCAATCATACTGCTAATGATTAACATCGTAAATGCCAAGAAATAAATACCTTTCACCGATAAACGTGCTTCAATCTTATCCAAAGTGAAGTTGATAAGTAGCCACGCTATTGACAATGGGAACACAATTAAACCACTTTGTAACGGACTCAATCCCAAATAATCTTGTAAATACGTTGGCATAAACACATTAAATCCGATTAACACAAGCGCAACAAAGAAATCTGTAAAAAACGCCCGCGCGATTTTCGGTTTAAATTCATCGACAGGAAAAAATGGCTGCGTATGTCGTTTTGAATAATATAACAGCGCAACACTGCTAATAAGTATCACAATCACAGCGCTAATCGTAATAACTCGTGATACGGGTAGTACGAGTGCCACATTCAACGCTAAAATAAGCACATACAACAATGCAATGCCTTTATAATCTATCGCTTGGCGGACAATCGTTTCATCTTCAAAATGATAACTATAGATAACGAATAAAAAGGCAATCACGCCAATAGGTACGTTAATATAAAATAGCCAATGCCAAGTGACGACTTCCAGTATTAAACCACCTAAAAACGGACCTAAAATACTTGAAATGCCCCAGACACTTCCGACAATGCCCATCACTTTATAGCGAAACGGTATTTCAAATGCGAGCTTCGGCACAATTTGGACTAATGACATATTCATCCCAGCACCTATCCCTTGAATAAATCGAGCAATAATAAGCATTTCAAAACTAGTACTTAGTCCAGAAAACAAACTGCCACCAATATATAAAACGAGTCCTACAATCGTTACATAGATCACTTTAAAACGCGACATCAGTTCGCTTAACAATGGAATGACTATAATGATGCCGCTAAAATACACTGTAATAATCAGTGAAATAGGCAAGCGTGCATTTAAATCATCTCGAATCGTCGGTAAGGCTAACGATACAATAGAGGTTTCGATTGCAGCCATAAACATAATAAGTACCAACGAAACAATAATACTGAGCTTCCTCAAATTCATTACGACACCCCTTTTCATTTTGCTATTATCATATATTTTGTACATAAATACAATCTACGCAACCTATCAATAAAGGCTAGGCATTCATCTGCACAATGAAGTCCTAGCCAATTAACGTTATTTATTCGTTTATGTTTTTTCACGTAATTACATAAAATAAAGAATACCTACGAAATGGAACATCGACGCAATTAAAATAAAAATGTGCCAAATCATATGGAAATACGGGCGATTCTTTTGTGCATAAAACCAAGCACCGATTGTATAAGAAATGCCACCAAGTAGGATAAAGATGAAGAACCACCATAATCCTTTACTAATAATGATTGGTAAATAAATGATGCCGACCCAGCCCATCAATAAATAAATGAGCAAGCTTAACTTGGAGTTCACTTTTGTCGCAATGGCTTTATATAAAATCCCCCAAATCGTCGTGCCCCATAAAATAATCATGATAGTCCAGCCGAGCCATCCACCTACTAACACCAACGACACGGGTGTGTACGTACCCGTAATCGCAACATATATCATACTGTGGTCAATAATGCGCATGACATATTTATGCGGCGAATTTTGTTGCATCGTATGATAGACGGTAGAAGATAAAAACATCAAAAACAAACTAATTACAAAGACAGAAACACTCACCGACATGAGCACACCTGACGTTGCATAACTGTAAACAGCCGCATATGGCAATGCAATCAACATTAACAACGCAGCTACCCCGTGCGACACAGAGTTCCCTATTTCTTCACCGAAAGATAACGGGTTAATATCTTTAAATGTTTCAAGCGCTGTTTTTTTCTTGGCTTTCACATTCGTCGTGCCTACTTTCGTCATTTCATCACCCTTATTCAATAATATTCATGCGTTTTAAGTCTTCAGTAGCCGTCTCAACGCTGTCCTTACCTTCTTTATTTTTCAATGGACTAAATTCTTCTTCACGTGGTACTTGTAACGTAATAAAAGAATTCGCATACTTGAAAATATCAAAATAAAATAATTCAAACTTAAGTGTTGGTCGCGTCACAACACCGAAATCTTCATCTAATTGTTCCAGTTGTTTAATCGCCAAATGATATGGCAATGCTTTGTCCACTGCTTTATCAATGAAAGCTAGACGGAATGCGTGGATACCAATATTCGCATTGTTAAATGCATCAGCTGCACCATCCGCCAACTCTGAATATTCTAAGACCACATCTTTACCATCTTGTACAACAAGGCGCCCTACTGATTCACCTGGTTTCGGCGCAATCGACTTAGACGTCACATCTTTATGATGATGTACAGTAAAGCCAGCAAATAACGGATCTAGCACACGAACGAGCACATTATCAATATTGTTCATGAACACATACTCATTGCCGTTTTCAATCATCTGCGCCAAATAACCAGCAGATTTTAAAGATTTGAATACACCGCCGTTACCGTTTGGCGTTTCCATAATTTGACTCGTTTTATCAAAAATTAACTGCCCCGCTTCATTTAACGCCACCATATTATCTTGTTTAAAGAAATAAATATGCGCTTGCGGATAGTTGAAATAACGATGCGCTTCAAAAAATGCGTGTGTTTCCTCATCATTAATATCGCTCGTCATAATATACCAATCAACGTATGTACCCGTTTTTTCGTGTAGTTCTAATAATTGGTCAGCTTGCAGTTCAAAAAGACTCTTATTGCCAATCGTAAACGTGCCTTTAGGGCCTTTATGTCCAAGACGAGTCCCTTGTCCACCTGCTAATAATAACACCGCAAACTTGCCATTTTTAATCGCTTCTAATCCTTCATTTGTGTACATCGCAACTGTTTCATCATCATAAGCTGCACGTTGTTCAAAATTGACCTCTTGTACACCAGATACATCTTTAATGGCTTGTCTGTTCACGTATACATCATTGTATAACGTCTGAATAGCTTCCAAATCTAATGACGCAACTTTTTCACTAAGGCGTTCTTTTTCATTTGTGCTCATCATTTTTTCATATTCACACAAATGTGCTTGATTAACCTTTTCTAATTTATTCTTATCTAACATAACTTCTTTTTCCGCTCCTTTTGAATGGGTAATTCGTATGCGTGAGATTGAGATACGGCAAAAAATAATAAAATACATCTCATTCTCTTGCAAATTACTTATAATGTAGCATCGATTCTAAAACGTACTTAAACCCCTCATCAAACAGCATATAAATCGTCAAAATACTAAATGTCGTTGCTAATGATAAATCAACAAGGCCCCCTGTTTTAAAGTGAATGGGGAACCTTACCCTTATTGGTAATGGAAATAATAAATGTACTCCTCTTGGTGTGAGCATATCTAATATTACATGTGAAAGCATACCACAGATTATTGAAATCATGTAGTATATCGGTGTATGGATAACATACAATAACCCATATATCATCGCGATAAACAATATCGAATGTGTCAGCGTCCGATGCCCAAACAGATGTTTGATAATCCAACTTAACAGCCACAGCTTTCTTCCTATCTTACTTCGTGTATGGCAAATGTCTGGAAATATACTCGCAATGCCCGCTATGACCATACTTGTCACGGTTTTAAAAATATCTAATTCAAAATGTAGCGCAACGGCTGTACCAACTAATAAACCAGCAGCCGCATGTGTTTTACCTGTCATGAGGGCACTCCTTTCTATACAACACAAAAATTATATCATAAAACACATAAATACACGAACGTATTTTCGCGTTTCTATTAGTATGTCACATTAATTTAAAAAGTATCACACAATCGCTTGCAAAATTAGAATGAATGCGTTATCATGTATTTACAAATTAGTTAAAGGATGTGTCAGTCGAATGGCTATGACAGTTAAGAAAAACGACAAAGAAGTACAAATTCAATGGAGAGTTGCTGATATCCGTATTCCTAATGAAGCAATCAAAAATGTTTCAGAAGACAGAGATATCCATGCAGTACCAGAGTTAGACAACAAGCACGTTTCTCGTATCGGTTCAACATTTGGTAAAACGAACCGTGTCATTATCGATACTGAAGATCATCAATACATTATCTACACATTTAACGATAAAAAAGTTTATAACGAAGTCACGAAATAAGTGAGTTTATAATAAAAGACGGCGTTCTCTTTCGGGAGAGCGTCGTCTTTTTTGTGAGGGTACTATAGGAATTTCATCTAGTAACAGGTATACTACAGTGATTGTATTCAGATGTTAATCAAAACACTAACATCTAATTCATGATTTACCACTAAAAGCCTTTCATTTTTAACTGCAAAACGATTATTGATAAAGTCTTTTTCACTTAAAGTCATTTTATCAATCAAGAAGTATGCAGCGTTATTGTTACCACCTTGAATAGAAAAGTAAATGATATCCATACACAAATCTTTAGGTAGCTTGATGTTACTATATAAATAAATAACATTTCCGTAGCGCTTATAACTTAATTCTTTATTATCGAGATATTCGATTATATCGGTATTATGTTCTAAAAATACCCCATATATTTCAAACTTATCGATTAATGAAGCTACTGAGTGAGTTTTCAGTGAAATCTTTAACGCTACCTATATATGTTTCTACTAATTTCATTTTGTCTAGACTACAACTTATTAAATCATCTAGCACTAATTTTCTGCAATCATCATAATCATCTTCAAATAGAATATTCTCTATTCTAAAATGTTCATTTGATACGTATTTAATATACCTATTTCCCTCTAGCTTTATTAAATTACGCCTTAACGGTTCCCACACTAATAGTGGATAATACTTTGCGTCTAGAAATATTAGAATATCATTATACTCTAAGTTATTAATAAATGAAGAAGACTGAGATTCATTTGGATATAGTTTAGTGATATATCTGAAATAGTTAGTCATATATATTTTCTTACCATACGATACAAGAAAATTTTCTACTATTTCTTTTATATCAACTTTAGAGGATTTTAAATTAATGACATCATCATCCTTAACTATTATCCCTTGATCATTGGTACACAATAAGTGCTGAATATGTTTTTCTTTTAAAATCTTCTCCACCTCATTTAAGTCAAATACTGTCTACTACTATGATATTTACGCCTTAAATTAAATGTGTGTACTCATATCCTAGTCTCTTAACTAAATATTTATAAAGTAGGTCTCGTGCTGCTCGAATAACACAACAAATAATGCTTCATCTTCAATACAAATAGTAGGATTACACGCTTTTTTGATTAAAGTTTCAACATCACATTCAACAAAGCAATAGCATGAATATAAATAGTTCCCTGCAATAATTGACGTATAGATCAACTCTAACACTTGAGAAACCGTCAATGGCTCAGTAATTAAAAAACCAGATGTTGTTTCTATATAAGGGATTCCAAGTACACTTAATTCCTCATCAAGCTCTTTTTCTTTTGGAATCAAAACTGCTTGTATACTGTAATGTGCAATAATAGATTCAATTGTATTGTCATAAAAACTGTTGAGACTTGAAATATGCAACGCAAAACTATTTCACTTTTAAATATTTTTTATATACTTACTCCCGTTAAGGAGATAGACACTTTCATCCTCATAATATGGTATTATAGCAAACTCATTATCTATATATACTTTCGACTTTTTAAAACTTGGCTTACTAAATTCATGGTTCAAAATAAAGATGCCTGCAAAAATATAATTATAGCTTCTATTCACTAGAACAGATAGGAGTTGTCTGTACAAATCAACACTTTCATTTTCCAAAATAATGAATTTCGATTCAATTCTAAAACCTATACCGTTTTCATTCAGATGTTCTTTCAATTCTTTGGTAGAATCAAATATTGCTAAGTTAAAATTAAATGAGTCCAAAAGAACTTCATTAAATTTAATATTTGCCGACAATATATCATTACCCTTGTATATCACACTTCTAGATAAATCAAAAATCTCTCTCTCAACAATAAATTCTATATGCTGCTTTTTTATTGAAACCACCCCCATTTATTTATCACTGTTTTCTAAAAATCTATCTCTACTAATCTCTGTGAATATTTCTTTCATTCTCTCTCCAAATATAAATATATATGTCGTCTGGTGGTGCAAATATATAGTTTCCATCGCTAAAATCAAAGAGTACATAATCTCCATGAAGGTATGGAGGATATTCAAAACTTTCTTTTCCTTGTCTTAGATTGATATAAAAACTATCTATATCCCTTTCTAATAGATATAATTCTTCAAAGTTATTTACTAATTCATTAGTGATAAAGTCTAAATAATCATCTATTTCACGCTCAGCTTCTATTAAATCTTCAATTTTTAAAGGTAATATTTGATATTTATCATAATCAATAAATAACTCATCCCAATTTTCACAGTCGTTTTTCCACGTAAACATCGTGAATCTGACATATTTTCGTTTGAATTTTTTCCGCCGTAATTTTGAGAATTTATATGTTATGTCATAATGCTTCATTATACATCACTCATTGTTATCTTATTCTATAGAATCTCTTATAGTGATCTGGCGTATAATATACTTTTCGTTTCCCTCTTTTTCCATGATGCACTACAAACCTTTCTCGTCCTCTATTTCTTTTGGACTTATAATCTGGCATCATTTATTTTCATGGTTTTCTCCTTAAGTTATTTCAACTACCTAAACCCCTTCAAAGTCCAACCGTGCATTCGGATCCTGCGACAAAATGTCTTTAAGAATATATCGCCACTCTCTCATAATCGGTTCTTCATTTCCTAAAGGCTTACTGTACGTATATTTCAACATACCAATTAAATCTTCCATCGTATAATCACTAACACCGGCAACAAAATAGTTTTTATTATATTTGAGGAATAGATATGCTATCTCCTCCATATATTCATCATACAAATAATACTTAACCTTCTCCCCATTCACATGAAATATAAAATCCACTACTGGCCCCGGTCCTTCCCATTCTTTTGTCACGAAATACTTCATGTCTAACCTCTATTTTTTGTTTTATTATACTATAAATATCCCTTGTCATTTTTACTTTTCACAAATAAAAAAATGGAACAGCCGTAGCCATTCCATTGATATATTGTATTAGAAAAAGATATGCGCAAAGAGTGCGATGACTGGCAATGTGATAATCGTACGAATTAAGAAAATCACAAAGAGTTTCCATAAGCTCACTGGTATTTTTGAACCTAAGATAACGCCACCGACTTCTGATAAATAGATTAGTTGGCATACACTTAATGCGCCGACGACGAAACGTGTTAAGTCACTTTGAACGCCTTCAATTAAAATAGACGGTAAGAACATATCCGCAAAACCGATTATCATTGTTTTAGATGCTTCTGCCGCTTCAGGTATTTGTAGAAGTTCTAAAAATGGTACGAATGGTTTACCGACAATTTCAAAAATAGGTGTGTATGTCGCAAGGATTGTCGCTGCTGTCCCTATGGTCATTACGACTGGAATTACGACGAGCCACATATCCATGACTGTGCGCACTGCGGTATGGATATACACTTTAACACTCGGTGCTTGATAACCTGTTGCGACGGCGTCTTCATACCCTTTGGCTAACGCTTCTTTGTATGAGTAGCGCTTTTCTGGGCGCTCTTTTGCTGATACACCGTCTACATAGTTATCTTCTACTGAACGCAATGGCCAAATACGTGGCATGATTAATGCTGCGACGAAACATGCGACGATAACTGTAAAGTAGAATGCTGCGAAACGATCGATTAAGCCGATTGTCTCTGCAATAACGATCGCAAATGTTAATGATACGACGCTGAATGTTGTCGCAATAACGGTTGCTTCACGACGTGTGTAGTACCCTTGTTCATATTGCTTGCTCGTAATCATAACGCCGACTGTCCCATCACCGATAAATGATGCTAAGTTATCGACTGTTGAACGCCCCGGTAATGTAAAGAGTGGACGCATAATCGGTCTGAATATCGGCCCCAAAAATTCAAGTAGTCCGTATTCTAATAATAATGGTAAAAAGATAGCCGCAAAGAAAAATACAGCAACTAATGTTGGAAGCAGTCCTGTAAAAATCAAGTCCCCTGTATCTTCTGAAAAAATCCATTCCGGTCCAATTTTTAAGAATGTTATCCATGCGAAGACGACTGCGATAATACGTACTACCAACCACGGCCATGTAACGATGAACGTATTCGTTAAAAATTGTGAATGTGCGACTTTATGACGCCATACTGTACTGAAAAGGATTGTTAAAATCCCTGAGATTGTAATAATTGTGATGATTAAATACGGCATGACACCGCCGATTGTATCTTTAAAAATGCCCGCCAAAAATGCGATAGGCAATGTTGTTTTACGTTGTCCATCTTCTACAACTGGAACTGGAACTAAAAATAAAATAATACCAATTAACGATAATATAATAAACTTCCATTGACCGATGCGCTGTTGTTGTTTTGTCAACTTCTCCATAGTATCCATCCTTCTTTTTTTCTCATTGGTTATTTAGAACCTGCGCGATGTTGTATAGACATAGTGTTGACATTCCTGACACGCGCATAAAAAATCGCCTTTATCCTAACGTATGTAAATTATACAGAGGGCAAAGGCGATATGCAATACACATTTGAATATTGATACAATATCATGCATATTTAAGTTTATTTACATCTTTCTCAATACATATAAGAAATACGGTGCACCGATAATCGCAATTAATACACCTACTGGAATATCAATCGGTGGCGCAATTATACGCGCGGCTGCATCAGCAACGACCATTAACAGCCCACCAATCAAACCTGACATGAGTACGATATGCGTATGTCGATGTCCGACGATACTCCGTGCTATGTGTGGGGCGATTAAGCCAAGAAAGCTTAAACCACCAACGACTGAAATGGCTGAACCGGCTAACATAACGGCTGCCAACAACAGGATCATTTTAACTTTATTCACTTCAGTACCGAGTGCAGTAGCGACTTCATCGCCTAAATGTAAGATGTCTAACTTGTAGCTATAATACAAAATCACAGGAATGGCAACGCATAGCCACGGCAAGATGGTGAATACATGTTGCATCGAGCGTCCGAATAAACTACCTGTTAGCCATACCAATGCGATATTCGCTTCCATAGGATGACGGATTAATAAATATTGAACGACCGCCATTGCGATAGCACCTATTGCCATCCCAATTAACGCAAGTTGTGAACCTTTTACATTTTTATAACTAATCAATAGCGATAAGATAAAGCTAATGACCAAAGCACCGGCAAAGGAAGCAATCGGCAACACGAATAATGGTGCTGTTGGAAACACAATAATAACGATAACTGCTGCGAGGCTTGCCCCTTTTGTAATACCAATAACGTCTGGCGATGCGAGCGGGTTACGTACAACGCCTTGTATGACCGCACCTGAGATTGATAATGCCGCACCGACTAGAATCGCAAGTAGCATACGAGGCACGCGATATTCACTCAAGATAAAGTTGCTATTCGTCCACACTTCTTGTAACACTTGTGTAGGCGCAATCCATACGGCACCGGCACTCAAGCCTAACAAAGCACCAATCACGAGTAGAATCGTAACAATCATATAACGTCTGTTTAACTGTCGTCTCATCGTGAACGCACCCCTCTCAATGTAATCCACAAGAAGTAAAAGGCGCCGACAAAGGATGTGACGATACCAACCGGCGATTCGAATGGAAAGGCAATCAGTCGACTAAGTACGTCTGAAATCAACAGCAAGTCCGCCCCCATAATCATCGACAACGCAATAATTAAAAAGTAGTTGCGGTTCAGATAGTGTTTAACGATATGCGGAATAATTAAGCCAGTAAAACCAATTGGCCCCGCAATTGCGACACATGAACCTGCTAGAATAACGACTAACAAGCCTGCCAATGCACGTACGAGCTGCGTATTCTGGCCAAGCCCTGTTGCAATCTGGTCGCCCAAATCCAACACAGCCAGTTGTTTGGCCAGTAATAATGCGCCAACAAATCCAGCGATTAAAAATGGTGCGACCTTCACAATATGCACCCATTTAATCGTATGCAAAGCGCCAACAAGCCAGAACATGACAGTTGTCGTCGCATCATCATGTAGCAAGATGATACCTTGCGTCAAGCTAGTAAAGAATAAATGAATGGTCATCCCAGCGAGTGCTAACTTAATCGGCGTCATGCCTTTTGTCGTATCAGCTAATAAATACACTGCCAGCCCACCGATAAATGCTCCGACGAAGGCAAAGATAATATTATAGCCTGCCAATGAAGGAACGAGCACAGTAATCAAGACGACGAAAAATGAGGCGCCGGCATTGACACCAAATATTTGTGGTGATGCGAGTGGATTGCGTGTGATGGCTTGCATTAAGACCCCTGCAACACCTAATGCCGCACCAATCATCATTGCGGCAACCATTCTCGGCATGCGCACATTATGTATAATAAACGTCGCTTTCGTTTCTTTGAGAGAGAAAAAATAGTCTAAGAGCGATTGAAAGTTGATTTTGGACGAACCAATTGCAAGATTTAAATACGTTGCAAAAACAAGAAAGCACACGCTCACAATAAATGCGAGCGTAGTGCGTTTCTGTTGGTGATGTCCAGTGTATGTGTTTGTTGTTTGTTTCGACATAGCCAATCACCTTTATTTAAGTCTTTGAAGCGACTTATTTGTCTGATTTAGAGATTTCTGCTAATTCTTTGGCAATTTCTTCAGAAGAGATTAAGCCACGGAATTTTGCCCATGTTAAACGATCTACAACGTGTACGCGATCATTTTTCACAGCATCTAAGTCATTCCAAACTTTGTCTTCTTTCATTTTAGCGTAGAATGGATCATCTTCGCCATTAACCATAACGAACATACGCTCAGGGTTAACATCTGCAAGTTGCTCTGAGTTCATATTCAAGTATGGTGCGTTTAAGTATTCAGGTAGTTGATCTGCCACATCTTTCGTTAACGCTTCTTTAAAGCCAAGTTCATGTAAAAATTGACCAACGTAAGATTTGTCAGAGTGTGCTAATAAGCCTGATTGAGAGATAACTGCTGGTAAGACTTTTTTGTCTTTGTCCATTGTAATCTCTTTTTCGTATTTCTCGATTTTTTCTTTATGTTCATCAAGACGTTTGTCTGCTTCGTCTTCTTTAGAAAGTGCTTTACCAATTGTTTTGAATGCTTCCAAGTTTTGTTTGTAATCTGAATCTAAACTTGGTAGTAAGATTGTTGGTGCAATCTTGCTTAATTGCTCGTAGTTCCCTTTGTGACGGTTACTATCTGCAATGATTAAGTCTGGTTTCAATTGACTAATCACTTCTAGGTTAGGCTGTTTACGGTCACCAACTGACTTGTAATCGCCTACTTTATCACGAATCGGCTCGATGATATTTTTTTTGTCACCATCGTCCGCAATTCCTACTGGTTTCACGCCTAATGCGACGAGTGCATCGACGAATGAATATTCAAGTGCCACGACTTTTTTAGGTTCTTTCTCAATTTTAGTCGTACCACCGTCATGTTTTACTTCAACTGCATTGCCTTTTGAGCTAGACGAGCTGTCTTTTTTTGAGTTATTCGCATTACCACATGCTGCAACAAGTACCATCACAGCGATGATTGCGAGTAACCCCATCCACTTATTTTTATTCACAGTATAGCGCTCCTTTTTATTTTTAAATTGTAAGCCCTATCACTATATTAATTGATAATGATTATCACTGTCAATGACAAGAAGTGAATTTTTCTTTTTTCTTGTCTACTAAACCTTGAATCAAACTTTCAATCCCTGTATCTTCTATATAATGTTTCTCTAATTGATGACTGTGCATACTGTGTGCGAGGGCACTATAGCCAAGCTCAAATGTCACGTTATCCCCCACTTGATAGTAATCTGCCACCCCTAAATTAAGCAGCAGAACATCGCTTGTATAACCAACAATGGATAAATGTTCATCGAATGGCATAATATCATCTACCGCTGTGTCCAACTGACCAATATCAACAAGCGCCTGTAGATAGGATTGGCGTGTGCGCATATCTAAACGGGGTTTAATCTCAATAATGCGCCCTGTTATCGTAACGGCATTATCATAGAGTTGTGGTAAGCGCATATTATACGCCGTCTCGTAGCCTCTAAAAATCGCTTCACCTACACGCAATTCATTAATACGTCCTAAATCTTGATACATTGCCAAGGTTAACATACTTGAATTCCCACCAGAGATCGTATGTAAATGAATACCCGTATCCTTTTCGACCGCTTCAATCAATTGATGCATATACGGCAAATCTTCTTCTGTCGGTGGCATTTGACGATAACACATAAAGTTAAATGCGAGTCCTTTAAACGCAATACCTTCTAACGCCACAATTTGTTTCACATATGATACCACTTCATACGTTAACACACCTTCACGTCCATCTTTCCAGTCGACCATGAGTAAAACTTGATGTTTCGTATTTTGTTCTACCGCCGCAGCACTTAATGCACGAATCGTTTCCATTTCCGTCTGCAAGCTCACACGGGTCTTTTGTACAGTTTGCGCTGCTTCTTCGGGGACACTCCCTTTAATCAACATAAAATCCTTGCGTGGCGTTTGTTGTGCAGGAATGTGTTTCAAGCGTGATTCGGCTAATAGATCAAAGCCGAGTTCACGCAACATCGCATGAACCTTGGCATCACCAGCCATACATTTCGTTACCGGAATCATTCGAACGCCTCGATGATGGAGCATTTGTTGTAACAGCACGGCATTGTATTTAATTTTGCTCAAATGAATATTGATAACGCCCATTAATACACCTTCTTTTCATACAATGGATTGTCTAACGCAATGTTCATATACTTTTTCACTTGTTGTTTCATGCGCATATTTAACAGTGCCTTAACGATGACTTGTTCGCCAAATAACACACGTTTTAACGCAACGGCATGTGGTTGGGTATCATCAATCGCTTCACGAACAACGTCACGTACGATGTCATATAACGCTTGCTCATCACATTGGTGTTCGTGTTTAAAATGATGAATTAACGTCCCGAGTTGATTTTGAATAACCGCATGTTGAAACTTTGCGATGACCGCTTCAATATTTTCAGCAATTAAGCTCGTATTCGTGACTGTCACATCCGGAATGGCACGTTGTAACGTTGGTAAATCAATACGCGCACCACCTAAGTCTCTCACAATAAATGAAAAATCTTGGCCCGTTTTATCAACTTCTAAAATTGTATTTTGTTGATGTGCTTCTAACGCAATACCATAGCGCTGAATATACGCAATCAATGGCACAATCAATGCAGCGCTATACGCACGCATAAACGTCGCAATCGTTACTGCATTCACATCACCATATACATATTCAATCAAACTATCGACAACGACCTGTTTATCTACTGGATTTCGTTCGATTAAACTCGCCGTAACTAATTGTGTCATCTCAGTCGCATCCTTCTCTGGGGACTGACGCACAATCATCGCAAATTGACGTGCAGTGTCAGCTGCCGCATCAATATACGCACCATACGGCTCCATCGCCACTTGTAACGTAGGAAATTCATTCAACAATGGCTGAAGCTGATAACTCAAGTTTGGTCCATCGACCGTCGTTACTGTTGACACAGTGCGCACAGCACTCGTTGCTTGAACGTTAACAGGCAACTTAATGTGATACGGACGCCCTAATAAATACATCGTTCTGAACGATAACGTCGCCTTCGCATCAACTGTATAAGGTGTTGGTATCACTGAATGTGCATGAATGTTGTCTTTAAACTGTTCCACCACAACATTCCCATACTGCCACGGATGCACGAACATCACACGATAGTCTGCCAAATCCGCTTCATACGGTTCTAAGTATTGTTGTAACTTGCGCTTCATATCCGGAATAACCGCATTTAACACAAAGTTCGTGTCACCATTCATAGCCGTCGCATGCAGCATCGATTCGTGTACGAGCACAATTTTTAATGGTACGACACGCATAAATTCCGGTGCATACGCTTGAATCGCTTCAGACGTTAACGGTAATTTCGTTTTCGTCAATGGATGTGACGGATGCCCGTGCCACACCATCCCTTCTGTATAACCAAGCGCAGAGAAGTGATAGTCTTCGCCCATATGCGTTAACCAAGCGATAAAGTTCAGTTCACTTGGCATTCTCGAAAACTTCAACGCATGACGCATCGCCGTTTCTCGGGTTTCATACTGACGATAACTCAATGACAAGCCCAGCACGCTATGTTCTAATTCTTCAATTAAACGATCGTGGAATTCAATGTCAAAATGCGTCATCAATACATCGATTAATGCACGCAAGTTTTGAATTTCTTGTATGTCATCACCTACAAAATATGTAATCGGCCCATCCATTGTAATCTGATAAAATGCACTTTTCGTTGTGTATTGAACGTACAGCATATGTTGTTGATAGCAAATTCTAACATCGCCATCTTTCACAGTGATATGTGTTGCTGCAGGGAATAATGCTTCTTTCATACATGCTAATAATACGCGGTACTGTATCATTTGATCCGCCTTATATTGATGTGTTGCTGTCATGAGTTGCGCCTCCATTAAACTTAATCGTTATGAGATAACTGATTACTGCTATCATTACTGTTGCGATGCCCATCATGAGAAACGTCATGACAATGCCAAGCGTTTCTGCCAATAAGCTCATTACTAACGCACCGAGTGGAATCATCCCACGATCCATCATAATCACACTTAATATTTTACCACGATGTTCTGGTGCGACATCTTTTTGGAAATAAATGCGATTGGTTGTCCGAGCGATTTGTCCAAACAAGCCAACGAAAAAGATTGTCACTAATAAGCCATACATACCAAATGGAAAGATGCAGATCAAACTGACCCCAAATAGTACGGAGCTGATATAATAAAGGTGTTGCGTCTGAATATATTTAAGCATTGTTGGCAAACACAACGTTGCGAGAATACCACCGACAGCACTGATCGCCATCGCTGTTCCAAACAATTGCGCGTTATTTGGATATTGTGTATCTGTCAAAATCGGCAAGAGCGTCGAATAGCAATACCCCGTCGCCATGATGAGTAATGCTGTCACAAAAATGCGTCGTCCTTGTGTATGTATTTTAAAATAGTGCCATGTTACAGCTAAAGAAAATCCTTTTTTCGTCGTTTGTGCTGTATTTTCAAATCTCAATGGCATACTAGCAACTAACGCCAATAAATAACAAATTGTTTGCACGATAAATGCACTTTGTACACCTGCTGATGCAATTAAAAATCCTGAAATTGCTGGTCCAATCGAACGACAAGTATTTAATAGAAATGATTGGTACGATACCGCTTTTGAAATCGACAACGTTGCCGACAAATCCGGTAGCACTGCTTGTCTCACAGGTGTTTCAATCGCACTCATACATCCACGTAACAAGGCATACATATAGAGTACATACATTGGCACATCGCCCATTGCGACAACCATTACCGTTAGCACTGCCGTAATTACGAGCGAACTCATCGTTGTCAATTTGATTAGTGTACAACGTCGGTAACGATCTGCAATACTCCCTGCCCATACGCTTAATAAAAAAATAGGGGCCAGACGGAAGAAGTTAATCCATGCAAGATCAAATGCGCGATGATGTAACTGATACGCATACCAATTCAATGCAATTTGACCAATCCAATTACCAAGAAAGAGTAAAAAGGCACCGGAATAGAACCATTTCGCCACGTTATCCACTCCCCTTTAATTGATAACCGTTCTCATTTCCGATATTATGGATTATACGAATTAATGCAACATTTGTAAATTAAAAAGATATTATTATAAATGAGGTGCTCAAATGATTGATGAAAGTAAACAAACACACAATGCAACAATAAGGCTGACCGCAGATGAACAGGAGAGCTACGCCACACTCCACGATACAAATACACAATGGGCAGAGGCATTCCAACAATATCTAATGCTCGGTCGCGACCTTGTTACCGCAAGATTGATTGCCTCTATTTATCGTGAAAATCTAGTAGACGGCTATACACATAGTCAATTTATTGATCATACACAAGTACCAACTTCACCATTACAACATTCTGATGTGTTAATGATTCGTTTTAAACAAACATCTAAAGTATTATGTGCGCCTGTTAAAGGACACCATGCGTTCAACCGCATTGATGTCACTGGACCGTTTTATTGGCAACAAGGTACCCATTACGAACGTGTAATGCATCCAAATGAAGTGCTTGACGTCATTATTGCTGAAGATAGCAACTATCAAGGCGCTGCTGCCGAGCAATTTCGTGACGACTTAAACAATAGCGCATGTTATATGGCACTTGCTGTCAGCTATCAACACATGAAATACCGTGATGTTTCTAATACACTTTTAACAACAATCGAACAACAACAAGACCCATACCTTGCTTCTGAACAAGCCGTTGTCGAAGGGCATCCCGTTCATCCTGGTGCGAAATTGCGCAAAGGGATGTCGACAGCTGAAACGATTGCTTATTCATCTGAGTATGAACACGCTGTTCCGTTACGCTTTGTGCTCGTCCGTCGAGATCACGTCCGCATACAGCAGCTAGACAAATCATTCGACGCAATTTTGTTTGAGACATTTGATGGTTTAGAAGCTGCTTGTCATCACGTCTTAGATACACATGACTTAGCACTAACAGATTATCACTTAATGGTCGTTCATCCATGGCAATATACCCATATTTTAACAACCGATTATGAAGCGGAATTGGCACAACATATTTTAATCCCTGTCGACTATACATATGATTATTATGCCGGCTTGTCATTCCGAACGTTGATGCCACAATCCCCTAATATGTTACCGCACATCAAACTCTCCACGAATGTACATATTACCGGGGAAATACGTACACTGTCGGAACAAACGACACATAACGGGCCATTGATGACACAAATACTGAGAGATATTACCGCAACAGATACATGGTTTAAACATGTACCAACAGCTGCCGTTGATGAGTTAGCAGGGGCGCATTTCTTTAGCCCAACCGATACACCTGACGTCCAAGAACGACGAAGTGAACAACTCGGTACACTGCTACGTCACAATATTTATCATGAGCTTGATGCAACAGATTTACCATTGATTCCATCAAGTTTAATCGTGGGTATCCCACAACAATCATCATCACTGATTACTGAACTTGTCGCGCGTTATCAGCAACAACATCCAGAACTGACGGAACATGCAGCCGTTCAACAATGGTTTTCGCGTTATGCAAGTTCTCTGATTGACTACGTGATGCCTTTATTGATTAAATATGGTATTGCATTAGAAGCCCACTTACAAAATACCATTGCAGTGTTTGATAAAAATGACGGTAGTCTTAAACGTATGTATATTCGTGATTTTGAAGGACTGCGCATTGATACAGCACAACTTAATCAAATGGGATATGACACATCACACTTCCATGAAAAGTCACGTATTCTCACAGACAGTCAAAAATCAGTGTTCAACAAAGCCTTTTACGCGACGGTTCAAAATCATCTCGGTGAACTTGTTGTCGCATTGAGTGATTATTATAAGATTGAGGGGCTAGAAGCGGACTTATGGCATATTGTTCGCGACCACATTCAAGCGTTGTTTACCGCTTTTCGTGATAGCGATATGGATCTACAACGTCTACAAGATATTGAAGATATTTTCTTTAATCCCGTTATAGATTATAAATGCGTTACAACGATGCGTTTATTAGACGAAGCGCATGCTTATACGTATATTAAAGTAGCGAATCCACTCGCTGACCAATCATAATAAAAGAATCGATACCCCATACTGTACGACATGGCGGTATCGATTCTTTTTATCCCAATCTTGTCAAACACTGTCGTTTCCTGTGAAAATATATTACAATAGTGCGCAGAGACAAAATTTCTTTAAAGGAGCTATTGGACAAATGACAGCAATGCGTACCCTTACATTCATGCTTAGTATTTTCATTGTTGGCATGGTCGAAATGGTCGTGGCAGGTATTATGAGTTTGATGAGTGCGGACCTTCATATTTCTGAAGCCTGGATTGGACAACTCGTGACCATTTATGCTTTTACGTTTGCACTAACTGGACCTATCCTAGTCAAACTCACAGAACGTTATGCACCTAAACCTGTACTACTTATAACAGTTATTTTCTTTATTATCGGTAACCTTATGATTGCCGTTTCGCCAAACTTTATCATCTTAGTCATTGGTCGTATTTTATCGTCAGCTGCAGCTGCACTGATTGTCGTGAAAATACTCGCCATTACCGTATTTCTGTCAGAACCACATAAAAGAGGTCGCATGCTCGGTATCGTTTATACAGGCTTTAGTGCTTCCAATGTATTTGGCGTTCCAATTGGCACACTCATTGGTGACTGGCTCGGTTGGCGTTTTACATTCGGCTTAATCAGCTTTGTCGGTCTGCTTGTCAGTGTACTGTTAATGTATTACTTACCGCGCGAACTACGTATGAACGTTAACACAAATAGTACAAGTTCCAGTCGCGTGCGCAGTAAACGAGAAGTGACCAAGCTGCTTGCCGTTACATTTATTTTATTAACTGCGAACTCTATCGCTTATATTTATATTAATCCATTGATTTTATCGGGTGGCCATTCATTACAATTTGTATCACTTGCCTTATTAGTCATTGGCGTAGCAGGTATGTTAGGGACATCGATTGGTGGTTATTTTACAGACAAGTTATCATTTAAAACTTGGTTGATTGTGAGTAGCTTTGCCTTTTCTGTTGTTTTATTACTACTAAACCAATTATGGACTACTTCTATGCTACTTCTTATCGCACTGTTTACATGGCATATTATTGAGTGGAGTACGAATCCCGCCGTACAATCTGGTCTTATCAATCAAGTAGACGGTGACCATAGTCAAGTAATGAGTTGGAATATGTCCGCATTAAATGCCGGTATCGGACTCGGTGCAATGATTGGCGGTGTCATCGTGACACACCTCAGCCTACACGCGACCGTTTATATTGCGGCCGCAACAGGATTTATCGCATTTTTAATCGTGGTCACACTACAAAAACCACAACATGCATCCACTTCACATTAATACAAAAAACGCTACGGATTCGTTTTGTTTTATCAAAAAATGAATCGTAGCGTTTTTCTTTATCTTTGTTTGAAATCCTCAATCGCTTGTTTAACCTCATCTCTTACACGTTGAAACTCTGACCAAGGTTTGCCGGCTGGGTCATCAAAATCCCAATATTCTTTCGTTACATGTGCTGGTAAAATCGGACATTTTTTATCTGCATCACTACATAACGTCACAACCAAGTCTGCTTTTTCAAGTATGTTAGGATCAATCAAATCCGATGTGTGCGCACTTATATCAATCCCCACTTCTTTCATCGCTTCGACTGCTTTAGGGTTGACGCCATGTGTTTCGATTCCTGCCGAATACACATCCCATGTATCACCTAGTAGTTGTTTCCCCCAGCCTTCAGCCATTTGACTGCGACAGGCATTACCAGTACAAATAAAATAGATAACTTTTTTATCCAATATACTCGCCCCTTCTAGAATAAGATTAATGTTAAATAAAGACCGACTAACGTGACGAAAAGGACTGGAATTGTAATGACAATCCCCGTTTTAAAGTAAGTGCCCCAAGAAATCTTCACACCTTTTTGTGTCAACACATGCAACCATAACAATGTTGCTAACGATCCAATTGGCGTAATTTTAGGTCCTAAATCCGACCCAATCACATTAGCGTACACCATACCTTCTTGAATGATACCCGTCACATTGGATTGACTAATCGCAATCGCATCAATGAGTACGGTTGGCATATTGTTCATAATTGATGATAAAAATGCAGCGATAAAGCCCATACCCATGACACTGCTAAACAAGCCATATTGAGAAATGGTTGCCAATACATCTGCTAATAACGTTGTAATGCCTACATTTTTTAAACCGAACACGACTAAATACATACCGATCGAGAACACCACAATATTCCACGGTGCACCTTTAATCACTTGTGTCGTATGAACTGCTGGTGACTTGCGTGCTAATATAATAAAAATAAATGCAATCGTACCGGCAATCAATGATACAGGAATTTGTAACCATTCACTGATTAAATAGCCAACTAATAAAATACATAACACAAGCCATGATATTTTAAATAATCGTTCATCTTTAATCGCTGATTGTGGTGTGATTAAAGTTGATGTATCGAACGTCTTTGGAATCGCTTTTCGGAAATACAGCCACAATACAACAATACTTGCCATTAATGAAAAAATATTCGGGATGATCATACGCCCAAAATATTCTAAAAAGCCAATATTAAAATAATCCGCCGACACAATATTCACTAGGTTACTTACAATTAATGGCAATGATGTCGTATCCGCAATAAATCCACTCGCAATAATAAATGGAAATACCACTTTTTCGTTAAATCCTAAATTTCTGACCATCGCCAAAACAATCGGTGTCAGTATTAACGCTGCACCATCATTGGCAAAGAATGCAGCAACAATTGCCCCTAGCAGCATGATATACACAAACATTTTTAAGCCGTTCCCTTTAGAAGCACGCGCCATATATATCGCTGACCATTCAAAGAAGCCAATTTCATCTAATATAAGTGAAATGAGAATAACCGCTACAAAGGTTAACGTCGCATTCCAAACAATTCCCGTTACTTCCCAAACATCAGCAATACTAACCACACCCGTTATAATCGCTACGAATGCGCCGAGAAATGCTGTAATACCAATGTCCAATCCTTTAGGTTGCCAAATCACAAACAACAATGTGATTAAAAAGATACTCAGTGCTAAAATTGTCATTAACATGTACCACCTTTAATATTTTTACAGATACATTCATCATCTGAACGATGCAGTTGACGCAACGCATCATCCACTATATCGAAACGCGCCTGATTCAATTGATACATTTGACGATTCCCCTCTTTGCGCGCCTTCACGAGTCCACACGCAACCAACGCCTTCATATGATGACTCAATGTCGGCTGAGAAAATTCAAAATGCGTCAATATATCACACGCACATAACTCGCCACACGATAACAAATCAATAATTTCCAGACGACTGGGATCCGCCAATACTTTAAGCTGCGTTGCTAACGCTTCATAAGACATCATCATTCCTCCCAAACAATACATAGACTAACATCTATATAGACAATTGTCTATGTTATGACCAAAAAAAGAACCGAGCACATATGTACTCAGTCCTTGATTTCATCAACTAACGGCTTATTGTAAACCTTTTTGCTCGTTGTTGTTATTTTTTTCGTTTTTTTGTTGCCATTCTTTACGAGTCATTACATCGTCAACTTGCATGTTCACTTCAACAACATCTAAACCAGTCATGTGTTTCACTTGTTCTTTAATAAGTTCCGTTACTTTACGGAAGATTTTTGGTGCTGATTCACCGTATTCTAAAACAACTTTTAAGTCGATAGCTGCTTGTTTTTCGCCAACTTCAGCTGATACACCTTGTGTTACGTTGTTACCGCTTGTGAATGAACCGCTGATGCTGTCCACGAAGCCGCCTTTCATGTCTAAGATACCTTTTACTTCACGTGCTGCGATACCAGCGATTTTTTCAACAACTTCATCAGAGAAAGTTAAGCTGTTTGAGAATTGTGGTTGGTTTTCTTGACGTTGTTCTTGTTCTTTTTCGTTTACACCTGTTGTGTTATTGTATGCTTCTTTTGCTTTATTGTTATCTACTGCCATGATAAAAAACTCCTTTATTATATAATATTTACTACACTGTTCTTAAAATCTGATACGCTTTGCTGATTAGCTTAATCGATTCAATAAATTTAAGAAATCTTGTGTTCGGTCTTTAATATACCCAACACCGATACCGATTAAACATAAAACGACAATTAAAATTGTTTTCCAAAAGCCAAGTGTTAAAAACAAGATTGCAATGATAAGGAAAAAGAAGAACCCGATGATGCGCCATTTATAATTACTCAACATGGCAATGATCTGTTCATTTGTAACTTGTTCACCTTGACCATTTTGGTTTTGATTAGCCATAGGACCCCTCCTTTACACAACGCGTGGATCGCCGCTTTGACGCTGGTCACGAACATTGATTTCTAATTTTCGTACTGGCATTTCTGAAAAACGTTCTACATTTTCTTTCACATCTGCTCTCACTTGTTCAGTTAACGTTTGAATGTTTACTGATGTAGTTGGTACAAGGAAATCCGCTTTAATATCAACAAAGTTGTTGTTCTTTTTGTTGTATAATTTTGCTACAACATTTGGTTGGCGAATATCATCGTATTTTTTAAGTGTGTCTAATGCTGTGTTCTCAAGTGATTTGCGTGAAATATAGATATGTCCATCGTGATAGTCTTTGTATAGTCCTGGTTTTCTGTGTGTTGGTTTAAATGCACTGAAGAATAAAATTAAACCAAGTAAAATTAAAAACGCAGATAAGCCGATCAATAACGGTTCGAACCAGTTATATTGATAAAAATAGTTTTGGTATTGCTTGATTGGTTGGTAGTCTAAATACATAAACAGTAAGAAACCAACAATGACAACCATTAACAATCCCAAACAGAAATTTTTAAGTCGTCTCACCTTACGCACACCTCCTATTGTGTTTTCTTTTTGTCTCACATTCAATATACCCATATTACATTTTAAAAAACCTAAATTTAAAAAAATAATTACAATGGTTTGAATGCTAAGCTCTCTTAGTATACCCACTCCCTCGCCCACTAAACCTGAATATATAAAATTATGTAGAATTAAGCCTTAAATAAATAAAAAACAGACAATGCATCTATAAACATTGCCTGCTTCGACCCTTCATTATTTACTTATTAATATGTGCTAACATTTCATTAACTGCTAATTTACCTAAAGCGTTTGAAGCTAATGGACTATCACCAGTTAATAAGTTTCTGTCTTTTAATACTTGACCAGACATACTTTCATTAACAACTTTCAAACCATCTTCAGTTAAACGCTCAGCTAATAACCATGGCAAGCGACCTGGTAAATAACCAATATCAATATTCGCGCCTTCATCGAGTGCATCTGGGAATACAACGATTGAATAGCCAGCAAGTGGTGACTGTTCTCTATTCACTGAAGCTGCTAACAATGCGGCAGGTCCATGACATAATGTCACGATGAAACGATCATTTTCCAATGCCCAATCTAATGTTTTTTGGACGTCTTCACTGTCAGGGATTCCGATAAGTGCGGCATGACCACCTGGAATGAAGACAGATAAATAATCAGAATCTGCACCTAAGTTAGCAACAACATCTGATAATTTTTTAGGGGCTTTCAATTGCGCTTTTAACTTTTCGTATGTGCCCATAACTGCTTCATCTTCAGTAGGCATTGCCCAATATTCAAGTTTTGCAGGGTTACCAGATAATGTTGCGACTTCCACTTCAAAGCCCGCTTCCATTATATGATGTAAAGGTAATAGTGTTTCGACAGGATGATTACCTGTTGAGAACATTTTGCCGTTCTGCAACATTAAGTAGCGTTCGTCCGCCGCAATCACGAGCACCTTCCATTTCCCTTCCGTATATGCATTTTTATGTTCGACACCATCAAAGTCTGTTTTAGGTGCTGTATATTGTGAAAGTGAGAATTCAGATGGAAAATACGCATTATTCTCCGCTCTATCTGCCACTGGTTGTTTACTTAATTGTTCTGTCATGTGAATTACTCCCTTATCTATTTTTAACTTGTCACCAATCATAGCCCCATTTACACACAAAGTAAATGAATCTGCTTTTAGCTTTTTAGTGCTTTTAAGAATTAGTTAAGAATTGTTAACCCTTAGTTAATGTGAATTAAGATTATTCCCCTGTAGTATTAAGAGTGTCAAAACAATCACAAAAAAACAAAACGAAAGTGGGAAATTAACATGAAAATCAAAACATTATTATTATCAACTACAGTAGCAACATCATTAGTTTTAGGGGCATGCGGCAACATGAACGATGACAACATGAAAAAAGACGACAAAATGATAGAAAGCAAAATGGATGATAAGAGCAAAATGGACGACAAGAGCATGATGATGAAAGAAGGCATGTTCAAAGGCGAAAACAAACAAATGGTTGAAGGTAAAGCAATGATTAAAGACGGCAAATTAATGCTTACTGACTTCAAATCAGACAAAGGTCCAGACTTACACGTGTACTTAACTAAAAACGGCGACGTTGAAAAAGGTATGAAAATCGACAAAGTGAAATATGACGAAAAAGAACAAACTTTCGACCTTAAAGGCGCAAAAGTTGAAGATTACGATACAGTAACAATTTACTGTGACAAAGCACACGTTGTATTCGGTAACGCTAAATTAAAATAAGTCTGATACACGTTTAACGATACAAAAACACTCAGTGAGATAGAATTCTGCTTCTAAAGGGTTCTATCTCTTTTTTATCACTCGTAAAGGAGACAGAAAAATGAATATGCTATGGAAGATTATTATATTACTCATTAGAATGGGTTCAGGTATCGTCATGATTATGCAAGGTTTTGAAAAATTAACAGGTGGCTTTGCGATTAATGGCCTCATTCCTGCCGTACAAAATAGTACAGACGTTCCAGAATGGTATAAAGCGTTCTTCAGCCATGTCGTGAATAACCAAACCGAAGTCTTTCAATGGTTGATCCCACTCGGCGAAATCGCCATTGGCCTCGGCTTAATTTTAGGTCTTTTATCTTATACCGCTAGTTTCTTCGGTGCATTCGTTATGCTGAACTATATTTTGGCAGATATGATTTTTACGTATCCATTACAGCTATTTTTCTTTATAATATTGTTAATGAACAAAAACACATTAGATTCACTGAATTTATTAAACTTCTTTAAAAGAAAAAAGCTAGGGAATGATGCAAATGGAACACATACTCATAGTGGATGATGAACCAGATATTCGCGATATATGCAAAACGTATTTTGAATTTGAAGGCTATAGCGTCTCGACTGCATCTAACGGGCAAGAAGCGTTGGCCATGTTAGACGCGTCGATTGATTTGATGATATTAGATATTATGATGCCTGAGAAAGATGGCTATGCAGTTGTTAAAGAAATGCAGTCACGTAACTTAGATATTCCATATATTTATCTGACGGCGAAAACGACAGAATCTGATGCGATTTACGGCTTAATGCTTGGCGCAGACGACTATGTAAAGAAACCTTTTAGCCCACGTGAACTCGTAATTCGTGCTAAAAACATTTTAAAACGTGTCAATCAAAGTGCAGTCGTACAAGATACCGTCACATTCGGTGCACTGACATTAGACAATTTAACAAAAACCGTGACAATTAATGATGAAACGGTTAGCTTAAGAGTCAAAGAATTTGAGTTATTGTGGTATTTCGCTACACATGAAAATGTCGCATTATCCAAAACCGATTTACTCGAACAAGTTTGGGGTTACGACTATTACGAAGACATGAACACACTCAACGTCCATATACACCGTCTACGTGAAAAGCTCGAACAACACAACTATGATGACTATGCAATTACAACAGTTTGGGGACTTGGTTATAAGTTCCAGAGGAGGCATTAGATGACTATACGTAAACAACTTTTTATATCTTTTGTCACTTCCATTGCCATTACAACACTGTTTTTATTTATTTTATATAAGATGATGTGGTTTGATGGCCAACAAACATTGACACTCACACTGTTTTCACTTATTTCAAGTATGATGACGATGATGATTGCGATGACCTTTTCTGTACCAACCATTCATAAAATTGAGCGTTTAAATAGAGAAACTCAAAAAGTATCAGAAGGTGACTTTAATATTGAACATCTCGATATTACATCGCCACTTGAAGTGAAAGAACTGAATGAATCGTTCAAAATCATGGTATCGCGCGTTGAACAACAAATGGCACAGATTAAAAATGAAGAAGCTGAAAAGATGTATATGGTTCAAAATTTGGCGCACGACTTAAAAACGCCCCTTGCGAGTATTAAGTCTTATTCCGAAGCATTGCGAGACGGCATTATTGATACCGATGAAGCACATCAACATGCGTATAAAGTGTTGATTAATCAGGCCGATAGATTGAGCCATATGTTTGATGACTTAACATCAATGGTCAGCGTGACTACCCATGCTCAAGACAAAGTCGCATTACAAGTGGACCAGTTGTTGATTACTATATTGGATCCCTACCAACAGCAACTGGAACATGAACAACGTCGCTTAGAAGTCGATGTAGACGAATCAATTCCACGTTTTGTTCAAGATAAAGTGGCAATTGAACGGATTATTTCGAACTTCTTGGATAATGCTTTGAAATTCTCTGAAACAGGTACACCGATTACTGTGCGTATTAAGCAGGAAACAGCACAACAATTGGCGATTTCAGTAAGTGATGAAGGTCCGGGTATCGAATCGAAATATTTGAACCGTGTGTTTGAACGGACATTCCGTGTGGATAGTTCACGCAATCTTGAACGTGGTGGCTCTGGCCTTGGCCTGTATATTGCTCAGACACTGGCACATCAGATTGGTGGACACATTACAATAGACAGCGAATATGGTAAAGGTACGACGATTACATTACATTTCCCAATTTAAACATATAAAAGGCAGTCGACAATGGAGATGATTTCCATAATACGACTGCCTTCTTTATATTTTATGCACTTTTTAATTGATCAAGACGATAAGATAACGTCTCAAAATCAATAATACGTGCTTGTCTATGAAACTCTCTACCATGATCAAACAGAATGACCACAGGTGCCGTAAATAGCGATAACTGCCCTGCCGCTTCTGGTATCTCATTGACGTAAATTTTCGCACTTGGTATCGTCTCATCTTCTAAAAGCGCTGATACCCTCGGCAAATCTGCATGACAAACACTGCAACCCTCAGACATCACATACAACACAAACTTGTCTTGTGCCATTCTCGTTGTCAATGTCTCATAATCTGTAATACGTTCCACTGTTCATCACTCCTTTACTTGTGTTAGAGCTATTAAACCATGTGATTGAAGAACGCGCCATGATTATGCTTGGTTGTTAAATTTTAGGAGCCTGTCTGCAATTTCATCACTATAAAGTCTTAGTGATATCGGTGTCACATCATCTTCCTTTTTACTCATCGGAATTGTCCACACCAAATTTTTATCAATGATAATTATATTTTGATTTACTTTTTTGTTAATCGTAACCTTGAATCCATACGCTTCCAAATCTTGCAGTCTGTCTTTCATAATATTTGCGGCTTTTTGCGTAATGTTAACACACTTCTTCGCTTTGGATTGTGACGTGATATTAATAAGTTGATCAACGTCATTGTGCGATAAATAAGGCATCATCATTACAAATGTTTCTGCTTGAATCAAATCTTTTTGTAGTAATGGACGATAATCACCTTCTACGATAGAACTTTTATATAAATCAGATTGTAAGTTTTCTTCAAAAACGTACCCTAATGATTTATACGCTCTCAAACGTTTCAAATACATTTTGTAAAACATCGGCACTGCATAATCGACATAATCATAGACACGCAATTCTTCTTTATCATCTAAGTTTCTTAATAATCTTCCTAGATATTGCTGTATGCTATTTTTAGATTTTATAGGCATCACTAACATTAAAGTGTCTAACGCAGGTAAATCAAAGCCTTCTCCCGCGTAACTTCCTGTTGTAAACAAGACAAATGGCTTTCCTTCTTTTTTCAACAATTCCATTTCTTGTTTTAATGCTTTTGTCTTCATATGACTATTCAAAATGTAGGTCTTTGCGCTACCCTCTTGAGAATCAAAGGTTTCCTTTAATATTTGAATATGCTCAACATATCTTGAAAGAACGATGATATGGCGGTTTTCTTGAATCGCATCTTTGATATCATTGATAATCAATTGATGTCTATCAGCATCATTGACAATCATGTCATTGTTGTCATGAATAAGGTTTTCATGAATATTACGTGTGTGTTCCCCTAAAGATGTAAAGCGTAAATAGAGCTTTTGAGTAATATGTTTAGGTACTTCCTTCTGAACAATATGACGTATTGGTCCCATTCTAAGATAAATAATATTTTCCAATCCATCTTCACGTTTTGGTGTTGCTGTTAAACCATAGACATATTTACTCTTCACTTTTGACATCACATCTTCAAAAGTCTTAGCCGCAACATGGTGCGCTTCATCAACAATAACCATTCCATAATCATCCAATATTGTTTCAATATCTTCTATAGATGACATACTTTGAAATAACGCGATATCTATATTTTTACTACGTGAAACTTTCCCACCATATATAAAACCTATTTTACCTTTCTTCTTAATCCTGCCTGTAGGCGTATATTCTACAAATGGTTCATCTTGCAACTCAATAAAATCTTCTAATTGTGATTTCCATTGGTGTGCCAAATTTTTATTATTTACAAGTATGAGCGTACTTACTTGCTTATCCGCAATTAATTTACTTGCTACTACAGTTTTACCAAACCCTGTTCCAGCACATAATAAGCCGTCAGAGTGTTTAGTTAACGCATCTAATGCTGCTGTTTGATTGTCGTATAATTCTCCTCGAAATTCGACATCTATTGGATGACCTGCTACCTGATTATTAATAAATCTCGCATCGGGATATAATTTCTTAACTTCTGGTAACAAGCCTCGAGGCAACTTAATAAATGTATCATCAATATCACTTAACGAAATGACTCTAGGTATATCTTTAGTACTCATTCTTTGATTCAATGCTTTGTAATATGCCTTATTTTTAAAACTAGCTAAAAACTTCAACTGCACAATTTCTTTCTTTGGAAGGTCACGAAGTTTTATCATGATTTCAGAGTTCACATTAATATCAATAACAGCATTTGAACTTTTATGGTATTCTTCAAATATTTCTAATTCATCACTAGGACTATGTTCTGCTTTGTAATAATTAAACTGAATATCTTTTGAATACTTATCAATGATACTATCAACAATCGTTTCTGGTATTTTTCGTGTATTTTCTAAAGTTCCCCATATATCATCTATAATTGTTAAGTCATCATTAAAAAAGCGACTAAATCCTTTAATTACCCTATTTCCTTGTAAAGGTAATGCAATTAAATTACCAAATCCTCCCTTTCCAACAGTATCTTGACTAGGAAACATGCGATCAAAAGAATCAAAGCTCAGCTCCGGATATGCTTTCATCACTTGCATTAGTATGATATTGCCTAAAGTACGTGCTTTTCTGGCTAATATTTTATCTTCAAAAAAGAGCCACAAATGGGCACCATTTCCAGACTGTGATATTTCAATAAGATAATCTAACTCTAACTTTCTCACAACTTTCACTAAAACCTTTATTTCTTGTTTCCAGTTTTCTTTATCAAAATCAAACGCTAATATATACGTTTTATTGTCATCAATAATTGGATACATCCCATACATGACTTCTTTTTTATAATTATTATATCCACGTAAGTGATTAAAAATAACCTCATCCGTCATCTTTTGAAAGCTCTGCACTTTACACATCGAACAATTAAATTTAGCATTATTTACTTTTGGACATGGTAATTGTTTTCTTATATGACACCATGGGTAATATACCATCTTGCCTTCATTCGTTTTAAAACTTGTCGCAACAATATCATGATTCCCACGAAAATAGGAACGATACAAACTTATCTTTTCTTCTACAGATTTCTTGCTTATTGGCATACTTTCATTTTTAATATGCTTACTTAAATTTTCCAGTTCATATACATATTCGTCATTTTCTTTCGTAACCAATGCAAATAATCTATTACTTTGATAATCAGCTATCACTTTTTTAACAACAACACTAGAGCCATCTTTTAATTGATATGTTTCTCCAACTTTAATCAAGTAAATCGCCACCCTTAACTTGATATGAATACAAACATAGTGTTACATAAAAAGTAATGCACGTCGATTATTAATTTAATATAAATAAAAAAACACCAACACAAAGCCTTATCTATATAGACTTTATGCCGATGCTTTAATATTTTATCTCTATACTTCTATCACATTCAAAAACTTTCTCAATGCTTCTGTTTTGGGTTGTGTAAACAATGTCTCAGGTGTGCCTTCTTCACCAATTAAACCTTCATTAATAAAGATAATACGATCAGACACTTCACGCGCAAAACGCATCTCATGTGTCACAATCACCATTGTCATACCTTCATTCGCAAGATCTTTAATAACCGCTAATACATCGTTGACAAGTTCTGGATCTAGTGCTGATGTCGGTTCATCAAACAACATCACTTTCGGGTTCATCGCTAACGCACGTGCAATCGCAACACGCTGCTGTTGTCCACCCGATAACGCATGCGGTCTTTGGTCTTTGACACTTTCAAGCCCCACTTTTCTAAGTAGTTGTAACGCTTCTTCATGGGCTTGTTGTTTGTTAATCTTTTTAACAGTGATTAAGCCTTCCATGACATTTTCAATCGCACTTTTATGTGGGAATAAGTTATAGCTTTGGAAAACCATCCCAGACTGCTTTCTCACTTGAATTTGTGATTTTTTATTATCTGCTGTGTAGGTTTCACCGTTGACATATACGGCCCCTTCAGTAGGGATTTCCAACGCATTCATCATTCTCAATAGCGTTGTTTTACCCGAACCAGATCGACCGATAAGCGTAATCACTTCACCTTGTGCTACTGAAAGATTAATCCCTTTGATAACCTCTTTGTCCTTAAAAGACTTTTTAATATTTTGAAGTTCAATCATGAGTGATACCCTCTTTCAATATAAGCTTCATAGTGTGATTGTGCGACAGAAATAATGAAACATACAATCCAATATAATAGCGCAACGAGTAAGTAAATTGTTAAAAATTCATATGTTGTCGATGCGACTTCTTGTGCTTTTCTAAACATTTCTGCGACTAAAATAAATCCTAACAATGACGTATCTTTAATTAAGCTTAAGAATGTATTCCCTAAAGCTGGAATCGACACTCTAATTGCTTGCGGTAAAATAATACGTTGAATGGTTTGTTTGTAATTCATACCAATAGAATATGCCGCTTCTGTTTGCCCTTTAGGAATGGACATAATACCACCACGTAAAATTTCAGAAGCATATGCGCCAACATTAAATGACAAACCAATAATTGCAGCAACTACTGGTGTTAATGTAAGTTGATTATCAGCATCACCTGTTACCAATCTACCTATTTCAGGAATCCCGTAAAAGATAATGAATAACTGAACAATCATCGGTGTACCTCGAATGATTGATACATAAAAACGTGCAATTCCTCTTAATACTTTGCTGCTAGAAATTCGCATCAAAGCCGTGATTAAAGCCAAAATCAAACCAATCACAAAAGTAACTAATGTGATTGGTATTGAGTATTTAACTAAACCTTCGAGCATAGGTAAAAATGCTTGTTTGGCAGCATTTAACGCATGAAGCTGTTCATCATTTAGGTTCTGAAACATTTGCGCCAAACCATTTCTTACTTATTTTTTCTAACTCGCCATTATCTTTTAATTTTTTCAAGCCTTTGTTGAAATCTTCAACGACTTTGTCATCTGTTTTCTTACTAAATGCGAACGCTGATTGACTTTGTTCAGCATCACCTTGAATAGCTTTGATCTTAGCATTTGGTTTTTGCTTTTTATAATCTAAATATGAAATGTTGTCATTGAATGTACCTTCAACACGGTTAGATTGTAATAAATCCATTGCTTGGTTGAAACCATCTACTTTTGTGATTTCTGCACCTTTAGATTGTGCAAGTTTACCGTAGTTTGAAGTTAATGTTTGTGCTAACTTTTTACCTTTAACATCATCAAATGATTTAATGTCATCGTTGTTTTCATTAACAACTAATACACCATTTGAATATGTGTAAGGATCTGAGAATTTGTATTTCGCTTTACGTTCATCGTTAATACCTACTTGGTTCGCAACGACATCGAAGCGACCAGCATCTAGACCAGCAAACATTGAATCCCATTGTGTTTCTTTAAATTCAACTTCATAGCCCATTTCTTTTGCGACAGCTTTTGTTACTTCAACATCGTAACCTGTTAATTTGTCATTTTTGTCGTGGAAAGTGAACGGTGCGTATGTCCCTTCAGTTCCTACAACAATTTTCTTGTCATCTTGCTTTTTGCTACTATCTTTTGAGTCACTGCCATTACCACATGCAGCAAGCACTACCATTAATGCAATAATTAAAAATAAACCTTTTTTCATTTGAATATACCTCTATTCTTAGTGTGCTAATCGGATTAAATATAGTTTAGACTGAAATGCCCCTACTGTCAATTACAAAAACTTTACATCTCTTAAAGAGGGTGTTCAGTAATATACACGCGCAAGCCAAATCGATTACTTCGTCAGATTATAACTATCTTCAATTAATTCACATAGCATCTCCATCGACTCAATCTCTTGCAAATGAACCGTTACCCAATTCGACTTATTCATATGATAGGCAGGGTAGATAGCTCGCTTTTGTCTTAGCGAACCAATCAATTCTTTTTCAGCTTTTAAAATTGATGACATCCACCTGTTCTTTAGATTCTAATCCCAATTTATCAGCATTAATATTCATAATTAACGCAAACCATTTATGACTTTCTGTATGCCTTAAAGCTGCATAATTAGGAAACTTTTTCCAAGGATAATCAGGATTCACTCCATATTGATCTTTGATATGTGTTAGCACCGCTTCTCTTGTAACCATTACATGCCATCTCCAAGTCTTTTTCTTTATTATAAACCGCAAAAAAACACCTTCCAATTATATGAACTGGAAAGTGTGCTTTATCTAATTATTAAGTTATGACTCTATACCACGCATCAAACGATCTACAATCGCTGATACCGGCTCAATTTGATTCATAAATGAGATACCCAGACCAAATGATGCGTAACCTTTTGTTAAATCGCCGAACACCATACCATTTCGCATTCCTGTGTATCCGCTATGTTTTTCAAAAATTTCTTGTTTTGTTGCACCATTGTCACTCATTTCTTGTAATTCATTAGGTAGCTCACCTGGTATTGAACGATAATACGAACTATAGTCGTTGTACATGAGCATATCCGTCGCATCCAAACCGATTACTTGTTCTTTAATATTTTGTGCCATTACTGATTCTTCAGCCATTAAAAATGCACTGCCTACATAGATACCATCTGCACCAAGTACCATCGCCGCTTTTGCGGTACGTTCATCCGCAATACCACCCGCACCAAGCACTGGCACACGCCCATTCACCGCATCTACAATAAGTGGAATAATCGAAAATGTCCCAATAACACGGTCAGGCACCGTACCACCTTCATCAAAGCCCGTTGCTACAATGACATCAGCGCCGCCTTGAACCGCTTCTTCCACATTTTCTACGGATGGTGTATGCGGACGGAATACAACTTTAATTCCGTGGTCATGATAACGTTGCGTCCATTCTTTATTAAAACTACCCACCATTACAGCTACTTCAACGCCTGTTTCAACCATTAAATCAAACATCGCTTTTGAAACGTCCTCGACTTCTGGAGATGGGCTTACATTCATACCAATGGGATTGCTCGTAATGGATCTTGCAATTTCAATTTCACGTCGCATATTTTCAACAGATTTTTCAAGTGTCTCTGCTGTTTCAGTTTGTCCGGCATTGAAGCCTAAAACACCTAATCCACCCGCTTTACTGATTGCACCTACAAACTTGCCATCTGTTAACCAAAACATTGGACCTTGAACGATAGGTTTTTCAATTCCTAACACTTCAGTAATACGATTTTTCATATTTTTCACCTTTTTCTCACGTCATTTTATACGCTCATTGTATGTTGGCTAAAAAGTGGAATCAATGGATGTCTTATACTTAAAAGTTAGTTATCTAACATTTATATGGTACAATGTCCTATATCTCAGAAAAAGGTGTTAGTGATGAATAAAAATGATTTACGTTATCAAAAAACAGAAGCCAATATACGTAATAGTTATTTAAAGTTATCAGAAACGCTATCATGCAAGGAGATTACGATTAAAAACATTTGCGAACAGGCACTTTGTAGTCGTAATACGTTTTACCTGCATTACACATCAAAAGAAGATTTATACCACACATTAATTAACGAACTATTAGCAAGTGTGTCTAAAGCTTTTGAACCTTATGTTGAACATGCGAAACAAATCAATACCAAACACTATATTGCCTATTGCGACGCCATCATCAACAGTATTCAAGACAATAAGAAAACATTAACGGTATTTATTAAAAGTGACAATGGTATCTTTTTTAAACAACTTTATGATTGTATAGAAAAGGTTGTTTACAATACCACATCAAGTATTTCAAAACGTGATGATACAACTTCGAAAAAGCTCTATGCTGCATACTTAGCTGGCAGTATCACTGGATTTGTATTTGAATGGCTTAAGAACGATGACATTACAGATGATGAGGCACGAAAATCACTGCAACAAATACACATTAACGCAATGACAACCTTTACTAAAATTTTATAATACAATGTAAAAAGCACTCACTTCATTGAGAAATGGGTGCTTTTGTGTATACTCAACATTTCATCGTAGTTCGTCAATCTGTTCTACCGTGTAAATAATTTCAATTTCCTCTTTATCCTCAGCAAGTTCTTCTCCAATTTTAGAAAAACACTGTAGAATATCAGCAACTTTTTGCCCTTTTTCTGTCAACTCATATTTCACAATTTTTGGCGCTGTTGATTTGATTTCAATTCGTCGTAACATACCATCTTGTTCTAATTCTTTAAGATGTGAGGTCAGCACCTTCTTTGTCACCTTATTTTCAAATGCAGCATTCAAATCTTCTAACAATTCATTATAGCGATATTCATGGTGATTCAGTGCGCACATAATATTAGGTTTCCATTTACCTTTAATAATATTCAACAAATAATTAATGCCTAGCTCATACACTCTTGAATCTTTATTTTTTATCATACAACTCTCCAATTATCACACTTTTTAGTAGGCACAAATTAGTGCCTTCTTTACCTATATACTCAAACTGACTTAGAATAGCATTGTGAAAATTATAGCAAATAAGTATATATAATTAAAAGGAGAATGACTATGTCAGAAAGTATATTACGTCAACGCCATTCCGTTCGTTCTTTTCTTGATAAACCGATTGATAACGAAACGATTCAATCCATTATTGCTGATGCACATTTAGCACCCTCTTGGTGTAATACACAACCGTGGAAAGTATACATTGCGACAGGCAACCTCGCCAAAAAATTATGCAAAACACATTACGATAATACCTTGCATACACAATCATGGTGTGAAATTCCACCGCCACAAGATAATGATTGGAATACGACTACCGCGGTGAATAGACAAGGCTGGTTCCATACAATAGCTTCTCTTGATAACAAAAACAAGACAGCCCTTTTTGATATGAATAGTAATAACTTTAACGCACCTGTCATTATCTATATCACCGCTCCAGCAAAGGCTACCGCATATTCATATTACGATATAGGTGCATTTGGATATGGTATTACACTGTCCGCTTATGAACATAACATCGGTAGTATTCCAGCCTATGAGTTTATTCGCTATCCACATGAAATTCGTGCTGTATTTGATATTCCTGAAGATGAAAAAATATTACTAGGGATCGGATTAGGGTATCCAGACGATCATCCTATAAACAGTATACATCGTACAACTGGACGTGTTCCTATTGAAAGTATGATGACAATCAAAGAAAATTAGCAACGTGCGTTCTTTTTATGATTATAAAGTGATAACAAAGACCGCATAATATATGGAGGCAATTTAAAATGAAAAAACCAATTCTTTCTGTTTTAGATATCGTTAATGTTTATGAAAATGAAAATTTGGATATGGTGTTTAAAAACTTCCGTCAACGAGCAGCTGCCATAGATAAATTAGGCTACCATCGCTATTGGATTTCAGAGCATCATAACATGGCTTCTATCGCAAGTTCAGCTACAGTAGTGCTTATTAAAGATGTCCTTGAACATACGAAACAACTTCGTGTAGGTTCAGGTGGTATTATGATGCCTAACCATTCACCCCTTGTAGTTGCCGAACAATTTGGTACACTTGCAACGTTCTATCCCGACCGTGTTGACTTAGGATTAGGTCGTGCTCCTGGTACAGATCAAATGACATCTTATGCATTGAGACGACATACACATCAACATGCAGACACATTTCATGATGACATCAAAGCGTTATTACAATACTTTGGTCCTGAATCACAACAAGGAAAAGTAAAAGCAATCCCAGGTGCTGGAACTGAAGTACCGATATACGTATTAGGTTCTTCCATTAACTCTGCTGTTTTGGCTGCTGAATTAGGCTTACCCTATGCCTTTGCTGCCCATTTTGCACCAGCTCAGTTAAAAGACGCCATTCAATTGTATAGAACTAACTTTAAACCTTCACAGTATTTAACCGAACCCTATGTAATGATTGCTGTGAATGCGATTGCTGCAGACACTAACAGTCAGGCAGATTATTTATACACATCCCAATTACAAAATATCGTTGCGTTTTTGACAGGACATGTACACCCAGTTCCACAACCTAAAGAAGACTATTATGAATTTTTAGGTGAAGATAGAGTGAAGCAAATCCAATCACAGATGGGCATAGTAATCAAAGGTGACAAAAAAGCGGTTCAACAACAAATTATCGATCTCCAAGAAATATATGAAGCTGATGAATTAATCATTACTACAACCGCATATGGTATTAAAAACCAAATTAATTCGTTCAAAATCGTTAAAGATGCAGTAGACTCAATTTAATAACAAAAACGCCCACTTCCTTGAAATGGGCGTTTTTTGTTATTAATATCCTTTAATTTCTCTTATAATTCTTTTTAACAAACGTGGATGTCACTACGACAAGTACAGAAATCATGACCCCTGATCCTGTCAGTAAATACACCAACATAAACAACTTTTCAAAAACCGAATCTGGCATATATTCGACACTTAATGAAGTTGGGATCAATACAACAATACTTGTGAATAACGCATCTATTAATGGTAATCCACCTTCAGTATGTAGAAATATCGTACCACCAAAGATAATAATCAGTAATGTCGTTAATAAACCTTTTGCGATAGGTAGATTCACAACCTCCCATAATGCTTTTAATAATCTTTTTAATGCAATGATAAACGAAACCATAAGTTATCTCCTATATTTATTTCAATAAGAATAACAAGGAAAAACATTTTATTCAACTAGATTTATATGAATATCATTCCTTTTGAATTACTATCAACCTCTAAACTTATCGTCCGGTAACTTTATCCCTTGCGACTCTTAGCTTCAGCTCCTATCGTCCGGTAAATTAAATTCCTAAGAAAACTAAAAAAGCACCTTCCAACATAACATTGGAAAGTGCTGTATAAACGATATATTAACGTTTTGAGAATTGTGGTGAACGACGTGCAGCTTTAAGACCTGGTTTTTTACGTTCTTTCATACGTGGGTCACGTGTTAAGAGACCAGCGCGTTTTAATGAACCTCTGTACTCAGGATCAGCTTCTAATAATGCACGTGCGATACCGTGACGGATAGCTTGTGCTTGACCAGTGAAGCCACCACCGTGAACGTTAACTAAAACATCATAGTTACCTTTAGTTTCAGTTACATCAAATGGTTGGTTTAAGTCTAAGATTAATGATTCGAATGGTAAGTATTCACGTACGTCTTTACCGTTAACTGTGATATTACCTTCACCTGGTACTAAACGTACACGTGCTACTGAGTGTTTACGACGGCCTGTGCCTTTATATTCAACTTGTGCCAATGTAATTTCCTCCTTCTAATTAACCACGTAACTCGTAGTTTTCTGGTTGTTGTGCAGCGTGTGGATGTTCAGCGCCACCATAGACAAATAATTTTTTACCTTGTTTTTCACCTAAACGTGAACTTGGTAACATACCTTTGATAGATTTCTCTAATAAACGTTCTGGGTTAGTCGCTCTTAATTCACCAGCAGTGATTGATTTTAAACCACCTGGGTGATTTGAGTGACGGTAGTAAATTTTGTCAGTTTCTTTTTTACCAGTGAACTGGATTTTTGAAGCGTTGATGATGATTACGTAATCACCAGTATCAACGTGTGGTGTGTAAGTTACTTTATTTTTACCGCGTAAGATAGATGCTACTTCTGATGATAAACGACCTAAAGTTTGTCCTTCAGCATCAACAACGTACCATTTGCGTTCAATATTTGATTCGTTAGCCATAAATGTTTGACGCATAATTGAGTCCTCCTAATGAATAGATGTTTCTTTTTAATTTCAATCAGCTGTATTAAACAACCTAAACGATTATTTATTCCGTTAACTGTTGATCTTCCTGCTTCTATATCTTGTAACACAATAAGTTTCCGGGGCTTATCGTGGGGTGGATATAAAACAATACCGTTAACTATGATATAATTTATAAGCCCAAATGTCAATTGCTTTTAAGAATTTTGCGTTGATTTTTTATAGTGAATTTTAATGTCTTCACCAAAATCTTCTTGTAATGCTTGTGGACTCAAGTAAACCTTTTCTAAATAAAGTCCTTCAGCCGGTGCTGTATGCGGTACAAGGTTGCGATCTTTCGCTACAAGTAACTTTGGTACGTCCTCAGCCGAGCGCTTGCCTTTACCTACTTCTAACAAATACGCCATAATAACACGCACCATATTATACAGAAAGCCAGAACCTGTAATCACAAAATCTAATCCTTCAGACGTCTGTATGACATGACTTTCATAAATGGTACGCTCTTTACTCTCAACTTCTGTCTTCTGAGAACAAAATGATGTAAAGTCATGCGTCCCAATAAAATGCTGTGCAGCGTTATTCATCGCTGCAATGTCTAGCTGTGCTGATTCAAACGTCTTTAATTGTGCTAAGAAAGGATTCCGATGCGCCGCCTGATAGACAGAATAGCGGTACGTCTTCCCTACACAGTCGTAGCGGCAATGAAAGTCTTCGTCAACAAACTGTACCTCATGCACGTAGATGTCATCAGGAAGGCTTCTATTCATCGCATACTGCCATTTTTCTGGTGCAATATTCAGATCCGTATCAAAATGGAAATATTGTGCTTTCGCATGTACACCTCGATCCGTTCGGCTTGAAGGATGAATGCGTACCGGTTGTTTGTGCATACGCTTTAGTATTTTCTCAAAATATCCTTGCACCGTACGTCCTTGATTTTGAATTTGAAAACCTAAAAATTGTCCTCCATGATAACTGATTTTCACTAAAACTCGTGGCATAACTGTAAATCCTCTCTATATAATATAACGTATTGTTAATGCGACCACCGCAATTGGGATAATACATAATAACGCGACAGTATCACGTAACAACCACTCTAACCGGCGATAACTCGTGCGCTGAGCATTCGCATCATAACCTCGGACTTCCATCGCAATCGCCAACTCTTCGGCACGTTGGAATGCTGAAATAAACAACGGGATAAACAATGGGATAAAAGCTTTAATACGTGTCATAACTGAACCGCTTGATAACGCAGCACCACGTGATTTTTGTGCATTCATAATTTTGTCCAATTCTTCCATTAAGGTCGGAATAAAACGCAATGCAATCGCCATCATCATGCTTAATGCGGATACAGGAACTTTAAGATACCTTAATGGCTTGAACAGACGATCAAAGGCATCTGTGAGGTCTAATGGACTGGTTGTTAACGTTAAGATTGTTGAGATAATCATAATATATGATAAGCGCAATACAATCAATGTCCCTTCCTGCAAGCCATAAGTATCGATTGAGAAAATGCCCCATTCAACGAGCCGTGTCCCGCCTTTAGTCAAAAACATATGCATCATAAAAGTTAAACTTAAAAAGAAAAACAGCGGTAACAAGCCTTTTAACAAAAACCACAATGGAATTCGACTCAGCTTTAATAAAGCATAAAGTACAATTCCTAGCCACAGGTACGCCAACCAATCATGACTGAAAAATATTACGACGATAAATAGAAAAACAAACAGAAATTTACTGCGTGGATCTAAACGATGAATGATGGAATCAAGAGGCAAATAGCGTCCGATTATTAACTTATCTTTCATGTTCTTGCCTCCATACTTCAAACATCTTTACAAATTCAACTTCTGTCATCGCAAGTCGCTCGAAACGTATATTCAAGCGAGATTCGACATCTCTTTGAAGTTGCACAATATCCGGTAAGTCCAAATGTAATGACTGCACATATTCAGTATCACAGAAAAGTGTTTCGGGCGTTTGACTACTAATCACGCGCCCTTTAGCCATCACTTTAACTTCATCCGCATATGCTGCTACATCGTTCATGTCATGGGTCACAAGGATAATCGTCTTCCCTTGTTTCATTTGAATGTCTTTAAACAAATGCATAACTTGTCGCTTACTCTTTGGATCTAATCCAGCAGTTGGCTCATCTAATACTAAAACATCTGGATCCATTGCGAGTATTGCGACAAGCGCGACTTTACGCATTTGACCACCTGATAACATAAAGGGGGATTGTTTCATGATTTTTTCCGCATCAAAACCGAGTTGATCCAATAATTGCATCGCTTGTTCACGCGCTTTGTCCAAGTCTAAGCCATAGTTTTTTGGGCCAAATAAAATTTCATGCTCGACTGTTTGTTCAAATAACTGCGACTCCGGAAATTGGAACACCATGCCGATACGTTTTCTCACTTTTTGAAGCGTTTTGTCTTTCGTTTTACGCGTTATCGGTACATCTAACACTTGCAACTTGCCACGACTTGGTTTCAATAAGCCATTGAAATGTTGAATAAGCGTAGACTTACCTGAACCCGTTTTACCAATAATCGCATAGTAACGTCCCTGTTCAAACTGTGTTGTCACAAGATTAAGCGCTTGATATTCATATGGTGTATGCTGCTGATACGTAAACGATACATCTTCAAAAGTAATCATGACAAACACTCCAATAACTCTTCATATGTTAAAAAGCCCTTTTTCAGACCTAACAATTTCGCCATACGCATCTCAAAGGGCATATCCAAGCCATACGCCGTCAAAGCTTCAGAATGGGTAAAAATATCATTCACTGTACCAGATAACGCGATAGCGCCTTGATTCAGGACAATCACGCGATCTGATGATACAACTTCAGACAAGTCATGCGTAATAGATAAGACAGTGACACCGTGAACTTGATTGAGTTTTTGAATCATTGACAGTATTTCCTTTTTCCCTTCAGGATCTAACATGGACGTCGCTTCATCTAGAATAATCAATTTGGGCTGCAGTGCTAAAACCCCAGCAATCGCCACACGCTGTTTCTGACCACCCGATAGTGCAGTAGGTTCATGGTTTTGCTTATCATGCATATCCACATCTTTAAGCACGCGTGGCACAATATCATGCATTTCTTCATAAGCCACACGTTTATTCTCTAGGCCAAACGCCACGTCATACTTTACTGTTGAGCCTACAAATTGATTGTCAGGATTTTGAAAAACAATACCAATATGATGATGAAACGCAGTGTATGGCGTGTCTTTTATCGTTTGTTGTTCAATCAAAATCTCACCATCAAACGTTGGTTCAATCCCCGCAATAAGTTTAGCCAATGTAGATTTTCCAGAACCGTTATGACCAACGATAGACACCCATTCACCTTGATTTACCGTAAAAGAAATATCATTCAATACATACGCTGCATCTTCATCATATCGAAATGATACATTTTGAAATTGTAATAATGGTTCCTTAGACATACACTTGACTCCCCTAATTGTTTAAATACATCTCTCTTTTAGGATACAGATTATAAAAACTAGTAATAGGGATACAATTACATTTGATTACTTCCCTATAGTCTAAACTGTTTTTTATATTTATGGTTTATGAGAATACCATTTCATTTTACCTAAAAACATGTAAGGTGTACAATGCTTTCAATTCGGCCCAAAACAAATAAGACCCACACAATGGCAGGTCTTTTGAAATGATGCTAAGTATTTGCATAAAAAAGCGCGCACCCCATCCTATTGAGATCACGCTTTATCATCAATATTTAATTGGATGGGATGCTCCTGAGCTAGACAATATCTGTATGTGGCAGACATTATCGTTGCACTCATTTGCTTTAAATGTAGTAGTGTGTATTAATTATACTAATTCAATAATTACTGTTAAAGCGCCGTCACCTTTACGAGGTGCAACTTTAACGATACGAGTGTAACCACCTTGACGGTCTTGGTAACGCTCAGCGATTTCACCAAACAACTTTTGTAATGCTGTTTGTGTCGTTTCATCTTCGTTTAAGATTTCAACGTTACGTAATGTTTTAGCAGCATTACGACGAGATGCTAAATCACCTTTTTTACCTAAAGTAATTAATTTTTCAACAACACTGCGAAGTTCTTTCGCACGCGCTTCAGTAGTTTCGATACGTTCGCTTACGATTAATGAAGTTGCTAAATCGCGTAACATAGCTTTACGTTGATCTGACGTACGACCTAATTTTCTGTAACCCATGAGTTAACCTCCTTTATCAATCTTCTTTTCTTAGGCCTAAACCTAAGTCTTCTAATTTGTGTTTTACTTCTTCAAGAGACTTTCGACCTAAGTTACGAACTTTCATCATATCAGCCTCTGATTTGTCAGCGAGTTCTTGTACTGAGTTAATACCAGCACGTTTTAAACAGTTGTAAGAACGTACAGATAAGTCTAATTCTTCAATAGACATTTCTAATACTTTCTCTTTTTGATCTTCTTCTTTTTCAATCATGATTTCAGCATTTTGTGCTTCGTCAGTTAAACCAACGAAAATGTTTAAATGCTCAGTCATAATCTTTGCAGCTAAAGAAACAGATTCTTGTGGTGTGATTGAACCATCAGTCCACACATCTAAAGTTAACTTATCATAGTCTGAACTTTGACCAACACGTGTATTTTCAACTGTGTAGTTCACACGCTCAACTGGTGAGTATAATGAATCAACAGGAATAACACCGATTGGCATATCACTTGAATTGTTTTGATCAGCTAAAGCATAACCACGGCCTGTATTTGCTACTAAACGTAGTTTAAAATGACCACCTTTAGATACTGTTGCAATTTTAAGGTCTGGATTTAAGATCTCAACATCACTGTCATGTGTGATATCTTTTGCAGTGACTTCGCCTTCTTCTTTGACATCGATTTCTAGTGTTTTATCTTCTTCTGAATAAATCTTAAGCGCAAGCTTTTTGATATTCATGACGATAGTAGAAACATCTTCTACAACATTGTCAATCGCAGAGAATTCGTGTAAAACACCCTCGATTTCAATATATTTCACAGCCGCACCTGGTAATGATGATAGTAGGATACGACGTAAGGAGTTTCCTAGTGTAGTACCGTAACCACGTTCTAGTGGCTCAACAACGAACTTACCGAACTTAGCATCATCACTAACTTCAATTGTTTCAATTCTAGGTTTCTCAATTTCAATCATTTACATATCCTCCTTAAATACGTCGATTTGCATAAACTATAAATTTTATTAACATGTGACAAAGAAAAAATTTAAAATTATACGCGACGACGTTTTGGCGGACGGCAACCATTATGTGGTACTGGAGTAACGTCTTTGATCGCTGTTACTTCTAAACCTGCTGATTGTAACGCACGGATCGCTGATTCACGACCTGGTCCAGGACCTTTTACAGTTACTTCAACTGATTTTAAACCATGTTCCATAGCAGCTTTTGAAGCTGTTTCTGAAGCCATTTGTGCTGCGAATGGTGTAGATTTTTTAGAACCTTTAAAACCAAGCGCACCTGCAGATGACCATGATAAAGCATTACCGAATTCATCTGTAATAGTTACAATTGTATTGTTGAATGTAGAACGGATGTGTGCAACACCGTTTTCAATATTCTTTTTCACTCTACGTTTACGTGATACTTGTTTACGTGCCATAGTACTATTTGCCTCCTTTACCTATTATTTTTTCTTGTTAGCAACAGTTTTAACTGGGCCTTTACGCGTACGCGCATTGTTTTTTGTTTTTTGACCATTTACTGGTAAGCCACGACGGTGACGAATACCACGGTATGATGAGATTTCCATTAAGCGTTTGATGTTTAAGTTAGTTTCACGACGTAAGTCACCTTCAACTTTATAACCATCAACAACTTCACGAATACGACCTAACTCATCATCAGTTAAATCTTTAACACGTGTATCTTCTGAAACGTTCGCTTCTGAAAGAATTTTTTGTGCTGTTGCTTTACCGATACCGTAGATATAAGTTAATGAAATTACTACGCGCTTATCACGTGGGATATCAATTCCTGCAATACGTGCCATTATATTTACACCTCTCTTTTAATTAACCTTGTTTTTGTTTGTGTTTAGGGTTTTCACAAATTACCATAACTTTACCTTTACGTTTAATGACTTTACATTTTTCGCAAATAGGTTTCACAGATGGTCTGACTTTCATTTTTATACCTCCTTCAATGATGGAGTGACAATTATTTATAACGATATGTGATTCTGCCGCGTGTTAAATCATACGGAGACATTTCAACTGTTACTTTATCGCCAGGTAGAATACGAATATAGTTCATGCGAATTTTACCACTAACGTGTGCTAAAATTTCATGGCCATTTTCTAATTCTACTTTAAACATTGCATTTGGTAAAGTATCAAGTACTGTACCTTCAAGTTCGATTACGTCTTGTTTCGCCATTGATTAACTCCTCCTTTTCAGTTGTAAGGATTATAGAATATCAACTCGATTATAGTGCCTGGATTTCACTTCAAAATCATCATTATCATTAATTAATGTCACAACTTTGTTTCAAGTAATTTCAATACTAACGACTTATTAAAAGCGAATTGCATCCAAGTCGTTCTATTTAAGTGATTCTAAAATTTGAATTACATCCTCTGAAACAGCGTCGATTTCTTTTGAACCATCAATATTTTTCAAAACGCCTTCTTGACCGTAAAAGTCTAAAATTGGTTTAGATTGTTTGATGTTAACGTTCAAACGATTTGCAACTGTTTCTGGATTGTCATCTTCACGTTGGTAAAGCTTACCGCCATCAAGATCACAAACACCTTCAACCTTTGGAGGATTGAAAACAAGATGATATGTTGTCCCACAAGTTTCACAAATGCGACGTCCTGTAAGACGGTTCATCAATTCCTCTTCTGGAACTTCGATGTTAACTACAGCGTCGATTTCTCTACCTAGCTCTTCTAAAATTGAATTAAGCGCTTCAGCTTGTTCAATTGTTCGAGGAAATCCGTCTAATAAGAATCCTTTTTTTGCGTCATCTTCTGAGATGCGTTCTTTTACAATTCCTACAGTAACTTCATCCGGTACAAGTTCGCCGCGATCCATGTAAGATTTAGCTTCTTTCCCAAGTTCAGTTTGGTCTTTAATTGCCTTTCTGAACATGTCCCCTGTTGAAATGTGAGGGATTGGGTATTTCTTAACTATCTCACTCGCTTGCGTTCCTTTACCAGCACCAGGTAATCCCATTAAGATAATGTTCATATATGCCCTCCTAAAAATTAACGTCTACCAAAGCCTTTATACTCACGCTCATTCACTTGTGCTTCCAAGCTCTTCATCGTTTCGATTGCAACACCGATTACGATTAGCAAGCTCGTACCACCCACTTGAATAGATTGCGGTAAGTTCATAAATTTAGTAGCAATGATTGGCAAGATTGCAATGACTGCTAAGAAAATTGAACCTACAAAAGTTAAGCGATAAAGGACTTTCGTAATATATTTTTTAGTATTAACGCCCGGTCGAATACCCGGAACATAACTACCTTGTTTCTTCAGGTTATCTGCCATCTTCTCTGGATTAACTTGAACAAACGCATAAAAATAAGTAAATGCGATAATCAAGATAACATACACAATCATTCCAATATTATGTGAAGGATCTGCGTAGTTTCCAACTGTCTTCGCCCAATCAGCTTTAGGGAAGAACAATGTTAGCGTTCTTGGTAATAAGAAGAATGCCATTGCAAAAATGACAGGGATAACACCTGCTGAGTTTACTTTCAAAGGTAAATACGTTGCTTGTGAACCAAGTTGCATTTTGGATTGTTTCTTTGCGTATTGAATTGGTATTTTACGAATCGCCTGTAAGACGTATACGGCACCTACTGTAAGAAGTATCATACCGATTACGAGTCCTGCGACTTTCAACCAAGCCAATGTTACATCATCTTGTCCAATAAACTCTTGTTGGTAAAATTGGATTAAAGCTGATGGTAACGATGATAAGATACCCGCAAAGATAATGATAGAAATACCATTACCAACACCATATTGCGTAATTTGTTCACCTAACCACATTAAGAATGCAGTTCCTGTTGTTAAAACAATTGCAATTAATAGATATGACCAAACGTTTTGGTTCTTAATTAATGCACCATCTAAATAAGTATTGAACTGAAAAGACATACCTATTGATTGAATGAATGCAAGTACAATCGTGAAATAACGCGTAAAAGTACTTAACTTTTTACGTCCAGTTTCACCTTGTTTTGCCCATTCAGTAAACTTAGGTACTATATCCATTTGAAGCAATTGCATAACAATGGATGCTGTGATGTAAGGCATAATTCCCATTGCAAAGATGGAAAAGTTCTTCAAGGCACCGCCACCAAACGTGTTTAACAAGTCAGTGACGCCTTGAGAACCTCGTTGATTATCAAAAGCTGCTGGATCAACACCAGGTGCTGGAATATACGTACCTATTTTGAAAATTACTAACATTGCAAGAGTAAAAAGTATCTTGTTTCTTACTTCTTTCGTTTTAAAGAAGTTTACAAGCGTATGAAACATTAGATCACCTCGTGTGCTCCGCCTTTCGCTTCAATTGCTTCTTTGGCTGCAGCTGAGAATTTGTGTGCTTTAACAGTCAATTTCTTTTCTAATGAACCATTGCCTAAAACTTTAATGCCAGACTTTTCGCTTTTAACTACGCCTGTTTCGATTAATAATTCAGGTGTTACCTCAGTACCATCTTCAAATTTGTTAAGTTGATCTAAATTAACAATTGCGTATTCTTTGCGGTTGATGTTTGTGAAACCACGTTTTGGAATACGACGGAATAATGGTAATTGACCACCTTCGAAACCTGGTCTTACACTACCACCTGAACGTGCTTTTTGACCTTTTTGACCGCGACCACTTGTTTTACCGTTACCAGTACCCGCACCACGGCCGACACGGTTACGTACTTTACGTGAACCTTCTGATGGTTTTAATTCATGTAATTTCATTTCGGCACCTCCTTAATTATTTTTCTTCTACTGTTACTAAGTGACTTACTTTGTTGATTTGTCCACGAATTGCATCATTGTCTTCTACAACTACTGATGAGTGCATTTTTTTAAGACCTAATGCTTCAACAGTTTTACGTTGTGTCTCAGGACGACCAATAACGCTTCGAGTGAGGGTGATTTGAATTTTAGCCATTTATCTGTTTCCCTCCTTAATTGTATAATTCTTCTACTGATTTACCACGTAAACGGGCAACTTCTTCAGCATTTTTTAAGTTTTGTAAACCGTCGATAGTAGCACGTACCATGTTAATAGGTGTGTTAGAACCTAATGACTTACTTAAGATATCAGTGATACCTGCAAGCTCAAGTACGGCACGAACTGGTCCACCTGCGATAACACCTGTACCAGGTGCAGCTGGTTTCATTAAAACACTTCCTGAACCGAAACGTCCAGTAATTGTGTGAGGAGTTGTTCCGTCAACACGATGAACAGTGATAAGTTCTTTTTTCGCAGCTTCAACTGCTTTTTTGATTGCTTCAGGTACCTCTTGTGCTTTACCAGTACCGAAACCAACGCGACCATTTTTGTCACCTACTACTACTAATGCTGTGAAACGGAAACGACGTCCACCTTTAACAACTTTCGCAACACGGTTAATCGTAACAACGCGTTCTTCAAATTCTTTAACTTCTTCTTCTCTACGAGCCATTGAGTTGTCCCTCCTTTAAATTAAAATTGAAGTCCATTTTCGCGAGCTGCATCTGCTAATGCTTTCACACGTCCGTGGAATAAGTATCCTCCACGATCAAATACAACTGCTTCGATGCCTTTTTCATTCGCTTTTTTAGCGATTGCTTCACCAACTTTAGTTGCCATTTCAACTTTTGTAGCTGATGTATCTACGCCGCTATCTTTAGTTGACGCTTGCGCTAATGTTACGCCTTTAGTGTCATCGATGATTTGTGCATAGATGTGTTTGTTTGAACGATATACGTTAAGACGTGGTCTTTCGCTAGTACCTGACAATTTCGTACGAACACGTGCATGTCTTTTTAAACGTACTTTGTTTTTATCAATTTTGCTGATCATGTCAATACTCCTTTCTATAGAGTTTATTTATTATTTACCAGTTTTACCTTCTTTACGGCGAACATATTCACCTTGGTAACGAATACCTTTACCTTTGTAAGGTTCTGGTGGACGAACGTCACGAATTTTTGATGCTGTAGCACCTACTAATTCTTTGTCGATACCTTCGACTTTGACAGTCGTATTTTTTTCTACTGAGAAAGTAATACCTTCAGCAGCTTCCATTTCAACTGGATGTGAATAACCAACGTTTAATACAAGTTTAGAACCTTGAACTTGCGCACGGTAACCTACACCGATAAGTTCTAAAGTTTTTTCGTATCCTTTAGATACACCTTGTACCATATTATTGATTAACGCACGAGTTGTACCATGAACAGTTCTGTGTTCTTTAGAATCTGATGGTCTTACAACTTCAAGTGTGTTTTCTTCTTGTTTATAAGTCATTTCTGGGTTTAAAGTTCGTGATAATTCACCTTTTGGTCCTTTAACAGAAACTGTACTACCTTCGATAGTTACAGTTACATCGCTAGGGATCTCAATAATTTTTTTACCAACACGGCTCATGTTATGGCACCTCCTTATTTATTTAATATTACCAAATGTATGCTAATACTTCGCCACCAACGTTACGTTTTCTAGCTTCTCTATCAGTGATTACACCTTCAGAAGTAGATACTAATGCAATACCAAGACCATTTAATACTTTAGGCATTTCGCTTGCTTTAGCATAAACACGTAAACCTGGTTTAGAAATACGTTTTAAGCCTGTAATAACACGCTCGTTGTTTGAACCATATTTTAAGAAGATACGGATAACACCTTGTTTATCATCTTCGATATATTCTACATTTTTGATGAAACCTTCACTTTTAAGGATTTCAGCAATTTCTTTTTTAATGTTTGATGCAGGTAACTCCAATTTTTCATGGCGTACCATGTTTGCATTTCTTACACGAGTTAGCATATCTGCAATTGGATCTGACAATGTCATAGTTTGTTGCCTCCTTTCAAGAGTTAAATTTTTACCAGCTAGCTTTACGAACGCCAGGAATTTGACCTTTGTAAGCTAATTCACGGAAACAAATACGGCAAAGTTTAAATTTACGATATACTGAGTGTGGACGACCACAGCGTTCACAGCGTGTATATTCACGGACTTGGAACTTTTGTTTACGTTGTTGCTTAGCAACCATTGATTTTTTAGCCACTTATTTAGCCTCCTTCAGAGATTATTTTTGAAATGGCATACCGAATTGTGTTAACAATTCACGAGCTTCCTCGTCAGTGTTAGCAGTCGTTACGATAACGATATCCATTCCACGTACTTTTGATACTTTATCATAGTCAATCTCAGGGAAAATTAATTGTTCTTTAACACCTAATGTGTAGTTACCGCGACCGTCGAATGCATTTTTAGATACACCACGGAAGTCACGTACACGTGGAAGTGATACAGAAATTAATTTATCTAAGAATTCATACATTCTTTCACCACGTAATGTTACTTTCGCACCAATTGGCATACCTTCACGTAAACGGAATGTCGCAACTGATTTTTTAGCTTTTGTGATTAATGGTTTTTGACCAGTGATTGCTGTTAATTCTTCAACAGCTGTGTCCAATACTTTTGAGTTTTGAACAGCGTCACCGACACCCATGTTCACAACGATTTTGTCAATTTTAGGTACTTGCATTACTGAACTGTAATTGAATTTTTTAACTAAGTTCTCTGTAACTTCTGAGTTAAATTTTTCTTTCAAACGATTCAAAGTGGATCCTCCTTTCACCTGTTATTATTTATTAGACTTAATTTCTTCGCCAGATTTTTTTGCGATACGAACTTTTTTACCGTCAACAAATTTGTAGCCTACACGAGTAGGTTCGTTTGTTTTAGGGTCTAATACTTGTACGTTAGAAACATGAATAGCAGCTTCTGTTTCTAAGATTCCACCTTCAGGATTGAATTGTGTTGGTTTTTGGTGTTTTTTGATCATGTTAACACCTTCAACAACTACACGGTCTTTTTTAGGTTGAGTTGCTACAACTTTACCTGTTTTACCTTTGTCTTTTCCTGCAATAACGATAACATTGTCACCTTTTTTAATATGCATGTGGGCACCTCCTTGAATTTGTTTATAAATGATTACTAATTAAAGTACTTCTGGTGCAAGGGAAACGATTTTCATAAAGTTTCCATCACGTAATTCACGTGCAACAGGTCCAAAGATACGAGTACCACGTGGGCCTTTGTCATCACGGATTACAACACATGCATTTTCATCGAATTTGATGTATGAACCGTCTTTACGACGTACACCTGATTTAGTACGTACTACAACAGCTTTAACAACATCACCCTTCTTAACAACGCCACCAGGTGTAGCATTTTTAACAGTTGCTACGATGACATCACCGATGTTAGCTGTTTTACGGCCAGATCCACCTAATACTTTGATTGTAAGAACTTCACGAGCACCAGAGTTGTCTGCTACTTTCAAGCGTGTTTCTTGTTGGATCATGATTATACCTCCCTTATCTTTAAATAGTCATTAAATGATTACTGATTCTTCGACAATTTCTACTAAACGGAAACGTTTTGTCGCTGATAAAGGACGCGTTTCTTGGATTTTAACAATATCTCCTAATTTAGCTGAATTGTTTTCATCATGCGTTTTGTATTTTTTTGAGTATTTAACACGTTTACCATATAGTTTGTGTGTTTTGTAAGTTTCAACTAAAACAGTGATTGTTTTGTCCATTTTATCTGAAACAACTTTACCAACGTAAACTTTACGATCATTTCTTTCGCTCACTTTAGTAACCTCCTCTTTCAACTATTATTGGTTTGCTTTACCTTGTTCTAATTCTCTTTCACGTGCAACAGTTTTTAGACGCGCGATCGTTTTTCTTACTGTTTTGATGCGTGCAGTCTCTTCTAATTGACCTGTAGCTAATTGAAAGCGTAGGTTAAAAAGCTCTTCTTTTGAAGCTTTGATTTGCTCTTCGATTTCTGAAGTGGTTAAGTCTCTAATTTCCTTAGCTTTCATTTGATTCACCACCCAATTCTTCACGTTTTACAAACTTCGTTTTAACTGGAAGTTTGTGACTTGCTAAACGTAGTGCTTCACGCGCAACTTCTTCAGATACGCCTGCTACTTCAAATAATACTCTACCTGGTTTAACTACTGCGATCCAGCCTTCAACCGCACCTTTACCAGCACCCATACGTACTTCTAAAGGTTTTTGTGTGTATGGCGTGTGAGGGAAGATTTTAATCCAAACTTTCCCGCCACGTTTCATGTAACGTGTCATAGCAATACGAGCTGATTCGATTTGACGAGATGTGATCCAAGAAGTTGTAGTTGCTTGAAGACCAAACTCACCGAATGTTACAAAGTTACCGCCTTTTGAACGACCTTTAGTGTCAGGACGATGTTGACGACGATATTTTACACGCTTTGGTAGTAACATAATTATTTTCCTCCTTCACTATTTTTCTTAGTAGGAAGAACTTCACCACGATAGATCCATACTTTAACACCTAACTTACCGTAAGTAGTGTCTGCTTCTGCATGTGCATAATCAATGTCAGCACGTAATGTATGAAGTGGTACAGTTCCTTCTGAATATTGTTCAGCACGCGCGATGTCAGCGCCACCTAAACGACCTGATACTTGTGTTTTGATACCTTTAGCACCAAGTTTCATTGCTCTGCCAATTGCTTGTTTTTGAACACGACGGAATGATGCACGGTTTTCTAATTGACGTGCAATATTCTCAGCAACTAAGCGTGCATCAAGATCAACTTTCTTGATTTCAACTACGTTGATGTGAACTTTTTTATCAGTCAATTGGTTTAATTTGTTACGAAGTTTTTCAATTTCTGAACCGCCTTTACCGATTACCATACCTGGTTTACCAGTGTGAATTGCAATGTTGATGCGGTTAGCAGCACGCTCGATCTCAACGTGAGATACTGATGCGTCTTTCAATGCTTTATCAATAAATTTACGAATTTTTAAGTCTTCGTGTAAAAGTGATGCGAAGTCTTTTTCAGCATACCATTTAGCTTCCCAGTCACGAATTACACCAACACGAAGTCCGATTGGATTAATTTTTTGACCCACAATGTTCCCTCCTTAATGATTTGATTAAGCTTCTTGAGCTTCTTCTTTACCATCACTTACTACGATAGTGATATGGCTTGTTCTTTTGTTAATAGCACTTGCGCGTCCTTGAGCACGTGGACGGAAACGTTTTAAAGTCGGTCCTTCGTTAGCATAAGCTTCTTTAACAACTAATTCATCTGTGTTCATGCCGTAGTTGTGTTCAGCGTTAGCTAAAGCGGACATTAATAATTTTTCTACTACTGGAGAAGAAGCTTTATTTGTTAATTTCAAAATAGCTACTGCTTCTCTTACGTCTTTACCTCTGATTAGGTCTAATACTAATCGTACTTTACGAGGTGCGATTCTGATAGTTCTAGCAACCGCTTTTGCTTCCATTCGTATTTCCTCCTCTACTTACTAGAAATGGTTTATCTTCTTGTTTTCTTATCGTCTGCAGCATGTCCTTTGAAAGTACGTGTTGGAGCAAATTCACCTAATTTGTGACCAACCATATCTTCAGTTACATATACAGGTACATGTTTACGTCCATCGTAGACAGCGAATGTGTGTCCGATAAAGTTTGGGAAAATTGTTGAACGACGTGACCAAGTTTTGATTACTTGTTTCTTTTGGCTATCGCCTTGAGCTTCAACTTTTTTCATTAAATGCTCATCGACGAAAGGTCCCTTTTTAATACTACGAGCCATAATGGCGCCTCCTTTCTTATTATGTGCGTGCAGCGATTACGCCGCACACCCAAATAAGCTATTTTTATTTTTTCTTACGTCCACGTACGATAAGTTTATCTGAACGTTTCTTACCACGACGTGTTTTCTTACCAAGCGTTGGTTTACCCCAAGGTGACATTGGAGATGGACGGCCGATTGGCGCGCGACCTTCACCACCACCGTGTGGGTGATCGTTAGGGTTCATTACAGAACCACGAACTGTTGGTCTCTTACCTAACCATCTTGATTTACCAGCTTTACCGATGTTAACAAGTTCGTGTTGGAGGTTACCAACTTGTCCAACTGTTGCACGGCAAGTTGAAAGAATCATACGTACTTCACCAGAACGAAGTCTTACAAGTACATATTTACCTTCTTTACCTAATACTTGTGCACTTGCACCAGCAGAACGAGCGATTTGACCACCACGGCCAGGTTTTAATTCGATGTTGTGAATTACTGTACCTACAGGAATGTCTTTTAATTGAAGTGCGTTACCAACTTTGATGTCAGCTTCTGAACCACTTTCAACGAATTGACCTACTTGTAAGCCTTTAGGTGCGATGATGTAACGTTTTTCACCATCTGCATATACGATTAAAGCGATGTTCGCTGATCTGTTTGGATCGTATTGAATTGAATCTACTTTACCAGCGATTCCGTCTTTATTACGTTTGAAATCAATAACACGGTATTGACGTTTGTGTCCACCACCGTGATGGCGTACTGTCAATTTACCTTGGTTGTTACGACCCGCTTTTTTCGGTAGCGGTTGTAATAATGACTTTTCAGGTTTTGACTCTGTAATTTCAGAGAAATCTAATGTAGTCATATTACGACGACCATTAGTAATTGGCTTATAATGTTTAAGAGCCATTGTCGTTTACCTCCTTAATGGTAATGAAATTTTAGTTGAATAAGTCGATTTGACCTTCTTTTAATGTAACAATCGCTTTACGGCGTTTGTTTGTATAGCCTTGGTAACGGCCCATACGTTTTTTCTTAGGTTTGTAGTTGATGATGTTGACTTTGTCAACTTTTACATCAAAGATTTCTTCTACAGCTGTTTTGACTTGTGTTTTGTTTGCACGAACATCAACGTCAAAAGTGTATTTATCTTCAGCCATTGCTTCAGATGATTTCTCAGTGATTACGGGGCGCTTTAGAATATCTCTCGCTTCCATTATCCGAGCACCTCCTCAACTTTTTTAGCTGCTTCTTCAGTGATTAATACACTGTCAGCATGTGTTAAATCTAATACATTTAAACCTTCAGGTGTTGTAATTTGAACACCAGGGATGTTGCGTGCTGATAATTCAACATTTACATCTTCAAGTGTTACAACTAATACTTTCTTAGGTAATTCTAAGTTAGTTAAAGTTGTTTTGAATTCTTTTGTTCTTGGTGCTTCTAAGTTGAAGCTGTCAACGATTTTGAATTCATTTTCTTGTACTTTGAATGAAAGTGCTGATTTTAATGCTAAGCGACGCATTTTTTTAGGCATTTTGTATGCATAGCTTCTTGGTGTTGGTCCGAATACAACACCACCACCACGCCATTGTGGTGCACGGATTGTACCTTGACGAGCACGACCTGTACCTTTTTGTCTCCATGGTTTACGTCCACCACCACGAACTGCTGAACGGTTCTTAACCGCGTGAGTTCCTTGGCGTAATGAAGCACGTTGTAATTGAATTGCTTCAAATAATACATCATTGTTTGGTTCGATTGCGAATACCGCATCGCTAAGTTCAACTGAACCTGCTTTAGTTCCGTCAACTTTTAATACATCATAATTTGCCATTATGCATTTCCTCCTTTCACTACTAATTATTTATTAGCTTTGATAGCTGATTGGATTTGTACAAAACCTTTTTTAGGACCAGGTACGTTACCTTTTACTAAAATTACGCTGTTTTCCGTATCTACTTGAACAACTTCTAAGTTTTGAACAGTTACAGTATTACCACCCATGCGGCCTGGTAATTTTTGTCCTTTAAATACACGTGACGCGTCTGACGCCATACCGATTGAACCTGGTGCTCTGTGAAAATGAGAACCGTGTGACATTGGTCCACGTGCTTGGTTGTGACGCTTGATCGCACCTTGGAAACCTTTACCTTTTGAAGTTCCTGTTACGTCAATTACGTCGCCTACTTCGAATGTATCTACTGAGACTTCTTGACCTACTTCGTATTCGTCAACATTAACGTTTCTGAATTCACGAATGAAGCGCTTAGGTGCTGTGCCTGCTTTTTTAGCGTGACCTTCAGCTGGTTTAGTTGCATATTTATTCGTTTTGCTACCTTTTTTATATGCTTCTTTGTTTTCAAAACCGATTTGGATCGCGTTGTAGCCATCTACTTCTTCAGTTTTCTTTTGTAATACTACGTTCTCTTTTGCTTCGATTACTGTTACTGGAATTAAGTCTCCGTTTTCACTGAATACTTGAGTCATACCAATTTTTCTTCCTAAGATTCCTTTGGTCATCGAAAGTCCACCTCCTAAAAATTTTTAATTATAATTTGATTTCGATGTCTACACCTGATGGTAAGTTTAAGCCCATTAAAGCGTCAACTGTTTTTGGTGTAGGGTTAACAATGTCGATTAAACGTTTGTGTGTACGTTGTTCGAATTGCTCACGTGAATCTTTGTACTTATGCACCGCACGGATGATTGTGTAAACTGATTTCTCAGTTGGTAATGGGATTGGACCTGATACGTCCGCTCCAGAACGTTTAGCTGTTTCAACAATCTTCTCTGCTGATTGATCGATGACACGGTGGTCATAAGCTTTTAATCTGATTCTGATTTTTTGTTTTGCCATTATTTACCCTCCTTATTCGTCTTCATAAAAGTGATAGACTTCTCCACGAAAACTATCTGGCACAACGCCATGGCAAAGCGGCCGGGTGTGTCAGTAACCTTTCGCTTCATCGCATTAAAAAGTCCAACATTAGACATTTTACAAGAAATAATGCGGTTTGGCAACCATTTCCTGCAAATTTATTTATCTAATCACATACCATGTCATTTTACTGTATATAGGCGTTGAGTTCAACCATTTATGTAAATTTTTTTTGATTCTTTACTTCTTTTTGTTCTTTTCCATTAAATTGATTATAATAGATGAAAGTCGTAAGTATTTAATTGCTAAGATGAGAGGTATCTATATGACTAAAAAAATAAAAACTTCATTAAT
>NZ_PPRF01000152.1:1462-2275 GCF_002902145.1 Staphylococcus rostri | reverse complement strand
TTTCAAAATATGTTTATACATATCTGAATATAATCCTCTAGAGACGTTGAATTTTGGTAAATCTTTAAATAAGAAATAGAATGGCTTATTAATATGAATTGCATCAAAATATATTGATGAATAATCAGTTACAATAACATCAGAAACCAACAGTAATTCCTGCGTTTCAACCTTGTTATTAACTGTAAAGACTTGTGCAATCCCATTGTTCCATGGAGGTTGTGTATCCATTGAATGTGCCTTATTAATGATACAATAATCATTACCTATTTGATGTAAAAATTTGGGGAACTCCATAATATAATGTTTATCCTTTTTACTTTCAACTTTCTTGTAATTGTAATCTCTCCACGTAGGTGCATAGAGTATAATTTTTTTATCAAGAGGCAAATTATTCTTTACCTTAATTGCTTTGATTAATGCATCATTATCCTGGTTTTCTTTTAACCATTCATTTCTAGGGTAACCAGATACAATTACTCTATCTTTTGGAATATCAAATGATGTATTAAATTTCTGTTTTGCAATCTCAGAGTCTGCAATTAAATAATCCCATCTTGATATATCATTCTTCATTTTAACTTTATGCCCTAGATTTAAAGTGAGCATCGTTGACTCATTAGAATCGAATAGCATCTTCTTAAACGGTGTACCATGCCATAACTGGATCCATGTTTGCCCTTTTTTCTTCCTAAATGCCGCTGGAATCCATGATTCACCAATTACAATTTTAGACCTGTAGAAATAATTGAAAAACTCACTACTTCTAGGATTAATTCTATAGGCTTCAGGCACTCTTTTATCAAAAGTGAC
>NZ_PPRF01000152.1:0-1451 GCF_002902145.1 Staphylococcus rostri | reverse complement strand
ATAATCAAACAAATACTTTGAATTACCACGATATTGATAATCAAATCCCATCATAATTATTGTACCTTCTACAATTTGTAAATCCAGGTAATTTCTGATTTCTCTAGCTTTTTTTGCATTTCTTCTTTCATGAACTTTGCGCCTTAAATTGTAAATCAACGGCTTTAAATAATAATTGTTGTTTAACTTGTTTTTAATCTTAATTTTTCTGTTATTCTTTTCTACTTCACGAGCAAAATAAAAATTAATTTTATTTTGCCTGTGAAGTCTAAATAATTTTTTCATTTTAGCAACTTCTAGGTTTTTGACGACACCTTTTGAAAACGCATAATTATATAATGGTAGTACACCTCTCGGTACCTTTATATCTGGGCTATATGCATTGATAATTTGCATTGATGATTTAATAAAATCATTTCTCATTTTTGAGTCATTTGGCAATCTTTTTTCTGCATACATTAATGCTCTATAAATGAAGTATTTATTTACTTGATATGGTGTATAGGGATCTCTATAACCCTCCAATAATTTTGCTGCTGTATTTTCAATTGCCATTAAAAATGAATCTCTATGCTTTGTACCTGAATAATCTGTTTTAGTAGTTGAATTGTCATGAACTCTCACTTTGTACAGTATATTAGAAATTACTGGGACGCGATACGCTTTTAATGCACATGCTACATAGAATTCAAAGTCTTCGTAAATGTATCCTTCACCATAACGAATATGATGTTTTTGTAAGAAAGATCTTTTGTATAATTTATTCACGCTAAAGTATGTTGAACAAGCCAATAACATTTCTACTGTATTGCGATATAATGCTAACTTAAGATTATACCTTTCTTTATTGACATACTTAGTTTCACCGGTTTCTGGATAATAATAAGCCCATTCAAAAATCACGAAATCGTTTTCTTTTGAACCGTTCAATCTGTGGTATGCCATTTCTAATGTCTGTTCTTCAATAAGATCATCCGAATCTAAAAATAAGATTGATTCGCCTGTAGCCATGTCAATCCCTTGATTTCTTCGAGCTCCTTGACCTTTATTTTCACCATCGTCATAAAGCTTATAATGAATATTCTTCTTTGTACTACTTTCAATAAATTCATTAATTACCTGAACTGAACGATCTTCTGAGCCATCATTGATTAAAAGTACTTCAATATTATCATTGAATGTTTGATTTTCGACGGATTTTAGTGTCTCAACAATATACTCTTCGGCATTAAATACAGGTATTATAACTGAAACTTTATTTTTATTATCCAATTTGCTTCCTCCGGTATATACTCTGTTTTTTTACATTTTTTATAATCCTACTTAAAATTGAAGGATTATCAATTTTATACTTGGTATCATTTTTAATAATTATAATTTTACTTCTGATAAATAAAGAAATCAATGGTAATTTAATTTTATAAAAATTTTTGCTAAAATCATTAATAGGC
>NZ_PPRF01000151.1 GCF_002902145.1 Staphylococcus rostri | reverse complement strand
GCAGATGGTAACTACAAAGTAGATGTACCAGAAGGTGTAGAACTTAAAGAAGGCGACAAAGTTACAGTTGTAGCGAAAGATGGCAACGGTAATATGTCAGACCCAACAGAAACTACAGTAACTGATACAGTAGCACCAGACGCACCAACAGTGACAAACCCACAACCGGGTGACAAAGTCATCACAGGTACAGCTGAACCAAACGGA
>NZ_PPRF01000150.1 GCF_002902145.1 Staphylococcus rostri | reverse complement strand
TCCCTGTTATTTTTAATATCTGAACGTGCAACTAGCATTGTTACTTTGTTGTGATGTACCTTAACCACAAAGCCCTTCACGCCACGTCACTCTAGTTCTTTCTGCAACTCTGTCGGCGACTTACCAACAGTGTCTATTTTGTACCGTTGCTTTACGGTATCGCTAAGTTCACGTGTGCATGTTTCATTTGTGGTAATCATGTGTGATC
>NZ_PPRF01000149.1 GCF_002902145.1 Staphylococcus rostri | reverse complement strand
ATCACCTCCTTTCTAAGGATAATAACGGAATATCACCTTTAGGTGATAAGCGGATTAACGTGACATATTGTATTCAGTTTTGAATGCTCATATTGAGGATTCAAAATTAAATGGGCCTATAGCTCAGCTGGTTAGAGCGCACGCCTGATAAGCGTGAGGTCGGTGGTTCGAGTCCACTTAGGCCCACCATTTAATTAATATATAAATTAAATTGAAAGCATTTGTCAGTCTATGAATTTCTTGATGAACGCAGCGAAGATTACTAGTCGTAACTGAGCAAGTGAAGAAAGAAATGAAGACGAATGCGAAGGCTTGTCAATTTAATCAAATTGTACATTGAAAACTAGATAAGTAAGTATAAATGATTTTACCAAGCAAAAACCGAGTGAATAGCGAAAGCTTGAAACTAAAATTATCGCT
>NZ_PPRF01000148.1 GCF_002902145.1 Staphylococcus rostri | reverse complement strand
AGCGATAATTTTAGTTTCAAGCTTTCGCTATTCACTCGGTTTTTGCTTGGTAAAATCATTTATACTTACTTATCTAGTTTTCAATGTACAATTTAATTTTCATATTAATTTAAATATGGTGGAGACTAGCGGGATCGAACCGCTGACCTCCTGCGTGCAAAGCAGGCGCTCTCCCAGCTGAGCTAAGCCCCCATATATTAAGTTGAATTTCAAATGGTGGGCCTAAGTGGACTCGAACCACCGACCTCACGCTTATCAGGCGTGCGCTCTAACCAGCTGAGCTATAGGCCCATTTGAATTTTGAATCCTCAAATATGAGCATTCAAAACTGAATACAATATGTCACGTTAATCCGCTTATCACCTAAAGGTGATATTCCGTTATTATCCTTAGAA
>NZ_PPRF01000147.1 GCF_002902145.1 Staphylococcus rostri | reverse complement strand
CTGAAGTTGACGTGCTTTCACTTTCTGAATTTGAACTGCTGATTGAGTCTGATTCACTTGTTGAGACAGAGTTGCTTGCTGAAATTGACGTACTTTCACTATCACTCGTGCTTTCTGATTCTGAAGTTGATGTACTTTCACTTGCCGAATTAGAGCTACTGATTGAGTCCGACTCACTAATTGACGCTGATTCACTTGCACTTACTGAATCTCTTTCTGCATTTTCCGAGTTACTAATGCTTGTTGATTCACTTGCACTTTCTGATTCAGATGTGCTCGCTGATGTAGAATCGCTTTCTGAAACAGATTGACTTGTACTTGTTG
>NZ_PPRF01000146.1 GCF_002902145.1 Staphylococcus rostri | reverse complement strand
GTGAAGTGAGAAAAAGTAAGAAAGCGTTCAAGGATTTTAAAGAACGTAAGATAAAATATGAAAAGCAAATGGAAATTTATGGTGACAGAAAAAGCTATTCTAAAACTGATCATGATGCGACATTTATGAGAATGAAAGATGATCATATGAGAAATGGTCAGTTGAAACCGGGCTACAACCTGCAGATAGCGACAAATAATCAATTCG
>NZ_PPRF01000145.1:1115-2946 GCF_002902145.1 Staphylococcus rostri | reverse complement strand
GATATAATTATTTTAACAATGAATTAGGAGTGTTATACTTGTTAACAATTAATGAAATAAACCATATAATTAGCGGTGATTTAAAAGATGCCTATGGTAAAGAAAACAACCCAATTAATGATTTTGAAACAATGTATAGATTTGTAAGCAATCAAGAAACAGCATATATATCAGCAAACCCTGAAACTTGGTGGCGACAATTGGGTAGAGATAAAAGTGCACCTCACGGAAATTATTTCATAGATAAAGAAAACCCAAATATCGGATTGATTATTACCGAAATATATATACCTGATTTAAAATATAAGACACCTCAAATTATTGTTGAGGATACTGTAGATTCTTTAAAGAAATTAGCTATTCATATTAGAAATGAATATAAAAATCCAATCATTTCAATAACAGGTTCTATGGGTAAGAGTTCTACACGCATATTATTAAGAACTATGCTAAATGGATACACTGCTTTGCAAAACCGTGGAAACAACAATATTCGTGCTGCAATATATGCAAATATGTGTAAATTAATAAAGAATCAACAATTTGCTATTTTAGAAACTTCTCTTAATGCAATTAATCACCGTGGCAATTCAGCAATTGACTTAAAACCTGATATCGCAGTAGTAACCGGAATTGGTGCTGCACACTTTTCAACTTTCAAAAGTATAAAAGACATCGCTTTACTTAAAAGCAGAATTTTTGATGGCCTATCAGAAAATGGTATAGCAATTATAAATAAGGATACTTTATATTCAGAATTATTAATTGAAAAAGCATATAATAACACAAAAAAGGTTTTTACATATAGCATGACAGATGATTCTGCTGATTTAACCATACAGCACATAGAATATTTAAAAGGTAAAACTTTGGTCAAGGCAGTAATTGATGAGACAGAGTATGAATATGAGATACACACAATAAGTGAAGGTATGGTTTCTAACTCTTTAGCAGTAATAGTATGTTTACATATATTAAATATAGACTTTCATCCTGAGTACTTTCAAAATTTCAAACCATTTATAAGAGTTTTAAATATGAAGGAAGTAAAAACACCTACTCACACTTTAACATTGTTAGACGATACACATAACGCATCTCTTCCAGCTATGGTAAATGCTATTAAAGCATTCAATACTCAAGCAAAGTATTTTAGTGGCAATAAGATTATTGCAATTGGAAAAATAAATGATTTAGGTCATAAATCAAAAGAAGTTCACGAAGAACTTATTCCAATTTTAGAAAATTCCAAAGCTGATTATATTTTATGCCTTGATGATGAATTAGGTTCAGTTGTAAAGAAAATTAAAAATAAAAACATAACATGGTATCCAAATTCAGATTTATTAAAAGAAGATTTAAAATATTTATTAAATGAAGATTCATTTGTTCTACTAAAATCTTCAGCTGGAGGAACTGAGTTCCCCAAAATCGCTCGCGAGTTACCAGACGAACTAAAAAAATACCCTAAGAGTAAAAGTACTCTTCCTTTGTTTAACTACATGAGCTCAAAAGGAAAGTCATATCTTATTATAGATAATGACAGCAATGATGTCATTGAACAACAAAACATACTAAACTCACAAACGATAGAAGGTATTGGCCCATTAATAAATTTCATTTATTCCTCAGATTTTCCTACTGACAACATTAAAGTAAAAATGAAAAATTGGGCTTCTAATGATTCTCAATATTATGAAGGTTACGAAACTGATTTACAATCATTAATCAAGATGATGGCAAGGTCACCACACCCATCTCTTACATATGAATTATCTAGTATTTTGTTCCCAAAATCTGGACAAAGAGATAGTTACCAAAACGCGATTAT
>NZ_PPRF01000145.1:0-1083 GCF_002902145.1 Staphylococcus rostri | reverse complement strand
AAATAACTCAGTTGCAATTAATTTAACTGGTCGATTTATGAGAAAGCAAAGACAAAGTTTTTCCGTTAATGACTTATTAAAAATTTATAAAGTTTATAAATTTGAATTATTTAAATATAGTAATTCATTTATAATTGGAAGAACATATTACAGTGGCTTTATTCGTGGTGAAAGTAGAACGATTTTATTCACCTCTTTTAAAAATTTATCAGAAGCAAAAAATATATTAGCCCAATATGACTGCGAGGTTAACTATGAAGATTAATAAAACTAACTACTCAAATAACAATATTATTATTTCTATAATTATACCTGTTTATAATAGAGCTCAAAAAATTGATTATTCTCTTGAAAAAATGCTAGATACTGATTATCCTTTAGATAAAATCGAACTCATACTAGTTGATGATTACTCTAGCGATAATTCATATGAAGAAATATTAAAATTTAAAGATCGATTCCCTAATTTCACTTTAATTCAATTAGAATCAAATTCAGGAGGAGCATCCAAACCAAGAAATGTCGGTTTACAGCATGCTATTGGTGAATGGATACTATTTATAGACTCCGATGATTATATCACACCATATACTTTAAGTGATGCGATGAAAATAGCAGATAAGGATAATACTGTTGAACTTATTTGTTTACCTTATTTTAGAGCGGAAGGCAGCACTCGCTCAATTAGTCGCTCTGCTTTTCATTACACTGAAACTCAAATAGGCTTAAATTTCATAGATACAAAGTTATACAACAGTTTAAATATTATTGGAAAACTAATTAGAAAAGAGATAATTGAAGAATATAAAATCAATTTCCCTGAGGATATCAGGGTACGTGAAGATAATTGGTTCACAATGAAAGTCTACAGCGTGGTTAATAATATCGCCATATTAGGAAACAAAAAAAATTATTACTTTTATGATCAACAAGATGAAGTTGCACTCTCAAATAACGGCGCTCCACCAAGAGATGCCGTAAAAATATATTTATCCGTTTACTATTTTATTCAATCTTTAGATTTGCCAACCGAAGATAAATTGAATTTACTTTCTATATTTTTAAATCGATATACAAATCTTA
>NZ_PPRF01000015.1 GCF_002902145.1 Staphylococcus rostri | reverse complement strand
GCTCGTACAATTTCTTCATATCTAATAATATATACCTAACTGTTATATAAAATACACATTACGATAGAGATGCGGGACTTTGATTATCATCAAATTGCCCGTTTTTTTACGTCATTTTTCGTCAATTTCGAAATCACTCATAATAGAAATATATTTGTGATCGCCGATAATGATATGGTCTAAGACATCGATACCCATTGCTTCACCACATGCAACTAATCGCTGTGTCGTCTGAATGTCTGCTTGCGATGGTGTCGGGTCTCCAGACGGATGATTATGCACGACAATAATCGCATGTGCAGACCATTTGACAGCTTCTTTAAACACTTCTCTCGGATGAATAATGGCGCTATTTAGCGTGCCAATAAAAATTGTTTTTTGATGAATCACTTGATGCTTTGTATTTAATAGCAACACGACAAAATGTTCTTGTGTATAACCGCACATTAAACCATACATGTTATCTGCAATTTGTTGAGGCTCATTTATCGGTGCAGATAAGTATGTTTGTCGCTCTTCTTTAGCCCTTCCACCGAGTTCAAACGCCGCCATCAACGTGACTGCCTTATTTCTACCAATCCCTTTTATGGCTGTCAGTTCAACGATAGAAAGTGACTGTAATCGATCGAGTGTTTGATACGTACTCATTAATTGAGAAGCCAGCTGTAAACTCGAACACCCTAAATGACCTGTATTTAACAATATCGCAATCAATTCAGTATTAGAAAGCGCTTGTGACCCCTTCGTAATAAGACGTTCTTTCGGCTTTTCTTGCTCACATAATTCATAAATACGACTCATATAAGTCCTCCTATCATATTTAAAATTAATGGATAACATAAGGATACACAGATAAAACTCGAGCAAATGGCTGGGACTAATGGAACAAATGGGGCGTTAAACAAATGGTATAATTTAAAAACTGGAATCAGTAATAGGCCAATTGGAAACGTAAACCAGATTATAAAGAGCGTGAAAGGGACTGGCAAAAAAATGGACAGGACAAAAAATAGCTTAAAATCACCCATACCAATATAACGTTGCAGACAAAAACTGGAGACGATCAGTCCTAACATCAGATAAAAGTGGGACATTTCAAATGAAAATGGTAGTAAGCGTAGATAGTTGGACAGAAACAAAATGACAAGTAAACGATGCGGTACGGTCAAATACTGAATATCATTAAAAGCGAGTGCTAGCAATATGAAGGCAATTATATAAAATGTGTCAGTGGCGATATAAAGCGTACTGATAAACGGCATGATTGCTATGAAACCACCAAAGATTTCTGCGATGAACAATTGTCGTGGTATGGACGTTAGACAATTACGGCAGCGCCCTTTTAACAAGATATAACTCACAATCGGCACTAAATCTTGCCATTGTAAAGTTTGCTGACATGTTTGACATTTTGAACGATGAGACAATGCGCTCAGTGACAATTGTTGTGCTTCAGCAATGTGCATTAAAAAACTCATAATTGCACTCCCTATCAAAAAAACTAGAATAATTGTCACACGAATCTCCTCCTCATCCAATCTTATTTGCGATGATTTATGAACTGCATTATAAGTCGTTCTTTCTACCGCGTCAAATCGCCAAACATAAATAAAAAGAGCAGTGCACAGATGTTTTCTTGATAATCTGTAAACTGCTCTTTAAACATTCTTTATGGTATCTATGTCTAGACCAAATTAGTTGAAACCGAGTTTAGATTTCACTTCACTAATGAAATACAAACTACCTGTGATGAGTAGTGCGTCACCTTGGTAATTTTGAATGAATGATACATAATCATCCACCATCGATTTGTGTTCACTTTCAATCTCAGCATATAACTTTTCCATTGGTAACGCCTTTGGAAAATTGAAATGTGTTACATAAATATGTTGTGCAATTTCATCGAACGCCTGAAGCATATGATGAATCGGTTTACCATCTATCGCTGAAAAGAGTACATCGACTTTTTCGAGATGATAATATTTTTCGATGGTATCAACTAAGGCGTTCACACTTTCTTGATTGTGCGCACCGTCCAAAATGATGAGTGGGTCTGTCGATACGCGTTCAATTCGCCCTCTCCAATTCACCATTTCGATGCCATCAATCATTTTATTAAAGTCAATGTGAATCACACCTTGCTCATTCAATTCAATCAATGCGGTAATCGCAAGTGCTGCGTTTTCCTTTTGGTGTTCACCCAACATATTCAAGACAATATTTTCTAACTCATAGTCTTTGTAGCGATATGTGAATTCATCTTCTTCTGAAACGATTAAAACATCTCGATCAAATTCTAATCCTTTTGAACCAAGACTCTCCGATACATCACGAATCAATTTCAACGCTTCTTCGTTTTTTACGGCATAGACAACTGGCACACCTTCTTTAATAATGGCACTTTTATCACGTGCAATATCAAGATACGTGTTCCCAAGAATATCTGTATGATCTAAGCCGATGCTCGTTAAAATACTCAAAATCGGTTTAATCACATTCGTCGAGTCATTTTTCACACCTAATCCCGCTTCAACAATTACAAAATCAACAGGATGAATTTCGCCAAAATAAAGATACATCATCGTCGTAATAATCTCAAATTCTGTCGCAACCCCTAACTCTGTTTCTGCATCCATTGCTTCACTCACAGGTTTGACACGTGCGACCAATTCAACAATCTCATCATTCGAGATGGGCGCACCATTTAAACTGATGCGCTCATTGAATGATTCGATATAGGGTGACGTAAACGTACCAACTTGATAGTCGTTATTCATCAGTGCATCTCGCAAATAAGCAACCGTTGATCCTTTTCCATTCGTGCCACCCACATGAATTGCCTGGATATGCTGTTCAGGATTGCCAAGGCGTTGTAACATCCATTCCATACGTTTAACACCTGGTTTAATGCCAAATTTCGTACGTTCATGAATCCAATATAAGCTATCAAGATAATTCATAGTTCAAACTCCTAAGCTTTTAATTGTTCAATACGTGCTTTAACACCATCATATTTTTCTTGATATTTCGTTTGTTTGTCACGTTCTTCTTGAATGACTTTTTCAGGGGCTTTTTGAACAAAGTTTTCGTTCGCGAGTTTTTTATTCACACGATCTAACTCTTTTTGCCATTTTTCTAAGTCTTTTTCTAAACGTGCAATTTCTTTATCCATATCAATGAGGCCTTCAAGCGGTAAAATCACTTCACCTGCAGCCACAACAGAAGTCATTGCTTTTTCAGGAATTGTCACTTCTGTATTAATTGTCAGTTCGCTTGGGTTACAGAAACGTTCTAAGTATCCTTTATTATCGACAAGCAATTGTTGAATTGTTGCATTTTTAGCTTGGATAATAATTGGAATTTCTTTTGATAATGGTGTGTTAACTTCTAATCGTGATTGACGAACTGATTTAATAATTTCAACCAATTGTTCCATCACATCTTTACTTTCTGGGAACATTAATTCATCATTCACTGTTGGCCATGCGCTCGTTACAATTGACTCACCTTGATGTGGTAAGTTTTGCCAAATATGTTCCGTTACAAACGGCATAAATGGATGTAACAGACGCATAATGCGATCTAACGTATAGCTCAATACAGAACGTGTCACATTTTTCTGTGCTTCGTCGTCACCGTTCATCGGAATCTTACTCATTTCAATGTACCAGTCACAGAATTCATCCCAAATAAAGTTGTAAAGGGCACGACCTACTTCACCAAACTCATACTTGTCACTCAAGTCTGTCACAGTTTCAATTGTTTCGTTAAGGCGTGTTAAAATCCATTGATCTGCAACTGATAGATTTTGTGATAAATCAATGTCTTCAAATTTAAAATCGTCACCAATGTTCATTAAACTAAAGCGTGCAGCATTCCAAATTTTGTTAATGAAATTCCATACAGATTCCACTTTTTCAGTAGAATATCTCAAGTCATGACCTGGTGATGAACCTGTAGCTAAGAAGTAACGTAAGCTATCGGCACCGTATTGATCAATAACATCCATTGGGTCTACGCCATTACCAAGAGATTTACTCATCTTACGACCATCTTCTGCACGTACAAGACCGTGTAGTAACACATCGTTAAATGGTTTTTGTCCTGTAAACTCTAAGCCTTGGAAAATCATACGTGCAACCCAGAAGAAGATAATGTCATAGCCAGTTACTAAAACATTTGTTGGGTAGTAACGTTGATAATCAGCAGCTTCTTCATCTGGCCAGTTTAATGTTGAGAATGGCCATAACGCGCTAGAGAACCATGTATCAAGAACATCTTCATCTTGCGTCCAGTTTTCACTATCTTCTGGTGCTTCCATGCCAACGTATAATTCGCCTGTTTCATTATGATACCAAGCAGGAATTTGATGTCCCCACCAAAGTTGACGTGAAATTGTCCAGTCACGAATTTCTTCCATCCAGCGATTGAATGTTTTCTCAAAACGTGGTGGTACGAATTCAATACGTCCATCTGTTTTTTGGTTATCAAGCGCTTGTTGGGCAAGTGGTGCCATTTTAACGAACCATTGTGTTGATAAATATGGTTCTACAACTGCGCCACTACGTTCAGAATGTCCAACTGAATGTACGTGATCTTCAATCTTAATCACTAAATCTTCTGCTTCAAGATCTTTTACAAGTTGCTTACGACATTCAAAGCGGTCCATACCTTCATACTTGCCTGCTTTGTCATTCATTCGACCTGCTTCGTCCATTACAACGATACGCTCTAAGTCATGGCGATTACCAATTTCAAAGTCGTTCGGGTCATGTGCTGGTGTTACTTTCATGGCACCACTACCGAATTCCTTGTCTACATATGAATCAGCTAAAACTGGTAATGTACGACCGACAATCGGTAAAATCACTTCTTTACCAACGATGTCTTTATAACGTTCGTCATCTGGATTAACTACAATTGCTGTATCTCCAAGCATTGTTTCAGGACGTGTTGTCGCAATTTCAATATAACCACTGCCGTCTGCATATGGATATTTAAAATGATAGAACTTACCGTTAACATCTTCGTGAATTACTTCGATGTCTGATAATGCTGTGCGTGCTTCTGGATCCCAGTTAATAATTCGTTCACCACGGTAAATCAATCCTTTGTTGTACATATCAACAAAGACTTTGCGCACGGCTTTGCTTAAACCATCATCCAATGTAAAACGCTCACGTGAATAGTCTAAACCTAGACCTAACTTCGCCCATTGTTTACGAATAAAAGATGCATATTCTTCTTTCCATTCCCATGCTTTTTCTAGGAACTTTTCACGACCGATGTCATGACGAGAAATACCTTCTTCACGCATTTTCGCTTCTACTTTGGCTTGTGTCGCAATACCGGCATGGTCCATACCAGGTAAATACAATGTGTCATACCCTTGCATGCGTTTCATACGCGTTAAAATGTCTTGTAATGTTGTATCCCAAGCATGACCTAAATGCAACTTTCCTGTTACATTCGGTGGTGGAATCACAATTGTATACGTTGGTTTCTCAAGATCGCCACTCGGCTTAAAACGTTCGTTATCTAACCATTCTTGGTAACGTCCCGCTTCGACTTCTTGCGGGTTATATTTTGTTTGCATGTCCATTTAAATCCCTCCATAAAAAATAAAAAAGAACACCTGTCCTAAAATAGGACGGATGTTCCGTGGTACCACCTATATTCAATAGATAATTGTTAACTATTGCACTCATATGATTAACGCTCATGACACGCTCTAACCTACTGATTCAGCTAGAGAACGAGTGGGCTACCTTCAGTCAAAACTTATATGCATTCGCACCAACCATGCACTCTCTTAAATAATTTTTCAACCTACTCTTCCCAAATACTAATATTCTGTTTAACAATATAGTATAATGAATTATCTTTGAAGTCAATATTGGAGTTGATGAAATGAATCCCTGCGCTTTTGGGACAACAGATCCACTGTATATCCGGTATCATGATGAATTTTGGGGTAAGCCCCTTTACGATTCACAACAGCTATTTGAATTACTTGCATTAGAGTCACAACATGCTGGCTTATCATGGTTGACGATTTTAAAGAAAAAGGACGCATATCGTGAAGCCTTTTTTAATTTTGATCCATATAAGGTTGCACAAATGACCGAGGAAGATGTAGACCATTTGTTAGATTTTCCTAACATCATTCATCATCGTCAAAAACTAGCGGCGATCGTTGCACAAGCACCTGGCTACATTGAAATCGAACGTGAACATGGCAGTTTCAGTAAATTTTTATGGTCATTTGTTGACGGTGCACCGATTGATTTTCAATATCGTACACCTCAAGAACGCATTACTGTTAATGATACGGCGAAGCAAATGTCTAAAGCATTAAAGCAATATGGTTTTAAATTTATCGGTCCTGTCACCATCTTTTCATTTATGGAAGCGGCTGGCTTATATAATTCGCACTTGATTGACTGTCCAAACAGACACTAAGTATTGTTATTCATCTTTTTCGAGCGATATTTAAAATACACATCAATCAACGGTGCAATCAGCATTAAAATAAAGAAAATCCGGAAGATATGGAACGAAGACACAATTGCGACGTCTGCGCCCGTATCTAATGCGACAAGTACGATTTGAGCCATTCCGCCCGGTGCAGCACCTAAAAACATTGTATTGAGCGGAATGTGATTCAAATATTGTAATCCCCAGACCATGAACAGCGTACCAGCAATTAGCAATATATTTTGAAAGGCAATCGCCAATGCAATTCGCCCTTTCAATTGATTTGTCAAATGTGCAATTTGAACGCCTACACGCACCATATAAATCACTTGAGCTGCTGCAATAATCGGCGCATCTAACGTAAAGACGCGTTCAGTTGATAAATTCCAAATAATTAACACAACAATCGGTGCAAGCAGCATTTTAGTAGGAAAGTTGATTCTTTTCATAATAGCATACACGACTGCAATGCCTATAATAAGAATTAAAATATGCTCAATATGTAAGGTTTCTGTTAATAAAGGCGACTTTACAACATCTGTATGCTTTTCTGGTTCGCCTTGAAACAAAAAAGCAAGAATCGGCACTAAAATAACGACAAATATAATACGTGACGTTTGTGTCAGGCTCACTACAAGCAAATCAGCACGTTTATTCTCTTCTGCCATCACCAGCATTTGACTCAACGCACCAGGTATCACGCTCAATACTGCTGTTTCATCGTTCACATTTGCAATTTTACGAAAACCATATGACACGATAAGAGCCAATATCAAAGTTAGCACGTTGACGATAACAATTGACAACCAATGACTTTGAATATCAACAATCACTTGCCGTGTGAAACTACTCCCTATTTGAACACCAAGCATAATTAATCCGAGTTCACTCAGCCATGATGGCCATTTAACATCTTTTTTAAACAGTTTTACGACAATAAGGCTACCTATAATTGGACCAAACATCCATGGCAAAATAATGTGACAACGCCATAAAATCCAACCACAGATGATTGAGACACTTAACACAAGCAAATTATTGATCGCATTCTGATTTCTCATCAAACCCCACCCCCTTATGACAATCATTGCCTATGTATTTATTTTAATCTTAACAAACATCCATAGCTAAAATAAAAGAAATGGTTTATTCCCAACATTAAATGTTAAAGCACAAAACGCTTACAATAACTTTACATAAATATTCCTTCCCAATAAAAATGCCATGCAAATAACGTGGCATTGTTGAAACTTACATAGGCTTCAACTTAACACGACATTCACATGGCAACACTTTGTTATTATTTAGGCGCAACTCTACTCAATGCAACATCAAATGCTGCGATTGTTTTTTCAATATCTTCTTTCGTATGCTCGGTTGATAAGAACATACCTTCAAATTGAGATGGTGGTAAAAATACGCCTTGTTCTGTTAATTCGCGGTACATTTCACCGAATAATTTTAAATCTGAACGGTTTGCTTCTTCAAAGTTTCTAACTGGCCCTTCATTGATGAAGAAACCAATCATAGAACCTGCACGATTGACTGTTAATGGTACGTTATGTTTCGCAAACACTTCTTTTAAGCCCGCTTCTAACATATCACCGAGCTCATTAAAGTACTCATAGCTTTCAGGCGTTAATTGACTTAATGTCCAGTAACCACTTGTCATCGCTAATGGGTTCCCCGATAACGTTCCTGCTTGGTAAATATCGCCGCTTGGTGCAATGCGGTCCATAATTTCTTTTCTACCACCAAAAGCACCAACAGGGAGACCCCCACCGATTACTTTACCGAGACACGTTAAATCTGGTGTCACATCAAAATAACCTTGTGCACAGTTATAGCCGACACGGAAACCAGTCATGACTTCATCGAAAATAAGTAATGCATCGTTTTCTTTCGTAATATCTCTTAAGCCTTGTAAGAAATCATTAATTGGCGGTACGACACCCATATTTCCTGCAACTGGTTCAACGATAACTGCCGCAATGTCATCACCAAATTGTTCAAATGCGTAACGTACAGCTTCTAAGTTATTGTATGGTACTGTAATCGTATTTTTTGCAATACCTTCTGGCACACCTGGTGAATCCGGTAAACCTAATGTTGCGACACCGGAACCAGCTTTAATTAAAAGGGAATCACTATGTCCATGATAGTTACCTTCAAATTTAATAATTTTATTTTTGCCAGTGTAGCCACGTGCAAGTCTTAATGTATCCAACGTTGCTTCTGTACCTGATGACACCATACGCACTTTTTCAATAGATGGCACCCGTTCAATAACAAGTTCAGCTAATCTGTTTTCTTCAAGTGTTGATGCACCAAAGCTTGTACCACGTTCTAATACATCATGTAATTCATTAATGACACGCTCATTACGGTGTCCTAGAATTAGCGGCCCCCAACTTAATACATAGTCAATATACTCATTACCATCAATGTCATAGATACGACTGCCGTTCCCGCTCTCCATAAAAATAGCAGGTGTATCGACAGCTTTAAACGCACGGACAGGGCTGTTTACCCCACCTGGCATTAATTGTTCAGCTTTTTCAAATGCTTTAATCGATTTATTATAACGCAACTCTATCAACTCCTTAGCTAATTACTGATCTAAATAACGACAAATATCTTTCGCAAAATATGTGATAATCATATCCGCGCCTGCACGTTTCATGGAAATCATTTGTTCCATAACGATGCGTTCTTCATCAATCCAACCGTTTTGAGCAGCTGCTTTTGTCATACTGTATTCACCACTGACATTGTAGGCGACGATTGGAATGTTCGTGTTGTTGCGCACATCACGAATAATATCAAGATAACTTAATGCAGGTTTGACAATCATCATATCTGCACCTTCAGCTAAATCACTTTCTAACTCACGTAATGCTTCTAATCGGTTCGCTGGATCCATTTGATACGTTTTGCGGTCACCGAATGATGGTGCTGATTCAGCTGCATCACGGAACGGTCCATAGAAGCTAGACGCATATTTAATACCATAACTCATGATTGGAATATTTTGGAATCCTGCATCATCTAACCCTTTTCGAATCGCCGCAACAAAGCCGTCCATCATGTTGCTTGGTGCAATAATATCCGCACCTGCTTTCGCTTGAGAGACTGCAGTTTTCACAAGTAACGGTAAAGACTTATCGTTATCTACATCATGTGTGTGGTCATCAATCACACCACAGTGACCGTGATCTGTATATTCACATAGACATGTGTCCGCCAAAATTAATAAATCATCATACATCGATTTGGCGATTTTCGTTGCACGTTGAATAACGCCATCATCAACAAAAGCACCTGTACCACACGCATCTTTTTCATTCGGAATACCAAAGAACATCATCGCACGAATGCCTAAATCATAGGCTGCTTTAATTTCTTCATGCAGTAGATTTAAACTGATTTGGTAAATACCCGGTAATGATTTAATTTCTTCTTTAACATCATCACGTTCTACGACAAAGATAGGATAAATTAAATCTTCTTTTCGTACATGTGTTTCTCTCACCATACTTCTCATCGTTTTTGAAGAACGTAAACGTCTATGTCTATCAAATTCCATAATTTAGAACCCCTTTTCCAAAATTTTATCAATCATCGCATCAAGTGTTTGTGACTCCGCTACAATACCTTGGTAGCCATAACGAGACAGCGTCTTCTGTGTAGGTACACCGATGACATACAACCCATCAAAATCAATATTCGGATGCCTGTCATACAATGCACGCACTGCTGAAGAACTCGCAAAAGTAATCGCATCGGCTTGTTGATTAACGAGCATCGCATACACTTGATCCACTACGGCTTCATTCGCTTCAATATCATACAAATCAACTTTCGTCACCTTGTAACCGCGTTGTCCTAGCTCTGTCGCAAGTTTAGGTCGCGCTTGTGCACTTGAAGGCAATAAAATCGCCGCGTGTGCATCCGCTTCAAATTGTGCTAAGAAGCCTTCTTGTGAAAAGTCATCCGGTACAAAGTCCACAGCAATACCCTGTTCTTCACAATATTCCTGTGTTTTTTTGCCAATTGCTGCAATATGTTTCACACGCACTTGCCCAAAATATTTCATAAAATACGCCACAGCATTTTGTGATGAAAAAATAAGCCAATCATATTCGATTTCTAATACTTTTGGATCAAATGAGCATGCAACTGTTGATAAAAGTGGCATGTGACAAACATTGACTTGCTCATGTTGATAGGCAAGCGTCTGCGTCATAATGACCGTTGGCTTCATAACAAACACTCCTCGTTAATGGGAATCACTTAATGCTTCAATAATCTTATACGCGCCCTGTTGTTTCAATGTGTCGCTTACAAGTTGTCCTACTGCGACAGGGTCTGTTCCCGATGCCGTATGTTGGAATCGTTGCTTACCATCTGGCGACATAATGAGACCTGTAAAGTGAATGCTTGCATCTTCTCCAATAACCGCATGTCCACCGATTGGCACTTGGCAACTACCGTCCATCTCTTTTAAAAATGTACGCTCTGCTGTGACGCAGTCTGCTACTTCTGAATTGTGTACTTTGGCTAAAAGGTCTAACAATTCCGTATCATCAGCACGGCATTCAATACCTAAGGCACCTTGTCCAATGGCTGGAATTAATAAGTTATCATCTAAATATTCCGTTACAATATTTTCTGACCAGCCCATACGTTTTAGACCGGCTGCTGCCAAAATAATTGCATCGTAGTCTTCTTCTTGTAATTTTTTCAAACGTGTATCAATGTTGCCACGTATCCATTTAATCTCTAAATTCGGATAATGCGCTAAAATTTGTGCACCACGTCTTAAAGAGCTTGTACCGATAATGCTGCCATCTGGTAAGTCTTTTAGTGCGACGTGATTTTTAGAAATATATGCATCATATGGATTTTCGCGATCTGGGATACAGCCGAGTGTTAATCCGTCCGGTAAAACACTTGGTACATCTTTAAGTGAATGGATCGCCATATCAATCTCTTTACTGAAGAGTTCGTTTTGAATCTCTTTCACGAATAATCCTTTACCGCCGACTTTAGATAGCTGGCGATCCACGATTTGGTCGCCTTTCGTGACGATTTCTTTAATTTCAATCTCCAAATCAGGTTGAACTGCTTTGAGGCGTTCAATAAATTGGCGACTCTGTGTCAACGCTAATTGACTTCTTCTCGAGCCCACTACAAGTTTACGCATTTAAGAAACCTCCATTGATAATGTGTTATACGCCCGTCCACTGATGGAATGACGAAAGTTGTGTAATGACGATTAAGTTAATCATACAACATAAAAACAACATAATATTAACATAAATTAAAAACTGCTGCTTAAACCTCTGTGTTACGCGCATTGCAAGATAAGCGATATAACTCAAAATAATTAAAAAAGACGAAATTACTTTGGCGTCTAGAAAAATGTGTGTCCCAACTGAAAAAATTCCCCATTGTACACCGAGCACAAGGCTGACAAACAATGTTATCACACCAATTAACGTGCAGTAAAACACCGTCTTTTCTAACGTTCCAACACTGCTAATTCTAAAGTAATTTTGATTGAAGCGCTTTAAACGTAAATTGCGATATTGCACGAGATACAAAATTGCGTTGACAAATGCAATCGCAAATATGACATAGCTTAATAACGCTAATGAAATATGCACAAAGAGTAACTCATTCATAACTGATAGACGCGCACCTTGAACGCTGAACTGATACGGATGAAATGTATGGATCAGCATAAAGATAAATCCTAACATACTCAATAGTACAATCATCATATCAGACATGCGAAAAACAGCGCAGACAAAGGTTATTGTTAATATTAGCCATGTTAAGACGTAAAAACTTTCAATTATAGATGTTAGTGGCAATTGACCGCGCCATAAAACATACATAGTTAAAGAGATTGTTTGAAGCACCCAAACAATCCCTAATATATAAAAACCGATATTTTGAAGGCGATAATTCTTTTGAAATAAATCAATCATTAAACAAATCACACATATGAAATATAACAAAACAATCGCCTCGTGAAATCTAACAAAAAAAGCTTCTACCATCGGCATCACCTAGCCTTAAGATTCAAAACTTAATAAACGTTGCTGTAAAATACGCTTTTTGTTTTCAACAGCTTCTTGTTGATAGTTCGTATCAACATCAAGGTCGAAAATCTCTTGAAACAACTGCAATTTTGCGGCAGCTTGGTGATCATCACTAATTTCTTTGGCTTGCTTGATAGGTTGTTTGAGCATTTGGTTAATAATACTTTTCGTATGCTTAGAAACGACCTTGCGTTCACGCTCTGAAAGATGTGGTAGCTTACGATCGATACTCGCCATCGTTTCTTGTTGAATTGCCATGGCTTGTTCACGTAACGCACGAATAACAGGTACAACGCCAAGCATGCGTACCCATTCATTATGCTTGTCTATCTCAGCAGGAATGCGTTCAGCAATGGCTTCAGCAGCTAAGCGACGCTCTCTAATATTTGCATCTACAAGACCTTTCAAGTCGTCAACATCATAGATAAACACTTCCATATCATGTGCATCGAATGGCTCGATATCTCTAGGAACTGCAATGTCGATTAGCACGATTTGTGAAGTTTTTTTCGTCACAGCTTGACGCATTTCAAGCATATCTTTCGTAATAACGAACTGATCAGAACTTGTTGAACTAATAACGATATCCGCTTGCGTTAACAATTCTGGCAAAGCATGTAAAGGCGCTGCTTGAATCTGATGTTTATCCGCTAATGCTTCGGCACGTGATGCTGTACGGTTTAATACCGTAATATCCGTGACATTGGCACCCTTCAAATTCAGAATAGATAGTTCGCCCATTTCACCAGCACCGATAACTAAAGCACGTTTTTTGTTCAACTTGCCAAACATCTTTTTCGCTAACTCGACAGCAGCGTATGATACACTAATCGCATTGTCCGCAATATCTGTTTCATGATGCGCTTTTTTACTAAACGTAATCGCTTGCTTGAACAATTCGTTAAAAATCGTACCTGTTGTTTGCGCCGCCTGCGCTGTTAGGAAAGCGTCGCGCATTTGACCTAAAATTTGTGTTTCACCTAAGACGATAGAATCCAATCCAGCTGTAACTCTAAATAAGTGTTCTATCGCGTCATCACCGATTTTTACGTCTGTGATGGCTTTAATCTCATCTACCTCAAAATTAAACTGTCTCGCTAAAAAGCGTTGTATATAATAACGACCCGTGTGTACTTGATCTACAACGGCATAGATTTCCGTTCTATTACACGTTGATAGAATGACATTCTCTAAGATTGATTTCGTTTCAAATAATGTCTCATGTACACGCATCATATCTGTATCTTGGAATGTGAGCTTTTCACGTAATGTTACATCAGCTGTTCGATGATTCACACTCACTGCAATAAAATACATGATCATGTCCCCCCATAAACTACAATAAAATCATTATAACATAGAAAGAATCCCCACAAATTCGTTTGAAACATGATTCCGTTGATAAAAGTTCTTAATGTCTACAATTTAGTCAAATATTACATTACTCCGTTGTATCTTCACCTATAAACGCATCAATTGTCGCCCAAATTTCTGGCTGTTTATTTTTAGAAAGTGATGAATAACTAATAATCTTGTCACTCGGATCCATATCTAAATCTTGCTTAATACGTTTAATATGTTTTTGTACTTTTCCTTTTGGTACTTTATCCTCTTTTGTTGCGACAATAAGTGTTGGAATCTCAAAATGTTTCAAGTAGTCATACATTAAAACATCATCTTCTGTTGGCGGATGACGCAGGTCGACTAATTGAATAACGAGCTTAAGCTCTTCACGCGTCGTTAAATACATTTCAATCATTTTCCCGAACGCTTCACGCTGCTTTTTACTTACTTTCGCATAACCATATCCCGGTACATCGACAAAAATTAATTGTTCATCGATATTATAAAAATTAAGCGTTTGTGTTTTACCAGGTTGTTGAGAGGTTCTCGCCATATTTTTGCGACCAATCATGCTATTAATAAACGTCGACTTACCTACGTTTGATCGACCACTCAGTGCAACTTCCGGCAAGCCCATTTCTGGGTATTGCTCCTTTTTAACGGCACTAATGATAAGCTCAACATGATTTGGATTAATCTTCATGAATTTTCTCCTTTTCGTATATGTATCACATATTTTCATTTTAGCGTTTGTTTATATACTTGAACAGCAAAAAAGCTTAAGACGTGCGGAATACAGCATCTTAAGCTTTTCATCTATTATGCAGATGTTTTACTGTTATTTAACAATTGACCATCTTGATCATAAAGTTCTGGCGCTGTCTCATTGACAATTGTTTCTTTCGTGATAACAACCTTCGTCACGTCTTCAGTTGAAGGAATATCGAACATAATGTCAATTAACGCTTCTTCGATAATTGAACGTAAACCACGTGCACCTGTTTTACGCTCAATTGCTTTTTCACTAATCGCTGATAATGCATCATCAGTAAATTCTAATGTTACATCATCCAACTCTAACATCTTCGTATATTGCTTCACTAACGCATTTTTCGGTTGTGTTAAAATGTTTTTCAATGCAGCAATATCAAGTGTTTCTAAATTAGCAACGATCGGCACACGTCCAATAAACTCTGGAATTAAACCATACGCTTGTAAATCTTCTGGACGAATATGCTCTAATAAGCTGGCATCATCATATTTTGAAGCTTCACTGCTTGCAAAGCCGATGACTTTTTCACCTAAACGACGCTTGATGACTTCTTCAATGCCGTCAAATGCGCCACCTAAGATGAATAAGATATTTGTTGTATCAATTTGAATGAATTCTTGGTTTGGATGCTTACGTCCACCTTGTGGCGGTACACTTGCTGTTGTCCCTTCAAGAATTTTCAATAATGCTTGTTGTACACCTTCACCAGATACATCACGTGTAATAGATGTGTTTTCCGATTTACGTGCAATCTTATCGATCTCATCGACATAGATAATGCCTTTTTCAGCTTTATCAATATCAAAATCAGCTGCTTGGATTAAACGCAACAAGATATTCTCAACATCTTCACCCACATAACCTGCTTCTGTTAAACTTGTCGCATCTGCAATCGCAAACGGTACATTTAACGTACGTGCAAGTGTTTGTGCTAATAATGTTTTACCGCTACCTGTTGGCCCAATAAGCGCTACGTTACTTTTTTGAAGTTCTACATCATCATCTTTAGGACCTAATTGGTTAATACGTTTATAGTGGTTGTACACAGCCACTGCTAAAGATTTCTTGGCCTTTTCTTGACCGATGACATAATTGTTCAATTCATCCATAATTTCTTTTGGTGTTTGTAACTCAGTGAATTCTTCTGTTTCTGCTTGGTTCAGTTCTTCTTCTACGATCTCTGAACACAATTCAATACATTCATTACAAATGTAGACACCACTACCAGCTACTAATTTTTTAACTTGGTCTTGGTCTTTACCACAGAAAGAACACTTTAAGTTTTCTTCGTCTTCATTGAATTTAAACATACTGTATTACACCCCTATCCTTTACGACTATACTAGAAAGCATTTTATTATGCAATCGTTCATACTTTCAAGTTTTTTGCATAAAACAATGAAAGCGGGATAGAAATCAATGAACGTCATTAGATTTCTTTATCCCGCCCTGGCACATTCATGTTGGCTTTTAAGCAACCTACGCGCTATAACCTACTGCCAGCATTGTCTTATCATTTAGAAAGCATTGCTTACACAATAAGGCTTATGCTTCTTTATCTGCTTCGCTGTCTTTTGGTGCATCCACTAATTTAGCTTCTGACACTAATAAGTCGATTACTTTGCGAACGCGTACGTCATTTTTGATAAGATCAGAATTACCTAAAGTCTTTTTAATATCTTCAACTGAGATGTTGAATTGCTCACTCATTTTTTGTAATTCGTTATCTACATCTTCATCAGTTGCTTCGATATTTTCAGCTTTTGCAATAGCATCTAATGTTAAGTTAGTTTTAACGCGTTGTTCTGCATCGTCTTTCATTTGTTCGCGAACTTGATCTTCGTCTTGACCTGAAATTTCAAAGTATGTTTTCAAGTCTAAACCTTGTTGTTGCATATTTTGTGCGAACTCTTGAAGCATGCGGTCTTGTTCAGACTTAATCATTGCTTCTGGAATATCGATTGTTGCGTTGTCTGCTGCTTTGATTACTGCTTCTTCTTTTTGTAAGTTTTCAGCGTCATTCTTTTTCGCTTCTTCTAATTGTTTACGAACGTTTGCTTTGTAAGCATCTACGTTTTCAGCATCTGCATCTAATTCGCTCGCTAATTCATCGTCTAAAGTTGGTACTTCTTTCGCTTTGATTTCGTTGATTTTAACTTTGAATGTTGCTGGTTTACCTGCTAATTCTGCTGCGTGGTATTCTTCAGGGAAAGTCACTTCAACGTCTTTTTCACCGTCAACTTTTAGACCTACTAATTGCTCTTCGAATCCTGGAATGAATGAACCAGAACCTACTTCTAGGTCGTAACCTTCAGCTTGTCCGCCTTCGAATTGTTCACCGTCAACATAACCATCGAAGTCAAGGTTAACTGTGTCGCCTTCAAAAACTTCACCGTCTTCTTTAACGACCATATCAGCCATTGCTTCAAGACGTTGGTTAATCGCATCGTCAACCATTTCGTCAGTTACTGTTGTGTCTTGTTTTTCAATTTCAAGACCTTTGTAGTCACCAAGTTGTACTTCTGGTTCTACTGTTACAGTTGCTTCAAAGATAAAGTCTTTACCTTTTTCTAATTGTTTGATGTCAATTTCAGGTTGTGCAACTGGGTTAATACCCACTTCATCAATTGCATCGCTGTATGCTGGTTGTAATAAGATGTCTAATGCATCTTGGTATAAGCTTTCTACGCCAAAACGTTGTTCGAAAATTGGACGTGGTACTTTACCTTTACGGAAACCAGGTACATTAATATTTTTAACTACTTTTTTGAATGCTTGGTCTAATGCTTTGTTAACTTCTTCAGCAGGTACAGTTACCTCAAGTAACCCTTCATTACCTTCTTTTTTTTCCCATGTTGCTGTCATGTATAAAAACCTCCATGAAATCCATTTTTAAAATTTTTCAACTTCTTTATTATAACATAGCTAAGTCCCGTTTCAAGTAGACTTGCTAGCTATTTAACAATTTAATAAAATCCAAAACTGTCGCATCTACCGAATATGTCGGTGGTAAACCCATCATTTCTTCAAAGTACACGAAGTAACTTTGCACCCAGGTCTTATCATCAGCAATTTGCGTGATGTCAATTGGATACATCGCAATATTGTGTGCATTTAGATGAACGTGTGCTTCTTGCACAAGTGATGGATATTCAGCTTCGAGCAATTCGATTATTTGCGGTACAATGATGTCAATAAAACGTGTTGCCTCAAAACTTTCTAATTGTGTCGGTATCACTTCGAACTGCTGTCCATACATTTCTAACTGAATGCTTTGATTGTAACGAGCAAATCGCAAATATTCAAGCATTAAACTTTGTAAAGTTGTACGGATATTGTCTTGTGTCATCAAATAAGCAATTGTATCGCCAAAATGATATGCCCCATCTTCAATGAGTGTCAAGATCAGTTCTGTTTGTTGGGGTACAGATAGTTGATCGAATTGTTGCAACTGCACTTGCATTGCTTCTTGTCGCTCATGCAATTTACGCTTGGCTTGATCGCTTAGCGGTAACAATGCCATGCGCATCTCATGGCTCACATCATTTTTGAATAACTGGTCAACGATACCAACGACCGATTGATATTGTTTCAACGCATATAAACTTTTAACGTGAAATAACATCAAATCATCTTGTGGCTCAAATTCTTGTTTCACCAATATGTGTGTTTCTTCTCTCAACTCTAAGTATGCTTCAAGTTCCCACAACACATGACACTTCACTAACGCCAGTTCATTCGTTAATTCGAAATGCTTCTCGTACGTCATAAACGCGTCATAAGCCTTTTCATACTGCGCGTCATCTACGGCACGTTTAATATCCAAACATAGCTTTTCTTTCATTTTTGGAAACGGTATAAGTTCCGACATCCACATCACCTAGTTCCATTGTTCTAGTATTAATGCACTCCATGATTCAAACTGAGATAAATCATCAATCGTTTGGACGGGCTGCCAGTGAATTGACAACGTATCCGTCTCGCGTACTTCCACTTGTGCTTTGCGGACTTTGATTTTAAACACCACACCGATATGTACACGTCCAACTTCATTGTTGTCATCATTAATGAAACCGATATGCTGTAAGCCTTCTGTGTCGTCCACAGATAGCCCTACTTCTTCTAATAGTTCACGGCTCGCATTCTCTTTCACAATCGCCATAATATCATTTTGATCTGGGACGTCATTCATATGGCCGCCTACACCAATTGAGGCAAGACCGTGAAGACGTGACTCGCCACCACCTGATAAACGTTGATAAACGAGAATGTCGCCATCTTCATTTTCTAAAATACAATATGAAATTAACTGTTTAAATGAAGGATCTTCTTCCATATCACCACGGCGTTTCACTTCATACTGACTTAATGTTTTAAGAATGGCTTCACTTTTTGCATCATCATATGGTAAAAAGCCATTAAACGCATTGTTTTCGTTATCAAATAATACATCTCGTGCAACTACTGTAATTTGTTCATCAAATTTAGACATAGCAAACTCCTTTATCCTCGATTATCCATATCGTACCAAACCTTGCATATGCTCGCCAAGTAATATACGAGATGGGTTCGACTTCAATTATAGATATGGTATGTAAATAATTATAGTGTGAGTGGCTGACAGAGCTTGAGACGTTACACAGATGAGCTCGAGTAGTATGTTGTCGAATGATTGAGAGTGGGACAGGAATCTCATTTTTCTAAAAAGATTCCGTCGTCCCACCCCGGCAAGGCTGACTAGGCATGAAAAAAAGCTTGTGAAAGCGTATTTTCATACCAGTCAGCTACTGCCATATACATAAAATCTCAAGTTTATTTTGAATGTTTGTATTAATGTCCCAGCCGCTTGCTACTTTCAATCGCTTAGTTCTGCTCAAGTTCTAACCGCTTTTGCTTCACACTTTCTAATCCCTCAATCATCACATTCACAAATAAAAAAAGAGTTGGCTGTCTATCAAATAAACAAACCAACTCTCTATGCAATTATTATTTTAAAGCGTCTTTCGCTTTGTTTACTAATTCAGCAAATGCTTTTTCGTCAGCGATTGCGATTTCAGAAAGCATTTTACGGTTAATGTCGATACCAGCTAATTTTAAGCCGTTCATTAAACGTGAGTAGCTCATGTCATGTTGACGTGCAGCTGCATTGATACGTGTGATCCATAATTTACGGAAATCACGTTTTCTTTGACGACGGTCACGGAATGAGTATTGACCTGATTTCATAACTTGTTGTTTTGCTACTTTATATAATGTGCTTTTTGCACCGAAGTAACCTTTAGCTAATTTGATTGTCTTTTTACGACGCGCTCTTGTTACTGTTCCACCTTTAACACGTGGCATAATAAATTCCTCCTCGTTATCTCTTTAATATGCATCTTTGGCATACTTAGACGTTTATATGTTCGTTCGTTTAGTTTTTATGATTATTTAACGTATGTTAATAATTGTCTTACGCGTTTTGCATCACTCTTAGAAACAAGTGCCGCTTTACGAAGTTTACGTTTTTGTTTAGTAGACTTGTTAGCGAATAAGTGTGAAGTATAAGCTCTAGAACGTTTTAATTTCCCACTTCCAGTTCTTTTAACACGTTTCGCTGCTCCGCGGTGAGTTTTCATTTTAGGCATGACTAATTTCCTCCTATTGTTCTTGTTTATTTTTCGTTAATTGGGGCCAACATAAGAAACATTTGGCGACCTTCCATTTTAGGTTTTTGCTCAACTGTTGCAATATCTTTGCACTCGTCAGCAAAATTCTCTAAAACGCGTTGACCAATTTCTTTATGCGTGATTGCACGCCCTCTGAAACGAATAGAAACTTTAACTTTGTCACCTTTTGTTAAGAACTTTCTACCGTTCTTAAGCTTCGTATTGAAGTCGTGTTCTTCAATTGTTGGGCTTAAGCGTATTTCCTTAATATTGATGACTTTTTGTTTCTTCTTCATTTCTTTTTCTTTTTTCTGTTGCTCGAACTTGTATTTACCGTAATCCATGATACGAGCAACAGGTGGTTTTGCATTAGGGGCAACGATTACAACGTCTAGGTTGAGTCGTTCTGCCATTTCTAATGCATCTTGCTTAGATTTGATACCAAGCTGGTCACCGTTTTGACCGATAACACGTAGCTCTCTAGCGCGAATCTTTTCGTTAACTTGCGTTTGATCCTTAGCTATGGTTGACACCTCCAAAAATTTTACGAATGGTCCAAGCACGAAAAAAAGCGGGGATGTGCTCCCCGCTTCTAACGTTAACATGAACTAACTCACATGTTTATATCGTTAACCTGCCAACTGCTTCGTGCGTCGCTACAGGTGAGAAGCGGGTTGCTTCTACTTGGTCCGTTTCGTATTCAACAGATATAATCATACCAAGTTGTTAGTTATTAGTCAACATATTTATGAAAGTTTTTTTCATCCATTGATACATCTTGACTTAAGTTTACTTTGTCCAATGGAATGACTTTCGTTTTATATCTTAGTTTATGGTACAAGAAGAAGAATAAGAAGACTGGAATACCCATGTAAGTGATAAAGAAACGTTTCGGATCAAAACCACCGCCTTGGATGAATTCAACGTCCTGTCCAATGATAACAATAATACATAATACTAAAGCAAGGATTGGTCCGAATGGGAACCATTTTGCTTGATACTTCAATTTAGAAACATCGTAGTTTTGTGCTGCAAAGGCTTTACGGAAACGATAATGACTAATCGCAATACCGACCCATGCGATAAAGCCTGTCAAACCACTCGCAGCAACGATATATTCATAAGCATTACCACTCACTTGTTGTACGATAAAGATGAAAACAACAACAGCTGCTGTTGATAACATCGCAATCCATGGTGTACCATTTCGGTTCGTTCTACTAAATGGTTTGGCAGCTAAGCCATCATGACTCATTGAGTAAAGCATGCGCGTACTTGCATACATCCCTGAGTTACCTGCTGATAATACTGATGTTAAAATAACCGCATTCATAAATGATGCCGCAAACGCTAAACCAGCATTTTTGAATACTAATGTAAATGGTGAAGTCGCAACATCATCGCCACCACCCATTAACGCTGAGCTATCGTATGGAATTAACATCCCGATGATAAAGATTGCGAAAACGTAGAATAATAAAATACGCCAGAATACTTGTTTAATTGCTTTTGGTACTGCGCGTTCAGGATTTTCTGACTCCCCTGCTGTAATCCCAACAAGTTCTGTCCCTTGGAATGAGAATCCGGCAATTAAGAAGACACCGAATACGACTAGTAAGCTGCCGCCTGCACCGTCTCCTAAAATTGGTGCGTCGCCTTTTGTAAAGACATCAAATCCAACAGCTGGTCCACCCATAATCCCTAAAATTGTTAATAAACCTACAATAATAAAGACAATGACTGTCGCCACTTTGATAAAGGCAAACCAATATTCACTTTCACCGTATACTTGTACTGACAATGCATTCAAACTAAAAATGATTGCCATAAAAATACAGCTCCAGAGCCACGCTGGGAAGAACTGTAACGGTTCCCAGTACTCAATAACGTGTGCAGCAATTGTTACGTCAGCTGCAACGGTAATGACCCAGTTAAACCAGTAATTCCAACCGAGTGCAAACCCTAATGACGGATCAACAAAGCGTGTTGCATATGTACTGAATGATCCAGTAACTGGTAAATACGTTGCCATCTCTCCTAAAGATGTCATAAGGAAGAATACCATGACACCGATAATTGCATAACCGAGGAGCGCACCCAACGGCCCTGCGTCATGGATGGCACCTCCTGATGTCATAAATAAACCTGTCCCAATCGCCCCACCAATAGCAATCATTGAAATGTGACGGTCTTTCAAATGGCGTTGAACACCATTGTCCGTTTTTAAATTCTCGTTACTCATTTTGCCTCACTTTCTATTACTTAGAGGTGATTCTCAGAAAAACTATACGTCTAAATAAACGAAATAAAGGTTACATCGACGTTGATGTAACCTTTACTTTATCTAGAACAAATAAGTAGCACATCACGTTTGTGACAGTCTAGCACCTTTCGATTACTAGCCCAACAAGTTATTGGGATGACAATAACTCGCTTCGGCATTTTTACCTTTTACTTGTTCAACATACGCAACATCTCTGCTTCTGACAAGTGACTCATTAAAAATGCAACCTCTAACTAAATTGAATATTATTATTTGAATTACATAACAGTATACAGCATCAAACCATACTCTGCAATGCTATCTTTGTTTTTTTAGACGAATTTCATCTACTAAATGCCATACGAAATCTTCTGCTTCCATTGTTTCTTGGTCTTTAGAACCGTATTGACGTACGTTAACTTCACGATTTTCAACTTCTTTATCCCCTACAACGATTTGGTAAGGAATTTTTTTCATTTGCGCTTCACGGATTTTATAGCCCATTTTTTCGTTACGATCATCAATATTCACGCGGACACCATGAGATTTTAATGTATCGTGAATTTCACGTGCATAGTCATAGTGTAAATCAACGTTTACTGGAATGATTTCAACTTGTTGTGGTGCTAACCATGTTGGGAATGCACCTTTTGTTTCTTCAGTTAAGAAGGCAACGAAACGTTCCATCGTTGATACGACACCACGGTGAATAACGACAGGTTGATGATGCTCGCCGTCTTGACCGATATATGTGAGTTCGAATTTTTTCGGTAATAAGAAGTCAAGTTGCGCTGTAGATAATGTTTCTTCTTTACCCATCGCAGTTTTTACTTGAACGTCTAGTTTTGGTCCGTAGAATGCTGCTTCGCCAATCGCTTCTTCATATTCTAAACCAAATTCGTCAACCGCTTCTTTTAACATTGATTCTGCTTTATTCCACATATCGTCATCATCAAAGTATTTTTCTTTATCTTCTGGATCACGATAGCTCAAGCGGAATTTGTAATCTTTGAAGCCAAAATCTTCATAAACATTCAAAATCATTTCAACAACACGTTTGAATTCTTCTTTAATTTGGTCTGGACGTACAAAGATGTGTGCATCGTTTAAAGTCATACCACGTACACGTTGCAAGCCTGATACCGCACCACTTGCCTCGTAACGGTGCATTGTACCAAGTTCAGCAATACGAATTGGTAGTTCACGATATGAATGTGGTTTGTTTGCATAGACCATCATATGGTGTGGACAGTTCATTGGACGCAATACCATTGCCTCATCCGCATCTAATTGCATTGCCGGGAACATATCATCTTTGTAATGATCCCAGTGACCAGATGTTTTGTAAAGTTCTACGTTCGCAAGCACTGGTGTGTATACATGGTCGTAACCAAGTGATACTTCTTTATCAACAATATAACGTTCAATTTCACGACGAATTGTTGCACCATTTGGTAACCATAATGGTAAGCCTGCACCGACAAGTTGATTATTTGTAAAGAGTTCCATATCTTTACCGATACGACGGTGATCACGCTCTTTACGTTCTTCTAACATTTGTAAGTGTGCTTTCAAGTCTTTTTTATCGAAAAATGCTGTACCGTAAATACGTTGTAACATTTTGTTGTTGCTGTCACCGCGCCAGTATGCACCTGCTGTTGATAACAACTTGAATTCTTTAATTTTCGCTGTTGATGGTACGTGTACACCGCGACATAAGTCAGTGAATTCGCCTTGTGTATATAGTGTGACATTTTCATCTTCAGGAATCGCATCGATTAATTCAAGTTTGTATACGTCATCTTTGAAAAATGCTTGCGCTTCTTCACGTGATACGACTTTACGTTCGATTTTATGATTTTCATTCACGATTTGTTTCATTGTTTTTTCAATTGCTTCAAAGTCATCACTTGAAATTTTCTCTGGCATATCGAAGTCGTAGTAGAAACCACCTTCGATCACTGGACCAACACCAAACTTAACATCGCCATATAAGCGTTTTAAAGCTTGTGCCATTAAATGCGCTGTAGAGTGACGTAACACTTCTAAAGCCTCATCGCTACCTGGTGTTACAATTTCGATGTCTCCATCAACTTCAAGTGGACGTGTTAAATCAACCATCTCACCATTATATTTACCAGCTACTGCTTTTTTGCGTAATCCCGGGCTGATTGATTGTGCAATTTCTTCAGTTGTAATCCCTTTGTCAAACGCCTTGCTGTTGCCATCTGGAAAACGTACATTAATTTGTGTCATAATTCTCCTCCTAATAAAGTCATGTTAACCCATACGCTTAGGACGATTCCTTTATAGATTAGTGCAATAACGCAAATGATATTCTCAAAAACAAATTAAAAAGACCCCATCCCAACAAAGGGACGAGGTCTTCGCGATACCACCCTAAATTCGTCACACGACACGTGCAACATCTCTACATAAGATAACGGTCTTGAGCCGAGTATTCATTACAAATACTATCTATCGGAGGGAGTAACGCCATGTTTCATTAACTGCACTCTCATCACCGGCAGCTTTCTGTATAATTAACACATCACGTCATATCCTCGAATTGGTTAACATTATGAATTTATCTCTATTATAACGCTATTTTTCATTTTTTCAATGGTTTCTATAATTTTCGCCTTCCAATTTATAAGGCTTAGTCAATGTTTTCACACGTTCCATAATGCGTTGCGCTTTCGTCCATTCTACACCATTTTTCGTACGTGCGAGATGCGCTTCCAAATCATTATAGTCCATATTCGAACTGAAAAACGTTGGCATTTCTTGAATCATGCGATAATGTAGGATTGGTCCAAGTACTTCATCACGCACCCATGGCGTCATATCTTCTGCGCCAATATCATCCAGAATAAGCACCTTCGCATTACGCACTTGTTCGATTCGTTTTGCCGTCGAACCGTCTTTAAAACCATTTTTCAATAAACGAATAAACTCCGGCACATAAATAATCGTTGTCGGGATGTGGCGTTCTTTCAATTCATTCGCAATTGCACCGAGAATGAACGACTTCCCCGTGCCGAACTCACCATATAGATAGAAACCTTTGACGGACTTCTGTTCAACAATATCATCAATCAACGGCTTAATCTGCTTAGCAAGTTCCAAACGATTTCGTCTATCGAATTTCACATCTATCAGCTTAGCATTTAATGTGTCGGGATGCATATGGAATGACGTAATCATACTATGTGCAAGTCGTTCTTCATCATGACGGATCTTACACGGACATGGTTTGTAGCGAATTTTGATACGCTGTTGATCAATGTACAGCTCCGGAATGTGCCCTTTAACAAAGTTCGGACAGTTTTCATACGTGTGATTGTCCGTATAATGCTTTTGTTGGTCTTTATATTCTTGTAATACGTTCAAATCATTATCAATCATGTCGTTCGTTACTTCCGATTGATGCGCCTCTAAAAATGCTTTCACATCTGGATCACTAACAACTTGTTTTTTGATTTTCTCGATACGTTTATTAATCGCATCATTCGAGCGCATAATTTGGCTGAATGGCTTCATGATTCATCACCTGCCTTTTGACTTTTTTTCAATTCATCTAAAAATGCATTTACATCACGTTCTAACGCTTCCGAATCTTCTTCCTTCGACTCAAATTCTTCAGGATGCGTCATCCAACGTGGTTTTTCCTCATATACAGGCGCATTTTGATAACGTTGCGGTTGACGATACGGTTGCGTTCTTTTTTCTTGTGCGCGTGTTTCGTTGCGTTGTGTATCCATCGCTTTTTCATGCGCGGTTTTCGCGTCTACCACACCACTTTTCTTCCACGTAGAAGCAACGGCGTATACGTATTTTTCAGGTAAGCTATTGTCTATTTTCTGCATCACATACTGCAACAATACATTGATAACACCAAAGCTAAATCCTTCACGTTCCATCAGTTCTTCTATCATACGCTTCTGATACAACGGCGGTTCGGAGCCACCGTAAGACGTCAACATAACCACTGGGCTTGTATTATCCATTAAATGATACCAGTCGTCCCAATTCTCGACGTCCACTTCTTCCACTTCTGATTCATCAGCCAATTGCGTCTGTGCCGTTGGTTGCGCCTGTTGTAATGATGGTAATGTTTGTTGATTCATATTTAAAAAATGCGTCTGCGCTTGTTTACGCAAATCAACTTCTGATAAAGTTTGATCACTATTCAACGACTTTAATATGAGTGTTTTCATCTCATTAGGCGGAATCCGATAGAGCGTCGCAAGTTGTATAATGAGCGAACGCGTTGGCTCCGTCAAAATGTCCTTACTAATATAATGTGTCTGTAACATATCCGCCAATAAATCAAAATCAAACGACACGTCCGTTAAATCCACGCCGTCATACGTTGCTTCAGCAAGCCCTTCTTCCGGTGTATGTAGTGACTGCTTGGGCACTTTAAACACATCGGTGAATTTTTTCGTAACATCCATAAACCCTGTCAAATCCGGCTGTAGAATGATGAAATGCGACTTAAGTTGATGATAACGTTGCTGTCCAACAACTTGGTAGAAATAAATAGAAAGCATCGGGTCGTTGAAAAAATCATGGGGACTTGGCGGTGGTAACAACTGATACACAAATTGTGTTGTCTCATCAGAATGTTGTACAAATGTACGAACCAAGCCAATGCCTTCCAACAAATCCACGTGCTCTCGAAACTTAACTAGATTCATCTTCAATTCAGACATTAACGTATAATGCGTCAAACCATCTTCAAACGTACTCTGACTAAATTGATTCAAAAATTGATAAATACCAATCGACTCCGCTCCGATTAACGGCGTAAAAAGACGACTTAATATATCATCATGTATTGCTTGATTATGAAATTGACGTACCACACAAAACCCATCATGCGGTCGCAATTGGTTATAATGCATCGATAATGTCATCAAGACTCACTCCGCTTGTTTTCTTTCAAGATACCTTGCATCGATTCAAGTAATTGATCTACATCTTTAAACTCTCTATACACGGATGCAAATCGGACATATGATACTTGGTCGACTTGCATTAATAAATCCATTACGTATTCTCCGACATCACGTGATGATACTTCAGCAATCCCTGACTCACGCAATTGCCATTCAACTTTGTTCGTAATCTCTTCTAATTGTTGAAAACGGACCGGACGCTTTTCACATGAACGAACGAGACCGTTAATAATTTTCTCTCGATTAAACTGCTCTCTCGTGCCGTCTTTTTTGACAACGATGAGCGGACTCATTTCTATATGCTCAAAAGTAGTGAAACGTGTACCACACTGGTCGCACTCACGTCTTCTTCTGATGGCATTCGTATCTTCTGCATGTCTCGAATCAACAACACGAGATTGCGTATGATTACATTTAGGACATTTCACGACTTTGTCACCTTCTTAACAAGAATTTTGTTTCATTATACTATAAACCATGCAATAGCAAAAGTTAGAGAACGTGTTAAAGACGTGAGACGATTTGCACCAATCGCAAAAAAGCCGAAACTCGAACACGCATTCAAGTTTCAGCCTTTAATATATCTATGGTCTCATTAATTATTTAATTCCTTGGGCAATCAATTGTAGAACATCTACAACACGATTTGAGTAACCCCATTCGTTATCGTACCACGCAAGTACTTTAACTTTGTTATCTCCCATAACAATTGTTGATGGCGCATCAATTATTGCTGAGTGTGGATTTGTCATGAAGTCATCTGATACAAGTGGTACATCGACTGTTTCCACAACACCATCAAGGTCATTTTGACGGAATAATTCATTCACTTGTTCTTTTGTCACTGATTGTTTTAAATCAACAACTAAGTCAACAAGAGACACATTTTTAGTTGGAACACGTAAAGCCATACCGTGTAATTTACCTTCTAATTCAGGCAATACCAATGCAAGTGCTTTTGCTGCGCCTGTTGAAGTTGGAATAATACTTTCGAATGCTGCACGCGCACGACGTAAATCTTTGTGTGGGTTATCCAAGTTGTTTTGGTCGTTTGTTACCGCGTGAACTGTTGTCATTAAACCATTTTCAATACCAAATTCATCATTTAATAATTTGGCAACCGGTGCTAAACAGTTTGTCGTACAAGATGCATTACTAAATACATCATATTTTTCTACGTCTAAGTCTTTATCGTTAACACCTTTAACGATTGTTTGAACATCGCCACCTTTTGATGGTCCTGTTAAGATAACTTTTTTCGCACCCGCTTTAATATGCGCAATTGCTTTATCACCATGATTGAATTTACCTGTTGCTTCTACAACAATATCAATTCCTAAGTCTTTCCATGGTAAATTTTCTGGATTTCGGTCTGACGTAAGTTGAATGTCTTTACCATCTACTTTAATACCATTTTCAGTAGCTTCAACCGTTTTATTGAACAGTCCATGCGTTGTATCATACTTAATAAGATGGGCAATTGTCTCAGGTGGGTAACTCGCATTAATCGCTACTACCTCAATGTCCTCATTATTTAATGCAATACGTAATACCATTCGGCCGATTCGACCTAATCCATTAATCGCAATCTTTGTCGTCATGTTAAAAAGCACTCCTTAAAAATGTGTTATACTTATATTCAAGAGTATAACATAATCTCAAATAATTGAAACCGTTTTCTTAATTATTTTTACTTATAACATGTAATCACATTGTTGAATGACTGTTAAATAAGCATTTGTCATGTATAGATTAATTGGCATTATGTCATATTGTTTTGTTGAAAAAGTATAAAACTGCCAGTCGAACGGCTTTTCTACACATCTGGACACTTTTACTAAGACACCCCAATAAAACTACTGTATAAGCCATTAAAAAAGCGCGCCAACCCTATTATAAGAATTGACGCACTTTGATTATATTTATTCAGCTGTATATGGCTCAAGAAAGCCTTTTTTAATTAATAGTTTTTCAACATTTTGTTTTAATTCTAATGTTGTTCCTAAATTATCAATCACAACATCAGCCATTCTACTCTTCTTATCAATTGAGATTTGGCTATATACGCGTGCTTTGGCATCTTCTAAAGACAAATCATTACGCGCCATTAAACGATCCACTTGAATAGACTCTGAAGCATATACAAGCCACACTTCATCTACTGTATCTTCAAGCTTGTTTTCGTATAATAGCGGGATATCCATAATCACATTGTGCCCTTCCGCTAAATACTGCTCTTTTTCCGCGTTCATAATATCGCGCACTTTCGGATGCACAATCGCATTTAACTTTTCACGTAATGCACTATCGTAAAAAATTTGTTCTCCAACGTACGCACGATCCATCTCGCCCGATTCAGTAATCGCTGCATCACCAAAGACTTCTCGTACTTGTTGTAAGCCTTCTGAACCTTTCTCAACCGCTTTGCGTGCCGCTACATCTGCATCTACAATTTTAAAACCGTGTGCTGATAATAACTGCGCAACTGTTGATTTACCTGTCGCAATACCGCCTGTTAATCCTATTACTTTTGGCATAATTTCCCTCTTCCTATCGTTGACATTGTTCGCAATAATGTGTGTTTCTACCGCCAATAATCGCTGTTGCAATATCGCCGCCACACACGGAACACGTCTTTTGCTTATATACTTTTAATTGATTTTGCATCGTCCCACGCTGACCATCCGCATGGACATAATCCGAAATACTCGTTCCACCACTTTGTATACCCATTTCTAACACTTTTACAACACTATGAAACACTTTTTGTCGTTGATCCACCGTAAGCGTACTTGCAACTGTATGCGGATTAATCCCCGCATCGAAAAGTGCTTCACACGCATAAATATTGCCACACCCTGCGATAACACGGTGTTCTAATATCATTTGTTTAATTGGCATTTTTTGATATTTCTTATGCGCAAACTGGCTTAAAAAATGTGATTCCGCTTCTTCTGAAAAAGGTTCAGGCGCAATCTCAATGATTGATGGATATTCACTAAGTGCTGCCACATTGCGAATTTCTCCAAATCGGCGAATATCTGAATAAATCAGTTTCAATCCGTTATCGAGATGGAAGACAACATGCCAGTGCTTACGATAATTCGGTATGACGATGTCCGCGACTTCTTGCGCTACGAAAAAGCCACCAGCCATACCCAGATGTGAAATCAATGTACGCACACTTGTATCTTTTTGAAGTGTAAACAACAAATACTTACTACGACGTGTCACATCTTCAATCGTATAACCAATACTATATTGTTTAAACGCATCTAAGTCGATACCTTTGATAATCGTTTCTTTACCGATAGCTTTACCCGCTATCACTTTTTCCGAAAATGTAACGTCCGTGATTCGTTGACCAACCACATGTGGGACAATTCCTCGTTTGACGTGTTCTACTTCTGGTAATTCTGGCACTGTTTACATAACCTTCTTTCTATTTGGCATCATACCAAGTTGGGCCGAATTCAGACTCAACGCTTAATGGAACATCTAATTGTAGTGCATTGACCATGATTTCTTCAACAAATTTGCTGAATGCCGCTACTTCATCTTTTGGCACTTCAAAAATCAATTCATCGTGTACTTGTAATAACAATTCAGCTTTAAAGTCTGTATCTTGCACGGCATAATGGAAATCTACCATCGCTTTTTTAATAATGTCTGCCGCACTACCTTGGATTGGTGAGTTCATCGCAGTACGTTCTGCAAAGCCACGCTTGTTAAAGTTACGACTCGTAATATCCGGAATATAGCGACGACGATGTAATAACGTTTCAACATACCCTTGCTGTTTCGCGTCTTGTACGATTGTTTCCATATACGTCTTCACGCCCGGGAAATGCGCTAAATAATCATCAATAAATTGTTGCGCTTCCTTACGTGTAATCCCTAAACTTTGACTCAAGCCGTAGTCACTAATACCATAAACGATACCAAAGTTAACCGCTTTTGCTTGTCGGCGCATTAACGATGTCACATCTTCCGCTTCAACATTAAACACTTTCATTGCTGTTGTTGTATGGACGTCTTCATTGTCAATAAACGCTTTTTGCAACGTTGGGTCGCCTGTAATATGCGCCAATACACGTAGCTCAATTTGTGAATAGTCTGCCGCTAAAATAACATAGTCTTCGTGTGATGATTTGAATGCCTTACGAATTTGACGGCCTTCTTCTAAACGAATTGGGATGTTTTGTAAATTCGGATCTACTGAAGACAAACGTCCAGTCTGCGCCAATGTTTGATTAAATCGCGTATGGATGCGTTGGTCATCCCAAATCACTTTTTGTAGTCCTTCCACATATGTCGATTGCAATTTTGACAACGTACGATATGTTAGGATATTTTCAATAATTGGGTGTTGCCCTTCTAATTTTTCTAAGACATCTACAGCTGTTGAATAACCTGTTTTTGTTTTTTTGATAACTGGTAAACCGAGTTTTTCAAAAAGTATCACACCTAATTGTTTTGGCGAATTCAAGTTGAAATCTTCTCCGGCTTGCTCATGTATCGTAGCAATCAACTGATCTAAACGTTGTTGTAAGTCTTGTTCCATCACATGCAACGTCTCTTTATCCGTATAAATACCTGTATACTCCATCTCACTTAAAATTTGTGCCAATGGCAGTTCCAAATCTGTTAACAAATCTAACTGTTGATGTGACTCGAGTATTTCAGTCATTTGTGTTTGAGATGTTTTAACCGCATCTAAAATGGACGCAATGTGCGCATGTAACACATCATCTTCAGGCACCTTGTATGACTTACCTTTTCCGTAAATTGCCACATCTTCTTTTACATGTGTATTCGCAAATCGCGACATAACTGAACTTACATCATCAATCGTTTGTGATGGATCGATTAAATAACTCGCTAACATTGCATCAAACGTCACGTGCTGCAAGTCGATACCTAAACGTTTCATCGCAATATACAGCTTTTTCGCATCATACGTCACTTTAGCTGTTTCAGTATTTGCTAACCAATCCACAGCTAATTGATGTGCACATAAGTCTTCCACAGATGTCACAACATAATTTTCCCCATCGAATATGCCAAATTTCAATAATGGATCTTTTAAGTAATTGGCCCCTGCAACTTCAACGTGAACGGCAGCTTCTTTTAATGTGTCAAACGCAATGACTGACAAATCCGTTGAAACTTCGAATGTTTTCGTAGGGACATCATCTGTTGGTGTGCTGTCAACATCATCCAATAACTGACGAAATTCCAATTCTTTAAACAAGGCGATTTTATCTGACGTATCATATGTTTCTGGTAAACGTGTATCAGCTACTGACACCGCAATTGGACTTTCTCGATTAATCGTCGCTAATGTTTTACTCATCAACGCATCCTCTTTACTGGCAAGCAATTTTTCTTTTAACTTTTTGCCTGATACGGCATCGATATTTTCATAAACACCTTCAACCGTTCCGAATTGATTGAGTAACTTTAATGCCGTTTTCTCGCCGACACCTGCGACACCTGGAATATTATCCGATGCGTCACCCATGAGCCCTTTCATATCAATAATTTGTTTTGGCTCTAAACCTTGATACTTTTCAGCAATAAATGCAGGCGTGTAATGATCTACATCTGTCACGCCTTTTTTCGTGTAGTAAATAGTCACATTATCAGACGCCAATTGTGTTAAGTCACGATCCCCTGTAATGATAATCGTCTGCATGCCCGCTTCATCAGCTTCACGACTCAAAGTACCGATAATATCATCCGCTTCATAATTATCTAATTCATATGTTTGAATCGCATATGCTGCTAACAGTTGACGAATATACGGAAACTGTTCACTTAATTCAGATGGTGTTTTTTGACGTCCACCTTTATAGTCCGCATATTGTGCGTGACGGAACGTTGTCTTACCAGCATCAAATGCTACAAGAAAATGCGTCGGCTGTTCTTCTTTTAAGACTTTTTCTAATAAGCGTGCAAACCCATAAATCGCATTTGTATGGATGCCCGCTTTATTTTGTAATAATGGCAATGCGTAAAAAGCACGGAAGCTCAAACTATTACCATCGATTAGTATCAATTTGTCCAAAGTATTCCCTCCAACAATATTAGTAGTTATATTTTATCACAGAACGTATCGAAACCCTATTCGTCACGATAAATAGCAAAGGCAGAACAGCATAAGCCATTCCACCTTATTAACAATGTCTATTTACTTGTTATGGTTAGGCAAGATAACTCTGAACGTCGAGCCTTTGCCTTCTTGAGATGTAACTTCAATCTTCCCTTGATAAGCTTCAACAATATGTTTCGTAATCGAGAGTCCAAGACCTGTACCACCCGAATCACGACTACGCGCCTTGTCTACACGATAGAAACGTTCAAAGATGCGATACTTTTCATCGGGATGAATGCCTATCCCTTCATCAATGACTTCGATGATTTGTTGGTGGACTTCACTATAAGCACGTAAAGTCACCGTCTTCGCTTCAGGAGAATAATTAACTGCATTCGTCAGCAAATTGACAATGACTTGCGTGATTTTATCTTCGTCAGCCATCGCAAAAATATTCGGTGCGACATCATCGACCAGCATAATCTCCTTCAAATCAGCCAGTGGTTGTATACTAGATAACGCATTACGCGCAACATCCGATAAATCAATGCGATGCTTTTCTAACGTTGCATTTTGTTCAATTTTAGATAAATCAAGCAAATCTTCAACAAGTGATTGAATGCGGTTAGACTCTTTTAAAATAATGTCTAAAAACATATCTAATGACGCCGGATCATCTTTCGCCCCGTCAATTAATGTTTCAGCAAAGCCTTTGATCGACGTAATCGGCGTGCGCAATTCATGCGATACATTTGCTACAAAATCACGTCGTAAGTTTTCCAACTTTTTAAGCGCTGTAATGTCATGTAATACGATGACCATCCCTTGCAGGCGTTTCTTTTTACGCGTCAAAATTGGCACACATGCTGCATCGAAAAACTTCTGATGAATATCGTTCACATGAATCTCTATTTGTTGATAAATCCCTTTTTCAATTTTAAAGCCTTCAACAATCAGTTCTTTCAACTTTGGATGTAAGACCGTTTCGTAATTTTGATGTTCGACATTTTTGCCATTGTGGAACATATCAATGTACGTTTTATTGGCCACGACAACTTCACCCTGTTTATCGATCATTAATATCGCACTCGGTATATTTTCTAATGTCGTTAACAAGCGATTACGTTGCATTTTCTGTGCGTGATTAAGTTTCTCTAAACGACGCGCCAAGACGTTAATAGAAACGTATAGCTCTTTTGTCTCTTTCACACTACTTTCAGGCACCCGTATGTTGTAATGACCGTCCGACAACAGGGCTGCAGCATACGATACTTCATTAATCGGTTGAATGTACGTTCGATTGATGTAACGTACAGTGAAAAAGATAAAACCTAGCGTAATCATGCCCGTGACAATTAAATATTTCCAGAATTGTAACTGCATATCATTAACCATCACAAAATGACCACTCATTAATATAACCGTATCTCCTTGCTGATAGGCATAACGATAAATGCTTGATTTGTTATCCAGTTGATACACACTCGACGCACGTTGCAGCTCATCTAACAGCTCTGCTTGATGACCTTTGACTGACGGCAGTTGTTGCGTCTGAATGGCGACTTCTTTGCCATGATCAATAATCAAAATATTGGTTTCAAATTGCTGAGCCAATGCTTTCAAACTTTTAGTATCTTGTTTTTGATAGGCGGATAGTAGCTGCTTTGCCTCTTGTTCCGTTTCTTTTTGTTGGTGCGTCACCGCGGTTGAATGAATGCTGTTATGAATGAAAAAGCCGAGTATAAGAAAACTTACAACGATAATAGTTGTAAGTATCAATAATAATTTATGATAAAATTTAATCATTTATTTAGGTCGCTCCAATTTATAACCGAGTCCGCGAACTGTTTTAATGAGTTGTGGCTTTTTCGGATTTTCTTCAAGCTTTTCACGTAAATGACTAATATGCACGTCCACTATTCGGGAATCTCCCGCAAATTCATAATTCCATACAGAGTTCAACATATGTTCACGCGTAATGACACGCCCTTGTCGTTCAATTAAATACAATAGCAGTTCAAACTCTTTCGGTGTCAATTCGACTAACTCTCCATCACGATACACTTCAAAAAAGTCTGGACGAATACGCAATGCGCCAATTTGAATGTCTTCTTCTGTATCATCTTGCCATTCAGCAGATGTGACACGACGTAAAATTGCTTTTACACGTGCTACGACTTCTCGAGGCGAAAAAGGCTTTGTCATATAGTCATCAGCACCAAGCTCTAAACCTAATACACGATCAAATGCATCATCTTTTGCAGTTAGCATTAAAATAGGTACAGAATTTTTGTTTGCACGAATTGTTTTACACACTTCAATGCCATCTTTCTTCGGCAACATTAAGTCGAGCACGACGATATCAGGTTTGACTTCATCGACTTTTGCTAATGCTTCTTCACCGTCTTGTGCGACATCAATATGATAACCCGCTTGTTCTAGGTTATATTTTAATAATGTAACAATTGAATGTTCGTCATCCACAACGAGTACTTTTTGAACCATCTGTGCGTACCTCCCAGTTTATTTAACGTTATTATAACTTAAAATATCCATACATTTTGTTACTTTACAACAATTTAATATGAACTTAACATTCTTTAAGAACCAATAAAAAAGGGCTAGACACATCAATGCCTAACCCTTGTATGATCAATCAATACGTTGCGCAGCGTAGAGACTGCGACACACTACTGATTATAAATTTTTAATTAATTCATCAGCAAATTCTGATGTAGAAACTTCAGTTGCACCGTCCATTAAGCGTGCAAAGTCATAAGTTACAACTTTAGAAGCAATTGTCTTTTCAACTGAAGCTGTAATTAAGTCTGCTGCTTCTTGCCAACCTAAATGTTCTAACATTAACACACCAGATAATAAGACTGATGATGGATTTACTTTGTTTAAGCCTGCATATTTTGGTGCTGTACCGTGTGTTGCTTCGAAAATTGCGTGACCTGTTTCATAGTTGATGTTAGCACCTGGTGCGATACCAATACCACCAACTTGTGCAGCCAATGCATCTGAAATGTAGTCACCATTTAAGTTCATTGTCGCAACCACATCATGTTCAGCTGGACGAGTTAAGATTTGTTGTAAGAAGATGTCTGCAATAGAATCTTTGATAATAATCTTACCGTCTTTTTCAGCTTGTTCTTGTGCAGCGTTTGCAGCATCTTTACCTTCTGCTTCAACAAGACGATCATATTGTTGCCATGTGAAGACTTTATCACCGAATTCTGCTTCAGCTAAGTCATAACCCCATTGTTTGAATGCACCTTCTGTAAACTTCATAATGTTACCTTTATGAACAAGTGTTACAGATTTGCGGTTATTATCTAAAGCGTATTGAATTGCAGCGCGTACTAAACGCTCAGTACCTTCTTTAGATACTGGTTTGATACCAATACCTGAAGATTCTGGGAAGCGGATATTTTTCGCACCCATTTCATTTTGTAAGAAGTCGATTACTTTCTTAACCTCTTCTGAACCTTCTTTGAACTCGATACCCGCATAAATATCTTCAGTATTTTCACGGAAGATAACCATATCCGTATCTTCTGGACGTTTAACAGGAGATGGAACACCTTGGAACCAACGTACTGGACGTAAGCATGTGAACAAGTCTAACTCTTGACGTAATGCTACGTTTAGTGAACGAATACCGCCACCGATTGGTGTAGTTAATGGCCCTTTAATTGCAATAAGATATTCTTTAATTGTGTCTAATGTTTCAGCTGGTAACCATTCGCCAGTTTCATCAAATGCTTTTTGACCTGCTAAAACTTCTTTCCAAGCAATCTCTTTCTTGCCATCATAGGCTTTTTTTACCGCTTCGTTAATTACACGGCTTGCTGCTTGCCAAATATCTGGTCCAATACCGTCACCAATAATAAATGGGATAATAGGTTGATCAGGTACTTGTAATCCATTGTCCGTTTTAACGATTTTTTCACTCATTGTTAAATAACCTCCAAAAAGTAGTTTAAATATTAATCTGAAAATATTCTAGCGTGCTTCGATTGGCTCGTATTTACGATTTGTTTCACCAATGTAATTCGCACGAGGACGAATAATACGGTTGTTCGCTAATTGTTCTAAGATGTGTGCAGTCCAACCTGCAGTACGACTTACTGCGAAAATTGGTGTGAACAAGTCATGTTCGATGCCCATACTGTGATATACAGTTGCACTATAGAAGTCAACGTTTGGTAAAAGCCCTTTTTCTTCTTTAATAATGTCAGCGATTTTCACAGACATTTCAAAGAGTTCTTTTTGACCTGTTTCTTCAGTAATCTTACGGCTCATTTCTTTCAAGTATTTGGCACGTGGGTCGCCATTTTTATACACACGGTGACCAAAGCCCATTACTTTTTGTTTATTCGCAAATGCATTCTCTAAGTATGCATCTACTTTGTCGATAGAACCAATTTCAAATAACATGCGCATTACTTGTTCATTCGCACCACCATGTAAAGGTCCTTTTAATGAACCAACAGCTGCTGCGATACCAGAATACATATCTGATAAAGAAGATACCGTACAACGTGCTGTGAATGCAGATGCGTTCAATTCATGGTCAGCATGTAAAATTAACGCCTTGTTAAAGCCTTCCACTTCAACATCAGTTGGTTTTTCACCACGTAGCATGTATAAGAAGTTCGCTGCATAGCTTAAAGATGGATCAGGCTTAACTGGTTGCTTACCTTGACGTACACGTGCAAATGACGTTACTAATGATGCGATTTTCGCTTGAATACGAATTGCACGTTCTCTCATCGCTTCTTCGTCGTTTTCATCTGCATCATCATCAAAGTGTGCCAAGTAAGACACTGATGTACGTAATGCAGTCATTGGATGTACTTTGTCAGTTGTATATTCTTCAAAGTGACTGTACATTCGTGGGCTGAGCGTCATATAATTATATAATTTTTCTTTAAGCGTTTTAAGCTCTTCTTCATTTGGCAAACGATAGTTCCATAATAAGAACACAACTTCTTCAAATTGTGCATTTTCAGTTAAATCATCAATATCGTAACCCGCATATGTTAACTGGCTATCAATGATGGAACTAATCTTTGTTTCGGCTGCGATAACCCCTTCTAAACCTCTCATTAATTCTGCCATAGTAATTTCCCCTTTACTTTATATTCGCTCTAATGTAACGGCTTTCATACTTGTATTATAACTAATTCCATCGAATTTGTGAACATTTTAAGAACACCGTAAAATCAGAATTATCAAACAATATTGTATGCAATACGCTTCATTAGAGTCGTGAATGCGATGACAGCACGTTTTCTTATTATTTTCATATCGTGTGCCATTACATAATGTATGCCTTTTCATTTATTTATCATACACCATAAATAATTGTGATGACAACTTATTGATATTGTCTGTGTATATATCCACACTATAACATACCTTTACGTTAACCTCCCTAACTCCCCCTAAACAAAAAAAGCGGCTGTAAAACCTGAAATTAAGATTTTACAACCACTCTATTTATAATTTAAAGATTATAGTACGTTCGCATAGCCTTCAAATACTTTACCTTGTGCTGCGTCAACAGTAACAAGGATACCATCTGGAATTGCTGATGTAACATTTTCAACACCAACAACTGTTGGAATACCTTTTTCAAGACCAATGATGGCACTTGGTGAAGTTAAGCCACCTTCTTCAGTAACTAAGGCAACAGCTTTATCTAGGTAAGGTACCATTGCATCGTCTACTGATGGTGTAACGATAACAACGCCTTCAAGATTTTTACCAGCTAATTCTTTCGCATCTTGGACAACTACTGTACGACCTACTGCTGATGTACGTCCGATACCTTGACCGCTAGCAACATCTTCACCAATCAAGTGAAGTTTCATTAAGTTTGTCGTACCTGTTTCACCTGTTGGCACACCCGCTGTGATGATGATTAAGTCACCGTTAACAACACGACCAGTGTCAACTGCTGTTGCAACTGCATTGTTTAACAACTCATCAGTTGAGTAGATACCTTCACGGATGACAGGATATACACCCCAGATTAATGTACATTGTCTTGCTGTTGTGGCTTTTGGCGTAACTGCAATAATATCAGATTTTGGACGATATTTAGAAATCGTACGTGCTGTATTACCACTTTCCGTCGCAGCAACAATCGCTTTTACGTTTAAGTTCAATGCTGTATGCGCTGTTGATACACCAATCGCATTCACTAATGATGTTTCAACAAGTTTCGTACGGTCAGATAATAATTTTTTGTAATCTTGTGCTTGTTCAGCTGCAAGTGCGATATTATTCATTGCAATAACAGCTTCTTCTGGGTAAGCCCCTGCTGCCGTTTCACCAGATAACATAACTGCATCTGTACCGTCGTAAATCGCATTAGCAACGTCTGATGCTTCCGCACGTGTTGCACGTGGGTTACGTTGCATAGAATCTAACATTTGTGTCGCTGTAATAACTGGTTTTCCAAGTTTGTTACATTTACGGATTAAATCTTTTTGTACAACTGGTACCGCTTCAGGTGGAATTTCAACACCCATGTCACCACGTGCGATCATTAAACCGTCAGATACTTCTAAAATTTCATCAATATTGTCGATACCTTCTTGGTTTTCGATCTTAGGAATGATTGTAATGTTGTCATTCTTTTCATCCTCTAAGATGCGACGGATTTCTAAAACATCGCTTGCACGACGTACGAAACTTGCCGCAATAAAGTCCACGCCTTGTTCAATACCAAAACGAATGTCTGCTGCGTCTTTTTCAGTGATACCTGGTAAGTTAACGCTCACACCTGGTAAGTTAACACCTTTTTTATTTTTTAATTCACCAGTGTTTAATACTTTACAGTGAACTTCACCGGCAGCTTTATCAATTGCTTTAACTTCAAGTTCTACTAAACCGTCATCTAATAAAATGTAAGAACCGATTTCAATATCATCGATTAATTGTGGATATGTTACTGAGAACTTATCTTCAGTACCTTCTACTTCAGTCATGCTTACTGTGACGTCTGAACCTTTTTGTAACATGATTAAGCCATTTTTCATGTCATGTGTACGAATTTCTGGTCCTTTTGTATCAAGTAAGATACCGATGTTTTTATTTAATTTTGTTGCGACTTTACGAATTGTCGCAATACGTGCCGCGTGTTCTTCATGTGAACCGTGAGAGAAGTTTAAACGCGCAACGTTCATACCCGCCATCATTAATTTTTCTAACATCTCTTCAGATTCAGATGCTGGGCCAATCGTACATACAATTTTTGTCTTTTTCATTGAGAAAGCCTCCTAGGTTATATCGATAATTCTTTAGTTAATTCAAGCATACGTTGATTAATCGGTCTACTATTTGTTGTATTAAAAATCTCATCGAAATCTGTTGCGCGCAGACGATTATCTTTAATACCTACACCTTTGGCTGTTTCGCCTTTCATTAATAGTTCAACAGCATAACCACCTAATCGAGAAGCAAGTACACGGTCTTCACCTGTCGGGCTACCACCACGTTGAATATGTCCTAAAACTGATACACGCGCATCTACATTGATATATTTCGTCAATTCTTTCGCACATGCTTCTCCAGACATACAACCTTCTGCCACGATGATGATAGAGTGTTTCTTACCACGATCAATACCTTGTTGAATTTTTTCAGCGATATCTTTAATATCTACTTCAACTTCAGGGATAATAATTGTTTCTGCCCCTACTGCAAGACCTGACCATAATGCTAAGTCACCACAGTCACGACCCATAACTTCAATGATGAACGTACGTGCGTGACTTGATGCTGTATCACGAATGCGGTCAACAGAGTCGATAATCGTGTTTAACGCTGTATCGAATCCGATTGTAAAGTCAGTGCCGCTAATGTCATTGTCAATCGTTCCTGGGATACCGATTGTTTTAATTTCTGTGCACTCTTCACTAATGCGTTGTGCACCGCGGTAACTACCGTCGCCACCGATAACGACAAGTCCTTCAATACCGCGTTTTAATAAGTTTTGAATCCCTTTTTCACGAACAGCTTGATCTTTAAATTCTGGGCAACGTGCTGAGTATAAAAATGTACCGCCACGTTGAATTGTGTCTCCAACTGATCCAAGTTCAAGCTTATGAATATCATCTGTAATTAAACCAAGATAACCTTGGTATACACCATAAACTTCAATGTTATGATAAATTGCTTTACGCACAACTGCACGTACCGCTGCGTTCATACCAGGAGAATCTCCACCGCTTGTTAAAACTGCAATTTTTTTCATGTAGACATACCCTTTCTAGCTAAATTCTTAAGTTAAAAATAACACAAATCATTTGTGCATTCCATTAATATTCTGGTATCAAAAAAATGAAAACGGTTTAAAATGATTATTTCATAAATTTGACACGAAACCACACAACTTGCTCAAAAACACAGTATAAAAAGACGCTTTTAGGGTACAGAAAATTGATGACAAAGCACTGAGATTCGTTGAAATGAACATCCAAAATGTCGTGGGTTTGAGACATTTAATTTTGATTCTTTATGTATAGGCAATAGCTGATTGATGTGACTGGGACATTAATACAAACATTCAAATGAAGCTTGAGATTTTATGTATATGGCAGTAACTGGCTGGCATGAAAATACGCTTTTACAAGCTTTTTTCATGCCAAGTTAGCCTTGGCGGGGTGGGACACCGGAATCTTTTTAGAAAAATGAGATTCCTGCCCCACTCACTCATCTTCGCCCATACAAAAGACCCTCCAATTGTTACATCGTCTAAGCAATACAACAACTGGAAGGTCACAGCATCAATTATTCAATATACGTACCAATATTTCTAAACTTTTGATAACGATCTTCTCGTATATCATCAGGCGCCATGTTCACGAAATCTTGTAAATGTTTCGTGAAGGCTTTTTTGATACGACTTGCTTGCATTTCCACATCATGATGCGCACCACCTAGTGGCTCTTTCACTACTTCATCTGCAATGTTTAATTCTAACAAATCATAAGCTGTAATCTTCATTGTTTCTGCAGCAATTTTAGCTAACGCGCTATCTTTCCACAAAATACCCGCTGCGCCTTCTGGAGAAATAACAGAATACGTACTGTTTTCAAGCATTAATAGTCTGTTGGCAACACCTAATCCTAAGGCACCACCACTTCCGCCTTCACCAATTACAATCGCAATAACTGGCACTGTCAAAGCAGCCATCTCAACAAGGTTTCTAGCAATCGATTCACTTTGACCTCGTTCTTCAGCAGCTTTACCCGGATAAGCCCCTTTCGTATCAATAAAGGTAATGATTGGTCGTTGGAACTTCTCTGCTTGTTTCATCAATCGCAACGCTTTACGATACCCTTCTGGATGCGCCATGCCAAAGTTACGGTAAATATTATCTTTCGTATCTTTACCACGTTGTTGTCCAATAACCGTTACTGGTGTGCCATTTAAATATGCAAGACCACCAATCATAGATGGATCGTCACGGAAACTTCTATCTCCGTGTAGTTCAATAAAGTCATCAAATATGTATGGAATATAATCCAACACAGTTGGGCGTTCAGGTAAACGTGCGAGTTGCACACGATCCCATGATTTTAGTGATGTATATACTTTTTGCTTTTCATTTTCAAGTGCCGCTTCTAACATTTCAATTTCATCTGTGAGATCGACATCATTTTTCACTTGTGCTTCTTCTAATGATTGAATTTTCTTCTTAATTGCTTCAATTGACTTTTCAAATTCTAACATTATTTTTCCACCTCACGATGCATATCGAACAGTGTCGCAAGCGTACTTTTCATATCACTGCGATGTACAACTTTATCCAGCTGACCATGTGCTAATAAAAATTCGGCTGTTTGGAAGTCATCTGGCAACTTCTCGTTAATTGTTTGTTCAATTACACGACGTCCCGCAAAGCCAATCAATGCTTTCGGTTCTGCCAAGTTAATATCACCGACAGACGCAAAACTTGCCGATACGCCACCTGTTGTTGGATGCGTCATGTATGAAATAAACAACAGACCTGCTTCGGAGTGACGTTCAAGCGACACAGAAGTTTTCGCCATTTGCATGAGCGAAATAATCCCCTCTTGCATACGTGCACCACCTGATGCGGTAAACAGAACGAAAGGCAATCTATGTTCTGTACAATAATCAACAATACGACAGATTTTTTCGCCGACAACAGAGCCCATACTACCCATGCGGAATCGAGGGTCCATGACGCCGATACCAAATGGCATGCCGTTCAATTTCGCAACACCGGTTACAATTGCTTCGTTCATGCCAGTTTTCGTTTGATCTTTTTCCACTTTCTCTTCATAACCCGGAAAGTTTAATGGGTTTGCAGAGGTCATACCTTGGTCAAACTCTTCAAAACTGCCTGCATCCGCTAAGGCTTCAATTCGTCCATATGCTGAGAGCTGAATATGATGGTCACAGTTGAAACAAACATTTAAGTTCTCTGTTAGTTCTTTTGTGTACATAATTTTTTTACAGTTTGGACACTTGGTCATAATACCGTCTGGGACATCATTTTGCTTTGAATCTTGAACCGTTACATACTTTTTCTTTTTCGAATTACGATTAAAAAAGTCTTTAAACATATTAATACCTCCACAAAGGACACGTTCAACGAGGTGGGACTGCCTCATTTTTTCTTAAATGGCACCCCAACTCGTCTGTACGTTCCAAGCAAGCGTCAGAAATCATATTAATCACGATGACTTGCTATTAAAATTTTATCTTCATAGGCGCTGATGTGTTACGCGTTTAGTTTTTCTTTAACTCTGACAGTTCGATTGTTTTATTATAAACATCTTCAGGGTCCACTTCTATTCTCGCAACACCAGATTCCATCGCTGCACGTGCTACTTCTCTTGCTACAGATGCTGCAACACGATAGTCAAATGGTTCAGGAATCACATAATCAGGATTGCGTTCTTCATCCGTAATCAAGTTGGCAATCGCTTCAACCGCCGCACGCTTCATATTTTCATTAATATGCGTTGCACGGACATCTAACGCGCCACGGAAAATACCCGGGAATGCAAGCACGTTGTTAATTTGGTTTGGAAAATCAGAACGTCCTGTACCAATTACTTTCGCACCCGCCGCTTTCGCTTTGTCAGGTGTAATCTCAGGGTTCGGATTCGCCATCGCAAAAATAATCGGGTCATCCGCCATTGATTGCACCATTTCTTCACTCAATGCATTCGCAACTGAAACACCGATAAATACGTCTGCATCCTTAATCACATCGACTAACTTACCTTCAATTTTATCTTTATTCGTCCATTTAGCGACTGTCTCTTTCGTATCGTTCATACCATGTGGACGTCCTTCATAAATAGCACCTTGAGAGTCACACATAATCATGTTACGCACGCCATATGAGTACAATAACTTAACAATCGCAATACCAGCAGCACCTGCACCATTTAGTACAACTTTAATATCTGCAAGGTCTTTGTCGACAATACGTAATGCGTTGACAAGGCCCGCCATTGTCACGATTGCAGTTCCATGTTGATCGTCATGAAACACTGGGATTTTTGTTTCTTTTTTCAAACGCTCTTCAATCTCAAAACAGCGAGGTGCTGAGATATCTTCAAGATTGACGCCACCAAAATTTGGTTCAAGTAATTTAACTGTGCGAATAATTTCTTCTGTGTCTGTCGTCGCCAATGATAATGGCATCGCATCCACACCAGAAAAACTTTTGAATAATACTGCTTTACCTTCCATTACTGGAATACTCGCTTCAGCACCGATATTACCAAGTCCTAACACTGCAGTCCCATCAGAGATCACCGCAACTGTATTACTTTTCATCGTGTAATCATATACTTTGCTTGGTTGCTCATGAATATCTTTACAAGGCTCAGCAACACCTGGTGAATACGCTAAACTCAGTTCTTGTTTGTTTGTTACTTTCACTTTAGGGCTAACAGCGAGCTTTCCATGATTTTCTAAGTGCATATGTAATGCGTCGTCTCTTAATGACATCTCTTTATCATCTCCATTATTTTTTCTCGTTGTTCCTACACATATGTTGTCGCGTAGATTGTCAATTATCACTTTACTATAGCATAACCCTATTAAATTGGGCTATATGAATTTACTGTCAAATTATGCACAATCATTCTCAAATAATGTTGACAGGGCGTGGGACAGGAAGCTCATGTTTATAAAAAGATGCCACTGCCTCAATCAGCTACTGCCATCTACATAAATACTCACACTTAAATTGACTATTTCTATTAATGTACCAGCCGTCCCTACTGCCTATTATCGTATCTAGCGATGTAAAGTGCTACAAGGCGCTATGCATTTGCACGATATAAACAATCAGCACCCATTTATGACTAGGTGCTAATCGCCTTTTTATTATAATAAACGAATATGGTTTGGTTCAAATAATTGTATAAACGTTTCCAAAATATCTTGGCGTTGTGCAATCATACCAACTTGTGTCATATTGTTCGACTGCTCATCAAATAACAGCACCGGTACACCCGCATTTCCCTCGGTTTGTGCTAAATATTGCGCATATATATCTTTTGTTAAACCTCGGCGTATCACGACTTGTTGGACCTGATTCAGTTTATCACGCTCGTAATCAATGAACGGTACGATGTGATTAATAATGATTTGACGTTGCTGTTGGCGCCATTCAAACTTGCCAAACACAACATACGACTGGTTCGTTTCTAATTTGAAAGTGAGTTGTTGATAAACGCTTGGGAAAATGACACCTTCCACAGTCGTTTGACCGTCGTTCAATGTCACAAACGCCATTTGTTGTCCCTTAGACTTCGTGCGAATGACACGCATACGCTCAATCGTTACAAGTATCGGCTGATTTACTGCTTTATGATGTATACGATGAATCCCTAAATACTGTTTACGGATAAATAACTTTTCGATTGGATGCATCGTTACATAAAAGCCTAGATATTCCTTTTCGTAAGCACTTAATTGTTCATCTGGCATTTCATCCGTCTCATGGTAATCCTTCTTCACCGTCGCAAAATCTTGAATAATTGATTGATCCAATTCCGAATTGGTATCAGCAATATGATCAATTGACTGCAACAATGTGGCGCGATTTTTACCAAAGCAGTCAAGTGCACCGGCAAAGATTAACGCTTCTAACAAGCGGCGTGTTCTCACACGATTAGGTAATCGATCACAAAAGTCAAAAAAGTCTTTGTAAGGCCCATGCTCATAACGCTCCGTTAAGATTGCTTGAACGCTGTGATACCCTACACCTTTAATCGCTCCTAATGAGATATACATTCCTTCAGACGTTGCGACATAACGCCATTGACTTTTATTAATATGTGGCGCATGAATCTTCAATTGATGTTGTTTCGCTTCTTGTATAAATTGCGCTGTTTTTTCTTCATTATTAATCACATTCGTTAAAATGTTCGCATAAAAATAAGGCGCATAATGAACTTTAAGGTATGACATGATATAGGCGATTTTCGAGTAACTTACAGCGTGAGCACGCGGGAAGCCGTAGTTCGCAAACTTCAAAATCAAGTCGAAAATCTGACCACTCAGCGCTTCTGCATAACCTTTCTTTGCCGCACCATCGATAAAGTGTTGACGCTCACTCTCTAACACAGAGCGGTTCTTCTTACTCATGGCACGTCGTAGAATATCCGCTTCACCATAACTAAAGCCGGCAAATTGACTCGCAATCTGCATGATTTGCTCTTGATAGATAATAACACCATACGTTCGTGATAAAATCGGTGCTAAATCTGGATGCAAATACTTCACTTGTTGCGGATCATGTCGACGTGTAATATACGTTGGAATTTCATCCATTGGACCAGGACGATACAATGACGTAACCGCAACAATATCTTCAAAATGTTCAGGTTGCAGTCGTTTGAGCACGTCTCTTACACCTTTCGACTCAAGTTGGAAAATACCCGTTGTCTCTCCTTTAGACAACATCGCAAAAACATCCGGGTCATCAAACGGGATTTGTTCGATATCAATGTGGATATTTAAATCTCGCGCAACTTGCTTAATAATTTGATGAATAATCGTTAAGTTTTTCAAGCCTAAAAAGTCAATTTTCAATAGGCCAATACGTTCCGCTTCCGTCATCGTCCATTGCGTTAGAAGCCCTGTATCTCCTTCAGTTAAAGGAATCGATTCATAAAGTGGTCGGTCATTTACAATCACACCTGCAGCATGCGTCGACGTATTTCGCGGTAACCCTTCCAATTGTCGGCAAAGTTCATACCATTTTTCATGTAAATGATTGCGGTGTACGAACGTATGGAACGGTTCAAAAGTGTACGCTTCTTCCAATGTCGATTTGCCACTCATCGAAATAAGTTTGGATGCCTCACTCATCGTGACTTCATCAAAGCCGATAACTCTCCCTACATCACGCGCAACTGCTTTGGCGAGCAAATGTCCAAACGTGATAATGCCCGAAACACGGTAATCTCCATATTTTTGTTGCACATATTGAATCACTTTTTCACGTTGTGTATCTTCAAAGTCAATATCAATATCTGGCATCGTCACACGTTCAGGATTTAAAAAACGCTCAAACAGTAAATCATAACGTAACGGGTCGATGGTCGTAATGTTTAACAAATAACTGACGAGCGATCCCGCAGATGAACCACGCCCAGGTCCCACGAGAATGCCGTTGTTTTTCGCATAACCAATCAAATCACTCACAATCAAAAAGTAATCCGCATAACCCATACGTGTAATAACATTAAATTCATATTGCAATCGCTCTTGATATGCATCTGTCGTTAATTGACGTTCAGCCAGTGCCATAGTCAATTGTTGCCACAAGTAATCATTCGCAGACTCACCATTAGGCGTAGTGAACTCCGGTAATAACGCTTGATGGTATTGAAGTTCCGCATCACACAATGCCGCAATTTCATCCGTACGAGAAAGCCACTCTGATGGGATTGATTCGTTTTCCAGCGTCGCCACATCTAAAATGTGTTGCGATGTTTCATGCGATTGTGCGACTAGATTCACTTTTGTATTATCGCGAATTGCCGCTAACGTCTTAATCGCATCCTTGTCTTCTGGATAAGCATAAAAAGCCGCACGCGCCCACACTTGCGGATAATGCTCATATGACGTTGATGTCTCATCTAAGTATACTGTTGTAGATTCTGGTAAATTTGCCAACCAATCAATCGTATCATCATGAATATCTTTAAAAATAATAACCGTATCGGCCACATAAGATGATAAATGCGCAACATCTACAAATGTTTGTTCATTAACTTTAATGTCTGTCGATATTTTAAACAGCCGTTGTAAACCCGCTTGATTCTTAGCTATCACGATGGCTTCACGTTGTTGTAAATGGTCGGAAACATGAATCGTCATTCCTAACATTGCTTTCAAACCCGCTTGTTGGCAAGCATCATAGAATTGCGGAATGCCGTACATTACGTTCAAATCGGTCAATGCCATAGCAGTATAACCCGCTTCTTTTGCGCGTTGAATTGCACTTTCAATTGTTAAAGTTGAATTCAACAAGTCGTATGCTGAATGAATATTCAAATGTGCAACCATTTTACGCTCACCTCTTTATCATGAATGTACCGCTTATTGTACTTTTTTTCTTAATTCTGATGCTAATGTTTCAAACTGTTCCCAGCTATCAACCGATACACCAGAAGCATTCGGATGACCACCGCCACCGAAATCTGCTGCGACATCGTTAATAACGATCCCTTTTGAGCGAATGCGACAACGAATTTCTGTGCCTTCATCTACCGCAAATACCCATACTTTTAAGCCTTTTAAATCGGCAATTGTATTAACAAATAATGATGCTTCAGACGGTTGTATATTAAATTGCGCTAAAACGGCTTTCGTAATTGTTACTTGGCAAAAACCATTGTCTTCTAATTGGAAGTTTTGTAGCACATAACCTTGAAATGGCATTAAGTGAGGATCTTTTTCACCTAATTGATTTAACAAGTCCATGTGCTGAATATCGTATGTTAATAAAGCACTCGCGATTGCCATTGTTCTTGGCGTCGTATTATTAAATAAAAAGCGCCCTGTATCACCGACAATTCCTAAATATAGTGCTGATGCAATCTCACGGTTCATATATTGTGTATCGCCAACCGCTTCAATCATGTCATAAATGATCTCACTTGTTGATGACGCTTGTGTATCGACATAATTAATTTCACCGTATTGATCCACTGGCGGATGATGATCGATTTTAATCAATGCTTGACCATTCGTAAAACGCGTATCATCTACACGTGGCGCATTTGCCGTATCACAGACAATGACTAATGCTTCCGTATACATGCTATCATCAATTGAATCTAATGTCCCCATGAACGCTAAAGACGGCTCGCTGTCACCCACTGCGTATACTTTTTTGTGAGGATATTTAGCTTGAATATAGCGTTTCAAACCATATTGAGAGCCAAACGCATCGGGGTCTGGTCGAACATGGCGGTGAATAATAATCGTATCGTATTGTTCTATTTTTGAAATAATCTGTTCAAAACTGTTCATTACATACACTCCTAATTGTCTAATAGTTGGCACATGATTAATGCCTTGGCTACAGGTGCTTGATTGCTTTCCATCGTTACTTCAATTTTAGCAAAATTACGTCCCATGTCTAAAATTTGATAAAGTACTTCTATCTCATTTTCAATCTGTACCGTTTTAATATAAAAAATATTTAAGCTTTCAATCATCACTTCTAACTTTTTGTGCTTTCGCATAACACTTTTAATCGTTTCTTCAATAATTGCGACCGAAACAGACTTGCTTAACGTACCAAACTGATTCGTCAACTGTGGCGTCACTTCGACAAAAATTTGATGATTTCTAATTTCGATATGTTTCGCCACTTGATCATTAATTGTTTCTCCCACTTGGGGTTGTCTGCCCACAACTTGCATGGCTTTTAATACATCTTCACGCGTAATAACACCGATTAATTGCTTGTTCACACCTGTCACAGGCAATAATTCGATACCTTCCCAAATCATAATATGCGCACAACTTGCAACTGTTGTATGTATTTGCACACTTATTGGCAGCTTCGTCATCACCTTGCATACAGTTTCTTCTGCATTTTGATTGATAATGTCTTTACTCGTAATGAGCCCTGTTAACCGTACATGCTCATCCACAACTGGAAAACGTGAATGCCCAGTTTCTCGAGACTTATCACGGACGTCTTGAACCTTCAACGTCTGCATTACATAGGACGTCTCTTCAATAGGAATAACAATATCGTCAACAACGAGAATCTCTTTTTTGATCATTTGATTGTACATGGCACGGTTAATCATATTCGCGACCATAAATGTATCATAATTAGATGAAATAATCGGCAATCCCTTGTCATCAGCCATACGCTTAATTTCATCGGTCGTATCAAAACCACCTGTAATCAGCACGGCACTGCCTTTTTGTAATGCCGCCTTCTGTACATCCAATCTGTTCCCTACAATTAGTAGCGTATTCTTTGAAACAAAGTTAACGACATTATCCACTTCCATCGCACCAATCGCGAACTTTGTAAGTGTTTTGAAACGTCCTGAACGACCGCCAATCAAATGACCATCAATAATTTTAGCGATTTCAGCAAAAGTTAAGTTATCGAGATGCTGACGCGCCTTTTTTTCAATTCGCACCGTTCCAACACGATCAATCGTTGCGACAAGTCCACGTTGACCAGCATCCTTAATCGCACGATACGCCGTCCCCTCTGAAACATCGAGGTATTTTGCTATTTTACGCACTGAGATTTTTTGTCCGACACTCAAATTCTCTATGTGCTTAATAATTTGCTCATGTTTTGTCATTGCCTAAGTCACACCTTTTCCATACTACATACAACACAATTTAAAAAAGTTTTTATCTCCATTATTTTCCAGCAAAAGTAACACACTCTAGCCAGATTGTCGCTCAAATCAACGCATCGTTACAATATTTTAATATACATTTCGCGTTACAAAGGTTATTCATGGTTGTCCAGGCGATTGTAACACTTTAACGTTGTACATGGCGCACTTACATACCTTACCTATTATAACTTTTTTTGCTACTTTTTTGCACAACAATTCAAAGTGTCATCATAAGGTCAAATACTGAAAAATTGCCGATAACCATAGCATTTTAGTATGAGATTGTTTACACTAGACATAGGGAGGTTGATTGAGATGCATAAAAATATACTACTCGCAGTCGACACGGATTTGAAAAACACGAAAGCACTACAAGAAGTTGCTAAACTTGCTGGAGAAGGTACAACCGTGACAATGTTGAACGTCATTGGTGAACAAGATGTACAAGCTTCCGTTAAAATGGGCACACATATGGATGAATTAAAAGCCATTCGCCATGAAAAGATGGCACCCACACGTGAAACGCTTGAGTCAAACGGCATCCCTTTTGAAGAAATTATTGAGCGCGGCAATCCTAAAGAAAAAATCGTTGCGTATGCGAATAGCGGTCAATATGACATCGTTGTCTTAAGTAACCGCAAAGCAGAAGCAGAGAAGAAGTTTGTTTTAGGTAGTGTGAGCCATAAAGTGGCAAAACGCGCAAAAATTCCAGTTCTCATCGTTAAATAATTAACAAAGTGAGCCTGACGCATCATGTCGGCTCACTTTTTCGTTTTTTATTATTAAAGTTTCACAGCTTCACCAGGTTTTAAAATTTGAACTTCCCCATGCGTGACAGCTGCTTTAAAATCTTCAGGGTTCTGTTCGATAAGTGGGAACGTGTCAAAATGAATTGGCACTGTGATTTTCGGTTGGATAAACTGATTAATCGCATAACTCGCGTCATCAATACCCATTGTAAAGTTATCGCCAATTGGAATGAAACATACATCAACTGGATGACGGTCTGCGATGAGTTTCATATCACTAAATAGCGCTGTATCTCCTGTATGATAAACAGTCGTTCCTTCTAACTCTAAGATAACCCCCATTGGCATCCCTAGATAAATAGGCACACCTTCATCATTTAATAAGCTTGAACTATGAAAAGCTTGAACGAACTTCAACTTACCAAAATCAAATGTCCACTGACCACCAATATTCATTGGATGCACATTTTCAATTCCTTTTGCTGTTGAAAGATAGTTGGCAATTTCAGCTGTTGAGATAACTGTCGCGCCCGTACGTTCAGCTAATGCTAATGTATCGCCAAAGTGATCTTCGTGACCATGCGTCAAGACGATATAATCCACTTCCAACGTATTCGCGTCTAAATCACTCAATTCATTACCAGTAATAAATGGGTCGATAATCCCCTTTTTACCGTTAGCTTCAAAATAAACAGTCGATTGACCATGAAAAGATAATTTCATTTGATATGCCTCCTTCTCAATATTCCTAACTTTACTATACCACGCGAACCGATTTCCTACACACATCCTTGTTTGAATTTTACAAATAACTGGCATACAATAAAATAGACATATTATAAGGAGGATTTGTATGGAAAAGATAGAACAACTGATTCAAACACTTCAAAACGAAAATGCAGATGCAGCTTGGATATCACATCCAATTAACATATTTTATTTAACAGGCTTTAAAAGTGAGCCTCACGAACGCTTGTTTGCGCTGCTCGTTACGAAAGAAGGCGACCAAACTTTATTCGTACCACAACTAGATGTTGAAGAAGTTAAAGCTTCCCCATATCAAGGCAAAATTATAGGATATCTTGATACTGAAAATCCTTATGCAAAACATAGCGCAAAATATCCAAAAATGTTAATTGAAGAAACACATCTCACAGTTAAACGTGCACGCGAACTAGAAACAGCTTTTGATGTAAAAACATTTGACGCATTAGATTTAACGTTGAAAACATTACGAAATGTGAAAACGGAAGCAGAAATTACTGAAATGCGTCGCGCTGCTGAACTTGCAGATAAATGCGTAGAAATTGGTGTGGCATACTTAAAAGCTGGCGTATCAGAACGTGAAGTCGTCAACCATATTGAAAATGAAATTAAGAAACATGGCGTAAGTGAAATGAGTTTCGATACGATGGTTCTATTTGGCGACCATGCAGCAGCGCCACACGGTACGCCAGGCGATAGAAAACTACAAGATGACGAATATGTGTTGTTCGACTTAGGTGTTATTTACAACCACTACTGTAGCGACATCACACGTACTGTTGCTTTCGGTCAACCGAGTGATGAAGCAAATCGTATCTATGACATCGTCAAACAAGCAGAACAATCAGCAATTGATGCGATCAAACCAGGTGTCACAATTAGTACACTTGATAACATTGCTCGCGGTATTATTGAAGACGCTGGCTATGGCGACTATTTCCCACATCGTTTAGGTCATGGGTTAGGTCTTGAAGCACACGAATACCAAGATGTTTCTAATACAAATGAAAACGTCTTAGAAGAAGGTATGGTTATTACAATTGAACCAGGTATTTATGTACCAAACGTTGCAGGTGTGCGTATTGAAGATGATATTTTAGTAACAGCAGACGGTTATGAAAGCCTGTCACACTATCCTAAATAAACGAATAAAAACGCGACGCCCCTATCATGGTGTGTCGTGTTTTTTTGAGGGATGGGACAGAGGTTAGGACAGAAGCGCTTAGGATTTGAGCAGAAGCGAACGATGAGCAAAATTGCTTTTTGATTTTGCCGAAATCGTGGCAGTTCTGTCGAAAATCCCGCTTTCGGGACACCGTTTATCGGTTTCCCAGTACTTAAATTTATTGTGTCCCAACCCCGTCGTCCCCCGGCAAGGCTGACTAGGCATAAAAAAAGCTTGTAAAAGCGTATTTTAACACCAGTCAGCTACTGCCATATCCATAAAATCTCAAGCTTAATTTGAATGTTTGATTTAATGTCCCGGCCCCCAGCCTTCGTAAATGAACATTCTGCATAATATCACACGCATCATCACTAATACTACAAAGTTATGGACTACAATTTGTAAACTAATATATTAACTTTGTTTATTTATCTCATCCTGCTTTGCGATAAAGCGTTTTTCAAATTCAGCCAATGCCTTTGCTTTCTCAGGATTTTTTCTTGGTCGATCAAACTTTCTTTCCCCAGGGTTAAAATCTTCAAAAATAGCACGTGTCGCTTTCAATGCCGCTTCTTTATTTTTACGTATGTGTCGCATTTGATCTTCAAACTTTATCGTTTTCACATGATCACCCCACTTTACATAGCCTATAACTTGCTAAATAATTTTAACTTTAGATATAAACAAAGCCGCCAAAATCCAATAGTGAATTCTGACGGCTTATATAGGATACTCGAAATTATATCTGAATCCAATTTATTATGATAAGACTTCTGTTACTGGTGTGTACGTGCGATCAAACGCATCAGCAACTGCTTTGTTCGTTACTAAACCATTGAATGTATTTAAACCATGCGATAATGGCACATTGTCAATCAATGCTTGTTTGTAACCTTTATTCGCAAGTTGTAGCGCATAAGGTAATGTTGCATTATTTAAACCAATTGTTGATGTACGTGGCACTGCACCCGGCATATTTGCAACTGCATAGTGCACAACACCATGTTTAATGTAAGTTGGATTATCATGCGTTGTAATCTTATCAGTTGTTTCAAAAATACCACCTTGGTCGATTGCGATATCCACAATAACAGAACCTGGTTTCATTTGCTTAATCATGTCTTCTGTAACAAGTGTTGGTGCTTTTGCCCCTGGAATTAATACGGCACCGATTACTAAGTCACTATCTTTCACATTTTCTTCAATGTTTAATGGATTTGACATGATTGTATGCACACGACCATCAAATAAGTCTTCTAATTCTTGTAAGCGTTTGGCGTTAACATCAAGAATTGTAACATCCGCACCAAGACCTAGTGCGATTTTAGCGGCGTTAGTACCTGCTTGACCACCACCGATAATAGTTACTTTACCTTTTTGAACGCCTGGAATACCACCTAATAAGATACCCATTCCACCGTTAAAACGTTGTAAGAATTGCGCACCGATTTGTGCAGACATACGACCTGCAACTTCACTCATAGGTGTTAATAATGGTAATGAACGGTCAGCTAATTGAACAGTTTCATAAGCGATTGAGATTACTTTTTTCTCAACTAATGCTTCAGTCAATGCTGGTTCATTCGCAAGATGTAAATATGTGAATAAAACAAGACCTTCTCTAAAGTAACCATATTCTTCTTCTAAAGGTTCTTTTACTTTTACAACCATATCTACGTCCCATGCTTGAGCAGCTGTGTCGACAATTTGCGCACCTACTTCGATGTAATGCTTGTCTTCAAAGTAAGAACCCTCACCTGCGCTTTTTTCGACAAGAACTGTATGTCCTGCTTCTACAAGGGCATGTACCCCACTCGGTGATAAACTCACACGGTTTTCGTTATTTTTGATCTCCTTAGGAATTCCAATTTTCATACTCCTACACCTCCAACTCAATAATAACGCACAGATATTGTAAGCGCAATCATAATGATTTCCGTATGCATAATTTTGTGATATAATAATGGTGAAATAAGAAAGGGGTTTTTGCTATGTTAATGTACAAAAACATATTAATCGCAGTCGATGGTTCTCATGAAGCAGAATGGGCATTCAACAAAGCTGTTGCCGTTGCAAAACGTAACAATGCCAAACTTACAATCATCAATGTCATCGATTCACGTACTTACACATCTTTTGAAGTATATGATTCACACTTCACAGAAAAGTCTAAAACATTTGCTGAGAAATTGTTAGACGGATACAAACAAGTAGCAATTGACGAAGGTGTCGCGGATGTTGAGACACGCTTAGAATTTGGTTCACCTAAGTCTCTAATCCCTAGAATGGCAAGTGAAGAAAAACTTGATGTTGATCTTATCATGTGTGGTACATCAGGTTTAAATGCAGTTGAACGTTTCATCGTCGGCTCTGTATCTGAAGCTATCGTTCGACATGCAACATGTGACGTATTAGTTGTACGTACTGAACAAATCCCAGAAACATTCAAGCCAAAAGTGGCAACTGAAGATTTTTTAAAGGACTTCAACATTTAGTCAAAAAAGACCAACTCGCTCATTTTTGAGTGGTTGGTCTTTTTATGTGGTTCTAGTATTTATACATATCTTGTATATAGGATGCTAATGCTGCAGGTAATTTCTGATAATCTAAGTCTAGTTTGTATGGATGACGACTTAAATGGTTGTGTGAACGCCATTGAAGAGGACCTTATCAGTCATCCCCTTTTTTAATTTTCAAGCTATCTAAGTGCAGTGAAAGTTTATCAACATCAGAAATATAAACAATTCGCCATCCCATTGTTATCACCCTTTTTTGAATACAAGTTGTGGTGCTTTTGGTCGCTTACTTTTATAAATATTCCCTAAAATGTCAGTATAGATTTTTTCAATATCAGTCGTATTTCGACCAATAGTCATAAAAATACGATCACCCTTTTTTAAATTATGCAGCTTCACATAATCCGTTTGTCTTATGTCAACTCTATCAAGTTCAATTCTATTACGTCTATCATTGTTGACACCAATTACACGGTATTTTTCACCATTCAGCTGAATGATATCATTTGTATAAAAGCTACCTATAAATTGATCTGTTTCAGCAATCTGCTTGCCTTTCTTCAATTGTGCATATTCATCTCGATTTACAAAATATCGGTCTTTATCATTATTTAATGATAGGTATGAAAGACTAACCATTTTATAACCTTGTTCTGATTTATAAATATCAAAACGAAATGATTTTTTTGAAAGTTGTACAACTTGATTTTTTGCACCTGAATAATTATGTGTAACATCTAAATGTTCACCAAGCGCCTTCATATAATACTTTATCTTTTTGACAACTGGACCATTGTCATCTTTTGCATACTTTGTCACAAATTCCCCAGTTTCCTCATAATATTTAGCCAATGGATTTTTTTCATTTGCATATTGTTCCATAATGACATGGATTTTTTTGAATGTTTCTAGATCATTTTGATACATCAGTATATTCTCTGGGTATTTATTAAAAATCTTTTTCACCTTGTCATTTTGACGATCATATATATTTTTTAATGTTTCAACAACATAGATTTTATCATCAATATTTCTTGTCGAATAAATCGTATCATTAATTAGTTGTCGATTAGGCTTCTTATCCACACGATGGGAAAACTTGGTAATTGGATAATTTTTAATATCATCCATCTTGAAGTAGTTACCAAATACTTCTTGATATTGTTTGTCATTTTTAATCTCAGAACTATTTTGATGCATATTTATATCGGACACATCTTTAATTTCTTTCAATAGCTTATGTTCTTTAAAAAGATAGTCTGCATTTGCGATAATTAATGCATCTTGAGCATGATGTTTATAACCCTCATCACGCTCTTTTCTAAAACGCCATCTTTTACGTAAAAAGTCTGTAAAACTCCCATTTATCGTTTTAACTTTGACATCTAAATCGTTGATATGAAAGTAAGCTTTTAATAAGGAAGTAAGTTCACGTGTTGCATATCGTGTATCAACTAAGTTTCGATTGATAAATTCTTTTTGAATATCATACTTAGTAATATCACGTTCTTCTAATAAATATTCGCGCTTTTTCTTAGACATTCTATCTTTATTTTTACCAAGATTTAAAATGTGTTGTTTGAACACTGAATACTCGATATCTGAATTTGATGACGTTAAATATTGATACGGCGTTTGATTAGATTTTTTAGCATTTTGTTCGCTTCGTACTAATACTTTATTGTGCATTGAATTATCAAAGGAAATGGATCTCGGAATGATATGATCAATCTCATAATGATCCGGATTACGTAATAAATCATTAAGTGGTATATCTTTCAAAGAATACAAACATTTCCCTTCTTGTGCATCATGTAATCTAATTTTTTGAATTAAATATTTGGCGTTTTCATTCCCATATTCTTTAATTATTTCTTCGATACGTTTACGCATTTTTTCGTTTTTCTTTTGAATCTCATTTAAATAACGGCGCTGTTCAGCTGAGTTAGACTTACGTGCTAATTCAATAATGATGTCTTTGGGTAAACCATATTTTTTTATTACCGCATTTACAACACCAATCGCTTGTTTAAAGGAACGTTTGACAACTGGAGATAGTATCGCATCTTCAATCATAGCTGTTGGAATGCGCTTATACCCTTTCAATTCATATTTTTTTGGTTGTATGTTTAACGCAGTAAATACTTCCATATGATTCATTGAAGAATGCCATAATTCTTCAATAATCATCTGCATACATTTAAGAGACAAATTATGTGTTCCCGTATAACCTGTTAAATCTGAAATTACACTTTTATCATGTTCAGAAAGCAGATATTCAAGTTGACCAAGTTCATTAATGATTGAATCCTTATCCTGATAAATGGTCAATATTTCAGCAATTTGATCAAGCAAGTCAATGTTCTCTAAAATCTTTTGATCACTAATCACCATTTTCAAGTCATGATATAATTTGAAACTTGTAAACTGAGGTTTGCCTGACTTTGTAATACGGTATCCGGAAATATCCACTTCTTCAACACCGATTTCCTTAGCAATTTGTTTTAATGTAGGTGTTCTCTTTTGTTTAAAAACATTTTCTACGATGTGATATTTTTCATGATATTCTAGTCTGTCATTTTCGTCTCGAGAAATACGCAAATTATTCAAATCATTTAATGCGTTGTATAAATCTGCAGTATATGCGTATTTCACACTTCTATATTCTTCAGGGAAATATGTACAGTGCCCCATCATTAACTGATACCATTTTTTAACATCAGCATCCCAACCATAGAGACTACCTTGACCAGGACCTTCATAGTATGCACGTCTCGTTTCAACTAAATCAATATACTTTTCTTTAAATGTGTCATCGATTTCTGGATAATACTGCATCTGTGTTTCTATGATTTTCTTGGCTTCACGCACAATATCTTTTGTTAGAAAGCGATTTTCAACGCCTCTTACTAGTCCATCTTTTTCTAAACGTTCTTTTTGTAGTTCACAAACGTAGCGCGTTTCCAAAAACTTGGCATTTTTATTTATTTGATCCTTTGTAGATAGACTTTCTTTATCGCCCTCATCTTTGTCCATCACAACATCAACATTATGTATACCTCTTCTTTTAGCAATATGTAATAACGCAACCGCAAGTTCATCCTTTGTTAAGCGTTCTGTTAACCCTTTAACTCTAATATCATAAGGTTGATTATTGACAGGGACTCGGTCCGAAATGATTTTATATTCTGATAACAAAGACTTAACTCTATCTAAGCGGTGAATTCTTCTTCTTTTTAGACGTCTAGCACCACGCTTAGCACGTCGTCCTAAGTTGTTATCCGAATTCGCTTCAGGAAAAAGTCTGACTCCCGCATCAATTATACCTTTCGTATCAAAATCAATAAGCCCATAACCTACTGAACCTATACCAATATCTAATCCCAAAATATATTTACGCGTCATAAGGAATGCCCCCATTCAGAATTATTAACTTAATTATATGTGAAGTAGGATTTTTTTAAAACTAATAACAGAAATAAACCAATATACTTATGATTACAGAATACTAAAACTTAATTATATAACAATACCAGAGCGTCACGTTTCACTTATACCTAAAATTACAGAGTACTAAAACTAGGTACATTATATAACAAGATTTTTGATTTTGGATAATTCAATATTAAACGTAATATTGCATTTCTAATCATTCATCATTGCTCTTTGCCATTTATAAAACAATGGGAATGCCATTGCGTTGATCACAAATAACACTGTACATATGATTAGCGCATATTTCATATCTAATTCATAAACATATCCGCCAAGTGTTCCCCCTAATGCATCTCCAATGAAAAAGGCTGATTGTGACGCACCGAATAGAAACCCTAAGTATTCTTTTGGATATATTTCTAATTCCATTAACTCTTGTGTAATAACAGATCCCGTTTGCAAGATTGCTCTAAAAATTAAAATAATGAGTATTACAGTCGCTAGTAATGATTTTAAAAATAATAAAATGAGTAGCCCTGTTAAAAGTTCACAAGTAAAAAATATTACGTTCTTAAACTGATTTACTTTACTATTTCCAAATAAAGGTGCAGCAACAATACCTACCATACTCACTATTGCCATATAAACACCAATCAATGTAATGTTTATTCCCTGTTCTTTCAAAATAATTGGTACATAGGGTGTAAACAAACTGACTGATAAGCCCATTAATAAACCGAAAATAGCCACACCTATCGTGAGTGATTTATGACTTTTAATAATCGTTTGTTTTGATGCTGATTGTCTATTGTCCTTAGTAAGTTTATCTTTTCTTAATGTATTCGGCACCAATAAAGTAGTCGCTAAGCAACAAAAAGCAGAAAATATGAGCACACCTAATATGGGTTCAATGATCACTAAAGATAATATAGCAACGAGTCCTCCAGCTAAGGATGTGCCGACTGTAATGCCAATATTCGTACCCGTCTCTTTAATTGATACAATCGCTGGTCTTTCTTCTTCCGTACCAATAGATAAAATCCAATAGCGCATAGAAACAATTACGAGTGATGCCCCTAAGCCTGCAACAAATCCTGATACTCCGGATATCATCATAGAATGTGTGAAAATTCTTAGAAACAAACCAACAGCATACACTGCAACTCCTAACTTCAATGCAAAACTTGGCGAAATAATATCACTTAACTTACCCGAGATAATTGATAACGAACCTGCTACAGCCATCATCGTGTATGAAAAGCCAAAATATGGTAATGCATCATTCGCATCAAACCATAATGCATGTACTGTTTTAGAAATATACATAGAGATGTAAAAACATATACTAAAAAGCAAAAAAGTTCTAGCTTCACGATATTTATTCAATGTATGTAAAAATGTCATTGAATCCCCCTTAAGTCTTATATAATGTCTCTTGATTAAACTTTACATAATATTTATATGAATAACTAGAATAAAGAAAGAATATTCGGAAAATATAAGTAGTAATTATGCTCTTGTATAACTTAACCATGCAATTTACTATTTCTATAATAGCAAAGGATTATAATTACAGCAATTGCACATTTAGAATTTACATTAAAATTAAAACAAAATAAAAAATCCCACCTACGAATAGATGGGATAAACACGACATAATGTCTTGTTTTAGTAGATTCTGTAATTTTAGGTATAAATACAGGTAGCTAACCTGTATTTATACCATACCATCAGTAACTTAAACTGTCAATCAATTCACTGATAATTCAGTTTCATTAATCATGACTTGTGGACAAAATATTTAGTATAATTCGTCGTAAAACCATGTCAATATACTTAGTTTTAAATACAAAAGTTATACTAT
>NZ_PPRF01000144.1:5352-5439 GCF_002902145.1 Staphylococcus rostri | reverse complement strand
TCAGATTCAGACAGCGACTCAGATTCAGACAGCGATTCAGACTCAGATAGCGACTCAGACTCAGATAGCGACTCAGACTCAGATAGC
>NZ_PPRF01000144.1:5049-5342 GCF_002902145.1 Staphylococcus rostri | reverse complement strand
GCGACTCAGATTCAGATAGCGACTCAGATTCAGACAGCGACTCAGACTCAGATAGTGACTCGGATTCAGACAGCGACTCAGACTCAGACAGCGACTCAGATTCAGACAGCGACTCAGATTCAGACAGCGATTCAGACTCAGATAGCGACTCAGACTCAGATAGTGACTCAGATTCAGACAGCGACTCAGATTCAGACAGCGACTCAGACTCAGATAGTGACTCGGATTCAGACAGCGACTCAGACTCAGATAGCGACTCAGATTCAGACAGCGACTCAGATTCAGATAGCGAT
>NZ_PPRF01000144.1:0-5039 GCF_002902145.1 Staphylococcus rostri | reverse complement strand
CAGATTCAGACAGCGACTCAGATTCAGACAGCGATTCAGACTCAGATAGCGACTCAGACTCAGATAGCGACTCAGACTCAGATAGTGACTCAGACTCAGATAGCGACTCGGATTCAGATAGCGACTCGGATTCAGATAGCGACTCAGATTCAGACAGCGACTCAGATTCAGACAGCGACTCAGACTCAGATAGTGACTCGGATTCAGACAGCGACTCAGATTCAGACAGCGACTCAGATTCAGATAGCGATTCAGACTCAGATAGCGACTCGGATTCAGATAGCGACTCGGATTCAGATAGCGATTCAGACTCAGATAGTGACTCAGACTCAGATAGCGACTCGGATTCAGACAGCGACTCAGATTCAGATAGCGACTCAGATTCAGACAGCGACTCAGACTCAGATAGTGACTCGGATTCAGACAGCGACTCAGACTCAGACAGCGATTCAGATTCAGACAGCGACTCAGATTCAGACAGCGATTCAGACTCAGATAGCGACTCAGACTCAGATAGCGACTCAGACTCAGATAGTGACTCAGATTCAGACAGCGACTCAGATTCAGATAGCGACTCGGATTCAGACAGCGACTCAGATTCAGACAGCGACTCAGACTCAGATAGTGACTCGGATTCAGACAGCGACTCAGACTCAGATAGCGACTCAGATTCAGACAGCGATTCAGACTCAGATAGCGACTCAGACTCAGATAGTGACTCAGATTCAGACAGCGACTCAGATAGCGACTCAGACTCAGATTCAGACAGCGATTCAGACTCAGATAGCGACTCAGACTCAGATTCAGACAGCGATTCAGACGCAGACAGCGACTCCGATTCAGATAGTGATGCCGACTCAGATAGCGACTCGGATTCCGACAGCGACTCAGATTCAGACAGTGACTCAGATTCAGACAGTAACTCAGACGCAGACAGCGATTCTGACGCAGATTCAGATAGTGATTCTGATGCCGATGCAAAAGATGACCATGTAGATAAAGACTCAGATAACAAAGACAATAAAGGTCAATTACCTGATACAGGTAACGACAAGGACATGAATGGTACGTTACTTGGTTCATTATTTGCTGGATTAGGCGCGTTATTCTTAGGAAATAGACGTCGTCAAAAACGTGATGAACGCTCATAATAATCATCACTTATAATAAAAAGCCGTGCGAAATTTCGCGCGGCTTTTCTATGTAAAAGACATTTTATTTTAAAAGTTCAATTGCTTGTAACAAAAGTGCTAAAAGGATTAAAGTAATATAGTATTTTAATTCATTTGGAATAAATTATTATGAATGCAAAATACGTTAACTAATAAAGGAGGAAAAAAGGATGTCAGTTTTATCTACTATACTTGTTGTTTTAGTGGCATTAGAATTTTTTTACATTATGTATTTAGAAACAATCAATCCAACTTCAGATACAACAAGTCGCGTGTTTAACATCTCAAAGGAGAAATTACGAGATGAAAATATTCAAACACTGCTTAAAAATCAAGGGATTTATAATGGTTTAATAGGGGTTCTATTGCTGTATGGTGCATTTATTTCTCCAAATCCTAAAGAAATTTGTATCGCGTTGTTAGTCTATATTATTGGTGTTGCCTTATACGGTGGCATTTCCAGTGATAAAAGTATCTTCTTTAAACAGGGGACACTGCCGATTATCGCGTTGATCAGCATATTGTTGGCATAAAAAAACCGAGGCACTTCATCTACATGAAATGTCTCGGTTATTCTTAGTGATAACAAATTAACGCTTGATTACGTTAGCTGCTTGGTCACCACGGTCACCTGATACGATATCAAATTCCACTTGTTGACCTTCTTCTAATGATTTGTAGCCATCGCCTTCGATTGCTGAGAAGTGAACGAATACGTCGTTACCTTCTTCACGTTCGATGAAACCAAAACCTTTTTCTGCGTTAAACCATTTTACTGTACCGTTATACATAAGAATACCTCCGTGTGCGTTATGCACGTTTTATTTCTGTAAAAAAATTCTTTCATCAAAAGGAGTATATTCTTCAAAATAAACTACAATTCAATTACACGAGCTTTTATTACGATAGACCTAACTATACAGGTACTTTGAACAAAAGTAAAGGGAATTCTAATAAAAAGTTTAAAAATGTGAAAAACATAGGTTTATTATCCATATAATTGAAATAAGTTACTTTTGACATTGCTGTGATGAGCTTCATAAGAATATTAGAAACGCCGACAAACTTAATAAAAATTGAAACTATATTAATTTTTAGGTATAATGATACTTATCGATAAACACTACAGATTTACAGTCTAAATACCCGTCATATGTAATTGTCGTATAATGCTATTAACCAAGGGGGAATCTAATATGTATGAAAATCGCGTACAAAAGACATATGCAATTCTGCAAGTTTTAGTGAAGAAATATCAAGAAATTACAGGCAAACCATTAATAGGGGATGAAATGAAAATGCACAAGATGATGTATTATATTCAAAAAACATCCCTCGCATTAACAGGTGAACCTATCATTAACGAAAGTTTTGAAGGATGGATTCATGGTCCTGTCCTTCCTTCGATAAGAGGCGCATTTGAAGATTTTATTGAAGCACCAGAATGTGAAACACAACTATCAGACACTGAGTTGTATATTGTTGAGAATACGATATATAGTTATGGTCAATACACTGCATGGAATTTAAGAGAGCAATCACATCAAGAACACGCATGGATCAATAGTCGAAAAGGGCTCTCAACGAAAGAACGTGGACAAAACAAACTTTTGTTAGAAGACATTATGGAAGACGCAAAAGGGATGCGGCTATATGATTATCAATATGATATGTATATAGATGAATTTGATGACATTGATGAGGAGAACTTCATCCATGCCCAGTAAGCCGAAAGACGATATAGGTAAAGTAGTAGTAGCTAAATTCCCTTATTTTGATATGAAAACAAAGTCTAAAAAGTTCAAAGGTCGTCCTTCTTTAGTCATCGGCTGTGAGTCTGAACGTTTTCCATGTGACTTTATTGTTTTGCCCGTTTCAAAAATTCAAGATGTTTCTAAACGCCACCCCAAATATGATTTTCAGCTGTACGAAGCAGAATGTCATATTCTCCATTTAAAACATATTCCGTCATTTGTCAGATGTCATAAAATTACAACTGTCCATAATAAAGAGGTCAAAAGTAATGTATTAGGTGATCTAAAATTGAATTTACCTATGGCATACGAAAACATTGAAAGTAGATTCAAAGATTTTAGCAAAAACTTGTTTTCTTAATTATTGTCTGCATTTTTCTACGATTGTCGTAAAACACCTATATGCGCCACTTACTCTAAGAGCCTATTTGTTTTAGGTCTCTAAATAAATGAAAAAAGAACCCCGCCATAAAAACGAGATTCCTTTTTAAATATATATCCGCCAAACGACTGTACTGTTTGGTCACACTGATGTCTCAAAACGAGCGCAATGTGCATGAAATAAAGAATTAGAACCCCCTCGGAAGGAATTTATAGCCCTTGAAATCATTGGAGGTACAAGGGTTTGGGTCCCTATCCGGTCCCTAAAAATCACATAACATCTAGGATGTTTTTTGTTTTTTCTTCTTCTTCTTTAAATTTTTCTTCTAATAAATGCGAGTAAATTTCTGTTGTTACAGATATATTTTTATGTCCTAATCTCTTTGAAATATAATATATTGAAACACCTTTCGCTAAAAGGTAAGAACAATGAGTATGACGCAAAGCGTGAGACGTTATATATTTTATGCCAAGCTGTTCACATGCTCTTTTAAGAGTTTTGTTTATAGCATTGACACTTATAATTGTACCGGTATCTTTGAAAATATAACCATCATAACTAATTACAGCATTTTTGACAGCCTTTAATATATGTTGCATATCTTCCTTGCCAATAGCGACATATCTAGGAGAAGCGTCGGTTTTATGTTCATCTATATACAACTCATTTTTAAGTTCATTAATATGTTCTAATTTTAATGATCTAACACCACTAACACGACACCCAGTGCAAATCATAATGTACAAAGCTAAAGCTGACTTTGATGAGTTGTTTTTCAAGAAACTTTTTAGAACTTCATAATCTTTTAAAGATACATACTTATCTTCTTCTGATTTAGAGGGCTTGCCAGGTTTATAAGATATTTTGTAAGTGGGGTTTTTATTTATTAAGCCATCATATACTGCATCTTCTAAAGCTGATTTAATAGCACCATTGGTTTTCCTAATGGTCTCTTTTGAATGAGTTTTTGAAAAGTCATTAATAAATTTTTGATACATTTGCTTATTTAATTTGGACATTTCTACTTTGCCTATTTTGTGTTGTTGGATATGTTTCAATGTGAATCGGTAATGTCTAAATGTATTTTTTGAAACAACATTTTCTTTATAAACTTCAATCCAATTTTGAAAATAGTCTTGGAAAGTCAAGTCGTTATCGAATTTAAAACCGTTTCTTAATTCGTTGAGTTTATCTAAACCGGCGGCATTAGCGTCACGTTTAGTCTTAAAACCTTTTTTTCTGTAACGTTTCCCTTCGTATTTGAATTCATATTGCCATTTTTTTCCATCATAACAGCGTGTTTTCATTCTCTATGCCTCCTTTTAGAACGTATGTTCTGTTTATTTGTAAAAATATATAGGGTAGGCGGGCTACCCAGTATATTTAGCGCCTAGTACTAAATGTGATATAATAAAGAAAAAAGTAGGTGAGAATTTGGAAACAATATTGTTGTTTTGTAGTTCAGGTGTTGCAGGATTATTCACATATATTTATTTAGATTATCTATCTATTTTCGATACAGAAAGTCCAGAGATTAAAAAGATGTTTTCAATAATGTTTTCTTTAGTTAACGTCGGTATTTTTTTATCTGTTCTTGAATTGAAAAAGTATATAAATTTTCATTATGCCATAGAAAACATAATTTGCTTATTATTAGTACCTGCTATAATTTGGTTAATGAATAGATTTGTTTTTCCTAATCTCATTCAACTTTTTAGAAAGTCGATGAAC
>NZ_PPRF01000143.1 GCF_002902145.1 Staphylococcus rostri | reverse complement strand
ATATTTATGTTATCAATAAAGACATACATAGATATAGCAGTTAAAAAACATACAATATTCGAGTATATTAGAATATATTTTTTTCTATGTTTATCAACAAAAACACCAACATGAGAAGAGAAGAGTAAATTTGGTAAAAATATGAAAAGCGTAACTAAGCTAGTTAATGATGAATCAGCATTAAAGTATTCAATTGCAATCAAGGGAAAAGCAATTATTGAGAGTTGATTGCCCAATGCATTTATTATAGAAGAACTATAAAGAATCGAAAAATTGGTATCAAATAGTGATTTTTTCTCCATAAATATATCC
>NZ_PPRF01000142.1 GCF_002902145.1 Staphylococcus rostri | reverse complement strand
AGATGTGTATAAGAGACAGCCCTAGCACTCATTGTTACTCTTATATTAAGCGTATTGTTAATTGATACAGTTAAATCATTTTCTATTTACAATAACATTGAAAAAGATAGTCAAAAAATCCAACTGTATCTTAATGATATAAAAAAACCTCATGCCAAGGATGCATTAGATTATTTTGAGAAATTAACTAATCAATATCATGTATCTTTTACAAAGGTAACTTATGTCAGTGATAATAAAGTAATTATTAGTTCTAATAATAAAACTTTACATCAAAAAGTTGAAGAAGATAATAAATTAAAACTATTTGATAGTAGCTTAGATATCAAAGTATATGGTTTAAAGGGGACAAATTTCTCTGAAGAAGGTACCTATTATTTAAAAGGACCAAATGTTCAAAAAGTTATAGATATTATTGATCAAGATGTGGGCAAAACAGTACAAGTAGACAATTCAATACTTACAGTTTTACCTGCAGATTTATTTGTAGTTATTTATCTAGTTTTACTAGTAACTATTTTTATTACTGTGCTGATCCACTATTTTTAAAATAGAAAAAGTGACATCAAATTATTATACGATTTAGGATATAACAAATTACAAATTTCAAGATACATAATTAAACACCATCAGTATTATTTGTTGAGTTATGTGCTATTATCTATTGTACTAACTTACGTAGTTTACTTTTTCATTTATAATGATTACTACATTTTTAAATCATTTATGTTAATACTTCTTGTTATTGCAATGATGTTATTTTTAATTGCTATTATCTTTTATACAGTTATGCTTCAGTTTGTGAAAAGTTATGCTAAGAATAAAGCTCAAAACAATAAGTTTTTAATGATGTATGCGTATATGTTGTTATCAATAGTCATTGTATTTTTCTTAGTCGTTACAACAGAAAAAATAATTGAAAATTTTAATGATTATCAACAACAAGAATCATCGTTAAAAAATTGGGATACGACAAAAAATATATATAAGACAAATGAATTTGATATCGGTCAAGTTAAAAATAAAGAATTTAATGCTGTTATTAATCATAGAATGAAAAAGTATTATAACAGTAAAGAAAATAATGGTTTTGTTGCGGATTTTTTCAATTATGTAGATTCTGATGATGGTATACCTGATTACATTTTGAATGAGCAAGAAAATGCTGATATTGAACCGAATGGTAAAACAATTACTATTGATAAACATTATTTAGAAAGACATCCTAAAAAAACAATTCATAACGAGAATGTTTTAAATAAATTAAAGGATGATGAAAATAC
>NZ_PPRF01000141.1 GCF_002902145.1 Staphylococcus rostri | reverse complement strand
CTGTGATAATCAACAGGTCGTCTTCACGCATGTTGTCCAACAGTTCCGGTAAACGTTCGTCGAAGTCCTTCAACGCTTGCGCGTAGCCTGGTTTATCTCGACGATGACCATATAGCGCGTCAAAGTCTACCAAGTTCAAGAAGCTTAAGCCTTTGAAGTCCTTCTTCACTACGTTCATCAGCTGATCCATACCGTCCATATTGCTCTTTGTACGGATTGCTTCTGATACGCCTTCACCGTCATAGATGTCATTGATCTTACCAATCGCGATGACATC
>NZ_PPRF01000140.1 GCF_002902145.1 Staphylococcus rostri | reverse complement strand
GTTATTAATTATGTGAGTCGTCATTTGACGACTAGCGATAATTTTAGTTTCAAGCTTTCGCTATTCACTCGGTTTTTGCTTGGTAAAATCTTTTATACTTACTTATCTAGTTTTCAATGTACAATTTGATTAAATTGACAAGCCTTCGCATTCGTCTTCATTTCTTTCTTCACTTGCTCAGTTACGACTAGTAATCTTCGCTGCGTTCATCAAGAAATTCATAGACTGGCAAATGCTTTCAATTTAATTTTTTCTTTAGTTTGAATCCTCAAATATGAGCATTCAAAACTGAATACAATATGTCACGTTAATCCGCTTATCACCTAATGGTGATATTCCGTTATTATCCTTAGAAAGGAGGTGATCCAGCCGCACCTTCCGATACGGCTACCTTGTTACGACTTCACCCCAATCATTTGTCC
>NZ_PPRF01000139.1 GCF_002902145.1 Staphylococcus rostri | reverse complement strand
AAGCTTTCAATAAATATTATAACCATAGAGGTCCTTCATCTTACCATCCAAAAATGATGTTAAAAATAATCTTATATGGCTATGCGCACTCAGTATTTTCAGGAAGACGCATTGAATTTCTGTTAAAAGACAGTTGTCGAATGATGTGGCTTGCGCAGGGTCAAACACCTTCATACAGAACAATTAATCGCTTTAGAGTTAATCCGTATATGATGGAATTTCTGCACA
>NZ_PPRF01000138.1 GCF_002902145.1 Staphylococcus rostri | reverse complement strand
ATACAAAAGGTCTTCCAGAAGGTACAACAGTTAAAGATGTAACACCAGAAGGATCAATCGATACTGATAAACCAGGTGAGTACACAGGTAAAGTGGAAGTAACATACCCAGATGGCTCAAAAGATACAGTAGATGTACCAGTAACAGTTAAAGAAAAATTAACTGACGCTGACAAAAATGATCCAACAGCAACACCAGAAGTGGTTGAACAAGGTGGAACAGTAGACTTAACAGATAACGTTGATACAAAAGGTCTTCCAGAAGGTACAACAG
>NZ_PPRF01000137.1 GCF_002902145.1 Staphylococcus rostri | reverse complement strand
GATCACACATGATTACCACAAATGAAACATGCACACGTGAACTTAGCGATACCGTAAAGCAACGGTACAAAATAGACACTGTTGGTAAGTCGCCAACACAGTTGCAGAGAGAATTAGAGTGACGTGGCGTGAAGGGCTTTGTGGTTAAGGTACATCACAACAAAGTAACAATGCTAGTTGCACGTTCAGATATTAAAAATAACAGGGA
>NZ_PPRF01000136.1 GCF_002902145.1 Staphylococcus rostri | reverse complement strand
ACGACAAAAACTAGCACTTATCTGGCTAGTTTTCTTATATTTACTGCCATAAGTGCGATTCCTAATTCGCATTCAACCTTTGATTGTGTGCGAACCGATAATCTTTGGAAACCCAAATTAGCCTTCAGATTTCCAAAAGTTGATTCAACATCTATCTTTCTTTTTTGATAGATACTTTTCGTTTTTGGATCTGAAAGCTGTTTATTTGTGAAAGCTTTAAAATAATCCCACGTTAGATTTTTACGCATCATCTTATT
>NZ_PPRF01000135.1 GCF_002902145.1 Staphylococcus rostri | reverse complement strand
ACGTACCAGTAGATGCAGATGGTAACTACAAAGTAGATGTACCAGAAGGTGTAGAACTTAAAGAAGGTGACAAAGTTACAGTTGTAGCGAAAGACGGCAACGGTAATACGTCAACACCAACAGAAGGTACAGTAACAGATACAGTAGCACCAGATGCACCGACAGTAGACCCAGTGAAAGCTGGCGACACAGAAGTGACAGGTAAAGGTGAACCAGGATCAACAAT
>NZ_PPRF01000014.1 GCF_002902145.1 Staphylococcus rostri | reverse complement strand
AACGAAAACTACGAAAAATAAAAATATAAATCTAAACATGGGATCCCATCCTCTCATCTTTAAAAACTCTTAAAAATAATTTTAAAGAATAAAAAATTCCAATCATTTATTCCAAATTCTCCATTAATGCTAAGCCTCTGAATCTTTTATAAACCCAAAGTCTATGAAATACTCGCTTTAATAGGTAAAGCCATATCTACATTTGTCTACAAATTTAGTTAAGGTGCATAAACTGTTACGCAAGACCTACATTTATGTTCTCCATGATTTTACAATATTTATTAACCATTGACACATTTTTACTTTCTACATCGCTCTCTATACTTTCTATAACTAATAAACTTCTTACACACCCCATAAGCACACCTTTTACTAAACCTATCAGTGTCCCGCACATAAATATCACCCGATAGTACTATAACAAATCTTACTGCTTTTAATTCTTATTGCTATCAACTGATAATCATGTTTTAAAAAAGTATATTATCAAATAAGTCTGTAACAGTCTTTCACTGTCAAGTTATTACCCATGCCGGGCACACCACTAAAAAGGCAACGGCACAACTTAACGTAGATTAGCCGTTGCCTTTTTGAATTATTTCATTGAAGTTTTATAACGTAACTCACCAATAGGAATGACTTCTGTTTGATTAAAATAATCTTTTTGTATAGTCATATATGGTCTGAAAAAGTCTGATTCTAAACTAAATAGGTATGATAGAAAAGCTGGACGAATATGAAATTCACTACAAACATCATCAATCTTCATAACTTCTTTATCCAATACAAATTTTAAGAGTGCATGTACTTTTCCGGGTCTTACTGGGGGAATCTCGTCATCCAGTGGTTCTATAAATTTATATTGTTTTTTATTTATTTGCCCCCAGAAGTATCTATTCTCTTGATATGTGAGTATACCTAGCGCATAAGCTCTCATTTCCATAGCAGCAATGGATACTAAATACTTTCGTTTTAAATCTATATAGTAATCAGGATTGGACTTACGTGTTAAGCTTTGAAAATCTTCTACAAATTGCGATTCTGGTAATAGAAAAGCTGAAGCAAACAAATGTGCTTCTGTTTCAATTATTTTCAAATCTGTAGGACTTAATATCTCCATATCTACATCATCGTGTAACAATAGATGACCCAATTCATGTGCAAGGTCAAAATTTCTTCTGACAGCAGATTTCTTTATAGTGCCTAGAACAATATACAATCGACCATCGTTAGTCACAGTACTATATGCATCAATTTGTGTCCCTAGGTTCTTCTCAACAATATAAATACCACTTTTTCCAATAGATACATCAAGTCTTTATTATTTTCTAATCCTAATTTAGTTCTCGCAAATTCAGCAATTTTTTTGATACGTTCATTTCTATCTTCATTAGTTTCTTGAATCATCTTCAAAGTTTTTTCTCTAATATCCACAATTGGCATATGTGGCATTAACAAGTTTTGTTCAAAGAAATTAATGTAGTAATCAATAAAGTTTACAAACGATAATTCTAACTTTGTTTTCTTTCTTGACTCTCTGTCTTCAGCTCGATAAGCAATTTTTTCTTCAGACACTTTATGAACCAAGTATTCTTGACTGAAGAAATACTTGGTGTCTACATTAAATAACCGATCCATTTTATTTAGTACATCAATTCGAGGCAACATTGAATCATTTTCATATTGCCATACTGCTTGTTCAGTGATATACAACTGTTCTGCTAGCTCTTTTCGGGAGAGCCCGTTGAGTTTTCGTATATTGCTGAGCTTCTCTCCATAAAACATCAACCTCACCCCTTTTACTGTTTGAAGTTGATTATACTACAATACATACACGATGAAAGTATATATTTTTTTAAATTATAATGTCTATTTTCCATTTTCACATAGAAAAACAGGCTTAACATATGAACCTCACATGCTAAGCCTGTTTTTATGTCAGTATCGTACGTAAATGGTACGACTGGATTAACGAATTTCTTGGATACGTGCTGCTTTACCACGTAAGCTACGTAGGTAGTAAAGTTTCGCACGACGTACTTTACCACGACGTTTCACTTCGATTTTCTCGATTTTTGGTGTGTGCACTGGGAACGTACGTTCAACACCAACACCTGAAGAAATTTTACGAACTGTGAAAGTTTCTGAAATACCGCCACCGCGACGTTTGATTACAACACCTTCGAATACCTGGATACGTTCGCGAGTACCCTCAACGATACGTACGTGTACACGTAATGTGTCACCAGGACGGAATGATGGGATATCATCACGTAATTGTGATTGTGTTACTGCTTCGATTAATTTGTGGTTTGTCATTTTATATTCTCTCCTTCAAACTATGTTCTTGCCTCGACAATAAATAGCAGCGGATCATAGTGTTTTTTGTGCTTTCACACTTAAAAAATATTATCATACATCGAACAACATTTCAATCATCTTTTGAAACGTTCAATTATTTTTTTATCTTCATCCGTTAATGGGTACGTTTCTAACAAATCCGGACGCTTCTGATATGTTCGATATAACGCCTGCTCATGGCGCCATGCCTCAATATGTGCATGATTACCAGATAACAATACATCTGGTACTTCATGACCTTCAAACGAACGTGGTCGTGTGTACTGCGGATATTCGAGTAACCCACTTGAGAATGAATCATCTTCATGTGACACTTGGTTACCGAGTACATCTGGTAACAGACGTACGACCGCATCTGTCATGACCATCGCTGGCAACTCGCCACCTGTTAACACATAATCACCGACTGAGATTTCATCTGTGACTAACTGTTCACGGATGCGTTCATCATAGCCTTCATAGTGGCCACAAATAAAGACCAGGTGTTCCGCTTCTGCCAACGACTCCGCAAGTTTTTGATTAAATGGCTGCCCTTGTGGTGTCATTAAAATTACACGTGTTTCTGGTGTTGTCTCAATGTCACGCATCGCATTGAAAATCGGTTCTGGTTTCAATACCATGCCTTGGCCACCACCAAATGGATAGTCGTCTACTTGATTATGTTTATTGTTCGCGTAATCTCTAAAGTTAATCGTACGTGTCGCTAACTGCCCTTTTTCACGTGCACGCTTTAAAATAGACTGGTTTAATACGCCTTCAAACATCTCTGGAAATAATGTTAAATAGTCGATTCTCATTCACTTAACAGCCCTTCCATTGGTGTGATGACAATTTTACGCGCTTCCACATCAACACTTTGTACGACGTCCGCGATGTAAGGAATCAAGTGTTCTTTCTCACCTTTGACAACCCACACATCATTGGCACCTGTTTCAAATATCTCAGTGACACGTCCAATCGCTTCATCGCCGTTGAATACTGTACAGCCGATAATATCTGAGTAGTAAAACTCATTTTCTTCCAACGTAATTTCTTCATGATCGCGTTCTTGTGTCAACGTCGCACCTTTTAAATGTTCAATATCGTTAATATTGTGAATGCCTTCAAATGTCAACATATGCAAGCCTTTATGCATACGATAACTTCTAACTGTAAGCGCCGTTGTTTTACCGTTCAGTTCTGCTTGTAGCACTTCGCCCGGTTGAAAACGTACATCTGTGAAGTCTGAGTTGGATTTAACCTTCACTTCACCTTTAATGCCGTGCGTATTCACAATTGTGCCGACTTCAATTTTCATACAAACTATACCTCCTTGCTTAAACATCCTACTCTAACAAAAACAGTGAGACAAAACCTGCTTTTGATTTGTCCCACTGTTAAAGTGTGTTCGTATTATTTTGAACGTTTTTGTTCGTCAAATGTTTTTAAGATACCTTCACGTGATAAGATGTTGTGAACTGTATCAGTTGGTTTCGCACCGTCTTTTAACCATTTTAAAGCTAATGCTTCGTCGATTTTTACTTCTGGTGCATTCACTGCTGATGGGTTGTAAGTACCGATTTGCTCGATGATACGACCATCACGTGGTGAACGTGCATCAGCTACCACGATACGGTAGAATGGATTTCTTTTTGAACCTAAACGTGTTAAACGAATTTTTACTGCCATTTATAATTCTCTCCTTCAAAGTCATAAGTTTTGTTATCTACAAGAAACAATAATAACAGGTCACAGATACTTTGTAAAGAGAAAATACTTTACCTTTTGTTTTTTCTTCAAAAATCTGCGTATTACAGCGTTAGAATGGTAAGTTCATACCTTTCAACATATTTTGTAATTGACCTTGACGACCTTTTTTACCTTTGCCGCCACCTGTAAATTGTTTCATCATTTTCTTCATATCGTTGAATTGTTTTAATAAGCGGTTGACCTCTTGTAATGAACGTCCTGAACCGTTCGCAATACGTCTTTTTCTTGATACGTTCAGTTTTTCAGGATTTTCACGTTCTTCCAATGTCATCGATTGAATAATGGCTTTAATATGATCGATTTGTTTATCGCTCATATTCAACTGATCTAAGCCTTTTACTTTATTCATCCCTGGAATCATTTTCATAATGTCATCCAGTGGCCCTAAGTTTTTCACTTGATCGAGCTGCTCTAAAAAGTCATCGAGTGTGAATGATGACGTACGCATTTTCTTCTCGAGATCTTTCGCCTTTTCTTCATCGACATCTTGTTGTGCTTTTTCAATTAAGCTTAAGACATCGCCCATGCCTAAAATACGTGATGCCATACGCTCTGGATGGAATAACTCTAAGCCATCCATCTTTTCACTCATACCGACAAATTTAATCGGTTTCTGTGTTACGGCACGGATTGATAGTGCAGCACCACCACGTGTATCACCATCTAATTTTGTTAATGTCACACCTGTAACGTCTAATTGTTGATCGAATGATTCTGCGACGTTCACCGCATCTTGACCCGTCATCGCATCGACAACGAGCATAATTTCATTCGGCTTCGCAATCTCTTTGACCTCTTGTAATTCGCCCATTAACGCTTCATCAATGTGCAAACGACCAGCTGTATCGATAATCACAAAGTCTAAATGCTCTTCTTTCGCGTGCTTCAAAGCATTTTCTACGATTTGTTGTGGTTTGACTTGGTCGCCTTCAGAGTATACAGGAATGTCGATTTGCTTACCGACTGTTTGTAATTGTTTAATCGCAGCGGGACGATAAATGTCACCAGCAACGAGCAATGGTTTTTTGTTGTATTTCTTACGCATTAATAACGCTAATTTACCAGCGGTTGTTGTTTTACCTGCCCCTTGTAAACCGACCATCATCACAACAGTTGGCGGCTTTTTCGCCATGGTAATCTGACTATTGTCGCCACCCATTAATGTCGTCAGTTCTTCCTGTACAATCTTAATGACTTGTTGACCAGGCGTTAACGACTTCATTACATCTGAGCCGAGCGCACGTTCTGAAACTGTCTTCACAAAATTTTTCACGACTTTAAAGTTAACGTCGGCTTCTAGCAATGCCAAACGTACTTCGCGCATCATTGTTTTGATGTCAGCTTCAGTCACTTTACCTTTACCTTTGATTTTCTGCATTGTCGCTTGTAAACGATCGGATAATCCTTCAAACGCCATAAAGTGACCCTCCTTATTCCAATTCTTCTAGTTCTTGTATATAACGATTGAGTGTTTCTGGTTCATCAATATGTTCACGCATCGCACGATAAAGTTCTTGGCGACGTGTGAAACGACGGTATAAGCCAAGCTTCTCTTCATAATCTTCAACAAGCTCGCCCGTTCTTCTTATGTTATCATACACGGCTTGACGACTCACTTCAAATGTATCTGCAATTTCACTCAATGCATAATCTTCAAGATAGTACAAACGCAAGTAATTACGCTGTTTCTCTGTTAATAATGATTGATAGAAATCATACAAATAATTCATGCGCAATGTTTTAATAAGATCATTCTCTGTCATCTGTGACCGCCTCATTTGCCTGTGCATCTTCTTCAACAACATTTTCTTCAATCATATCTGCAAATAATCCGTAAACATAACTTTCCGCATTAAATGGTTGTAGATCGTCGAGTTGTTCTCCAAGACCGACATATTTTACCGGAATGTGTAACTCATTGCGGATTGCTAACACAATACCACCTTTTGCCGTACCATCTAATTTTGTTAAAACAATACCTGTTACATCTGTCACTTCTTTAAATGCTTTCGCTTGGGCTAAGGCATTTTGTCCTGTTGTCGCATCTAAGCAAAGTAAGACTTCATGCGGTGCTTCAGGAATTGCACGACCGATGACACGTTTCACTTTTTCAAGTTCGTTCATTAAGTTTTGTTTATTTTGGAGGCGTCCTGCTGTATCGCAAATTAAAATATCGACACCTTTGTTTTTCGCCGCATTCATCGCATCATACATCACGGCTGCTGGGTCTGCACCTTCACCTTGGCGAATGACTTCAACGCCGACACGTTCGCCCCATACTTCAAGTTGTTCAATCGCACCTGCACGGAATGTGTCCCCAGCTGCTAACATGACTTTTTTACCTTGCGCTTTATAACGATGGGCCAGCTTACCAATTGTCGTTGTCTTACCTACACCATTGACACCGACCATTAAAATAACGTTCAAACGCCCCTCTTCAATCGCCATTTCTTCAGATTTGTCGTCTTCTTGATGATAAATTTCAACGATTTTCTCAACGATTGCTTCACGAAGGTCAACTGTTTCCGTAATGTTGCGACGTTTGGCTTCCATGCGCAATTCATCGACCAGTTCCATTACCGTGTTAAAACCTACATCGGCTTGAATTAGCATCTCTTCTAACGCCTCGAAGAAATCTTCGTCTACTTTACGATAATGTGCTAATAAGTTGTTCAGCTGATTCTGGAAGTTCTCACGTGATTTTTCAAGTCCGTCACGGAATTTTGCCCCGATTTTTTGAGATTCAATCTCTTCAAACTCTTCAATTGAAATCAAATCATCATCAAAGTCTTGATCTGCCCAATTCGGTTCAGCTTCTTTTGTTGGCTTTGACGCCGGTGCTTCAGCTTGTCCGTCATCTTCAGAAACAGGCTCTGATTGTGTTTCCGTCGTTTCCTCTTTCGGCGTTACTTCTTCAGGTTTTGCAAACTTATCTTTTAATCGTTTAAAAAAGCTCATATTATTGTTGTTCCTCCTTCATCACTTCATCAATTGTATTCAAATTCACACTGACTAGTTTTGAAACTCCTAGCTCTTGCATTGTCACGCCATACAGTCTATCACACATTTCCATTGTTCCTTTACGGTGTGTAATCACAATAAATTGTGTCGCTTCAGATAATGTTTTCAAGTAGGACGCATAACGAATAACGTTCGCTTCATCGAGTGCCGCTTCAACCTCATCCAAGATTACAAATGGCGCAGAGCGTACTTTTAAAATCGCAAATAACAATGCAATCGCGCTCAATGCACGTTCACCCCCGCTGAGTAACGACAAGTGTTGTAGCTTTTTGCCAGGCGGTTGGACTTTAATATCGACACCCGCTGATAAATAATCATTTTCCGTCAAAATCAGTTCGGCTTGTCCGCCACCAAAAAGCGTTTGGAATACTTCTGAAAAATGACCTTGAATCGCATGGAATGTCTCACTAAAGCGTGTGACGACTTCCTGATCCATCTCGTCAATCAGCTGTTCCAACGTCGTCTTCGCTTCACGTAAGTCATCTCGTTGCTCGCTCAAGAATGTAAAACGCTCATTCACTTCTTCAAATTGTGTAACCGCGTTCATATTCACAGGACCGAGCTCATCGATAGACATTTGGGTCAGTTTAACCTTTTGGCGTAACGCTTCAATATCGTTATCGCCAAGCGGGTATGCCTTCGACGCATGCTCATACGTCATATGGTAGCGTGACGACAAGTGATCCAATGCGTGGTCAATCAATACGTCCAGACGTGATTGCGCGCCTTTAATCTCTTGATATTGATTTTCCAACGTCAGGATATGTTGGTGCGTCTCTTCAAGTGCATGCTCGTTCGTTTCAATTAACTGTTCAATCGATTGACGTTTCACACGCAAGCCTTCTTGTTCCCCCAATAACGTCTCTTTTTGTTGTTGCGTCGTGTCAATCTCCGCTTTCAAGTTCGTTAATGTTGAACCATCGTTCACTTCATCAGAGTTGATGATAGCAAGTTGCTCCTCCAGCTTGCGTTGCTGGTCTGCAATTTGGTCGAGCGTTTGTTTCAAGCGTGTTTCTGATTGACGCTGCGTGCGCATACGCTCGTTCACAACAGCTAAGTCCGATTGTTTCTGATGAAGCTGTTGTTGGCATTCGGCATACTGTGCCTTGCCTTGCTTGCTTTCCGTCGTCAATTGCTTAATTTGTTGATCTAACGCTGCCAGTTGTTCTGCAATTTCTGTTTTACGCTGCTCTTGTTTGGCAAGTGTTGCTTCACCTTTCGCACGTTGATAGCCATCATTTTTCTCAAATTCAAACGCCTCATGATCATGCTTAAGTCGTTGCACCACTTCTTGATAGCGATCGTGTTCTAAGTCTAAATCATGTAATGCGTGTTTTAAATGATTATACTGTTGTTGAAGCTTTACATATTCATCGCTATGTTGTGCTTGCTCCGCTTTCTTAGCCGCACAGAAACGCTCTAATTCTTGTGTTTTTGCTTGATAGTCAGCAAGTTGCGCTTCCAGTTGTTGTACATCATCTTTTTGACGTAATAATGATTGACGTTGTGCCGTGCCACCACCCGTCATAGAACCACCTGGATTCACAACATCGCCGTCTAGTGTCACAATGCGTACTTTATAACCAATGCTTTGTGCCACTTCATTTGCATGCTTCAACGTATCCACAATAAAAATGCGGCCTAATAAGTGGTCGATAATATGCTGGTACGTCTTTTCTGTCTTTACCACATCATTCGCTACAGCAATAAAACCTGCGTGTTGCTGTGCTTTCTGAATTAAATACGCATCTGTTTGTTTTGATTTAATAACAGATAGTGGTAAAAATGTCGCTCGCCCGAGTCGTTTCGTTTTTAGATATTGAATCGCTTGGCGCGCAGATGCTTCATCCGCGGCAATGACATGCTGCATACTCGCACCGAGTGCTGTTTCAATGGCTGTGGTATATTCTGAAGGCACATCAATTTTTTGTGCGACAGCGCCATGAATGCCTTTTAATGTATCTGTCGCTTTTAATACCGCTTTAACACCTTGATAGAAAAAGCTGAGATCATCTTCACGCACTTTCATACTATCGATACGTGACTTCAACTTATCATTGTAGCGATACGCCTGATGTAGCTTTTCTTCAGATTCTGCTTGAACTTGCTTTACCTCGGTCAATGTCGCTTCTGTTTGCTTACTGCGTGTCATCACGCTCTCTAACTGCTGTTGTTTCTCTTGTTGCTCGCGCTCAATACGGCTCAATTGTTGTTGCGCATCTTCTAGCTTGGCAAACGCTTCTGTCATACGTGAATCGAGTCGTGTTTGCTTCTTTTCATGTTCTGCCAGAGTACGTGTTAGAAAACGGATTTCGTTGTTAATATCTGATTGCTCAGTCATTAACTGATAATACTGGTCTTTCAGCTGTTCGACATCTTCATCTGTCGCTGATTGTGCTTGATGCAATGTATTTTCTAATGTTTGTACTTCTTGCGTTAAAGTTTGCTTCTGCTTTTTCAGCGCTGCGTATTGCGCTTGTACTTGCGCCAACTCCTCTTGCACTTGCGTTTGCTGTGCAAGTAAGTCCGCCTGTTCTTCTTCAATACGTGCATTCGTTTGAGATTGGTTTTTTTGACGTTCTTCAATTAAATGATACTGTCCCGTCAACTTTTCAACCTGCTCCGTCGCTTCAATCAGCTTGGCATTGAGTTGCTCCAACTGATTGTCGATCTCCAAACGTTCGCCTTTTGTTGTTTTAATCGTACGTGTAATATGATGTTTCTTACTTTGCACACGTTCTTGTTCACTTTTCAAGCCGTTCAAGTCATCATCGTGTTGCGCAATTTGTGACTTATACGATTCAATATCGTGTACCGTCACACAGACATCACTCTCTTGTAAAATCTCCGACAATGCTTGGTACTCTTTCGCAATCGCTGCTTCTTCTTTCAAAGGCTCCACACGATCTTCCAAATCACTTAAAATGTCTTCTACACGTGTTAAGTTGTCTTCTGTTTGTTCGAGCTTATCCAGTGACACTGCTTTACGTTTCTTATATTTTAATACCCCTGCTGACTCTTCAATAATCTGACGGCGGTCAATTGGTTTAGCATTCAACACTTCATCTACACGTCCTTGTGAGATAATGCTGAATGCTTCCTTACCTAAGCCGGAATCTAAAAATAGTTCCGTAATGTCTTTTAAACGCTGTTGCTCGTTGTTTAAATAATAGGCACTTTCGCCACTACGATACAAACGACGTGTCACGACTACTTCATCGGCGTCAACATTTAACAGGCGTTGCTGATTGTCGAGTTTCAGTTGAACTTCTGCATAATTTTGTGCATTACGATGTTTAGCACCTGAGAAGATAATGTCTTCCATTTTACTACCACGTAATGAGCGTGCAGACTGTTCACCAAGCACCCATTTGATTGCATCAGTAATATTACTTTTCCCGCTACCGTTAGGGCCAACAATCGCCGTGACGCCCTTATCAAACTGTATCTGTGTCGGCTCAGCAAAAGACTTAAAACCATATGCATCAATAGACTTTAAATACACCATATCTTACTCCTTATTTGTCATTTTTACATAGGCTTGCTCTGCTGCCTTTTGTTCCGATTCTTTCTTCGTTCTACCTTCTCCAACAGCAATCGCTTTCTGATTCAATAACACTTCTGACGTGAATTGCTTATTATGTGCTGGTCCTTCTTCCTTCGTCACACGATACGCCAACTGTCCAAGATGGTATTGATGAATGTACTCTTGTAATTTCGTCTTGAAGTCTACCACACCCATCAATGTATCGCCTTCAATATTTGGGAAAATCACACGTTCTGCAAATTGACGCACGACATCCAAACCCTGGTCTAAATAAAGTGCACCGACAAACGCTTCAAAAGCATCTGAAACTAATGCCGGTCGCGTACGTCCACCCGTTTTCTCTTCGCCATTCCCCAATAAAATAAGCGGGTTCATATCAATATTCGTCGCAAATATTACAAGTGAGGGCTCACACACGATTGTTGCACGCATTTTAGTCAAATTCCCTTCAGGTAGATGTGGATATTGATCATATAAATAGCGTGATACCGTCAATTCTAATACCGCGTCGCCTAGAAATTCTAATCGTTCATTATGCATTAAACGCGCCATATTAAAGTCATTAATAAAACTTGAATGCGAAAAGGCTTGTTGGTAGATTTCAATATTGTTATAAGGGAGTCCAAGCTCCTGCATTTTTTCATCAAACTTTTCTCTAAAATTTTTCACCAAGGCTTCTTTACTTAGTTTAGCCATATACAACGCCTCCTTTATCGAGTTGTACTAGATTCTCTCTTTTTATAGTCCATTAGGCAAAACATCAGTGATTGTAATCAAAGCGGGAGTTAGAGGTTTCCCCGTGCTTAAAACTATTGTGTCTCAGCCCTGAGTCATGTTGTTCATGCACTTGCCAGAAGCCTATTGTCATGTGTCTACACTTTTGTCATACCACACAGTACCCACATTCTCGAACACTGACAATCTACATACTCAGCCGCTTTTTACACATTAGAAAAAATCTGAGCCGACACAAATCGGCTCAGATGAAAATAATTATTTTTCAAGTGTATTAATGAAATTAACAGCGTCGCCTACTGTATTGATTTTTTCCGCTTCCTCATCCGGAATTTCTGTACCGAATTCGTCTTCTAATTCCATTACTAATTCTGCAATGTCAAGTGAATCTGCGCCTAAATCATCTTTGAATGATGCACCTTCAGTGACCTTGTCAGCGTCTACGCCTAAACGGTCAACGATGATGTCTTTTACTTTATCGAAGTTTTCCACAGTCTGTCACCTCCTTTAAAAATTCAAGGATTATCCTTGGTCGACTGTAGTGATAGACATACGTTATCATACCCGACTGTTATATTTTGCCATGATATAGTGAGAATTACAACCCAAGACATCATTTGCAAAAAACACAAGGAACTTCCTTTATATTATAGCATGGTTCTTGCCACATAGTAGCATTATTCCATGTGCATACCACCATTAACGTGAATTGTTTGACCAGTGATGTAGCTTGCATTATCCGATGCTAAAAAGGCTACCGTATGTGCGATGTCTGTATCTTGACCGAAATGACCTAATGGGATTTGACCTTTCATCGTTTCTTTCAATTCGTCACTTAATGCGTCCGTCATATCAGATACGATGAAGCCAGGTGCAACAGCGTTCACTGTGATGTTACGAGACGCAAGTTCACGCGCAGCTGTTTTCGTCATACCTATTACCCCTGCTTTTGTTGCGACATAATTGATTTGACCAGGGTTACCGACCGCACCTACCACACTTGTTAAGTTGATAATACGACCGTGGCGTTGTTTCAACATTTGTGGTGTTACTTTCTGAATACAGTTGAATACACCTTTTAAGTTCGTATCAACAACATCATCCCACTCATGTTCTTTCATGCGCATTAATAAGTTGTCGCGTGTAATCCCTGCATTATTAACAAGTACGTCAATTGAACCGTATGTTTTAACAACGTCTTTAATCATCGCTTTTACTTCATCGCCATTTGCGACGTTCGCTTGAATCGCCATGCTTTCCATACCTTTTGCTTGGATTTCAGCAACGACAGCTTCTGCTTTTTCTTTATTGCCTGCATAGTTTACGACTACGTTATAGCCTTCTTCTGCTAATTGTAAAGCGATGCTACGTCCAATCCCACGTGATGCGCCTGTTACAAGTGCTACTTTAGTCATTCGTCATCCATTCCTTTACGTCTTCGAGTGTTTGAATCGAAGTTATTTTAACATCTCTATTAATTTTCTTAACAAGACCTGATAATACTTTGTTTGGTCCGATTTCAACAAAGTGTGTGACACCTTGCGCAATCAACCATTCAATTGAATCGATAAATTGTACGGGTGAATAAAGTTGTTTAATCATATGTTGCTTAATTGTTTCTGCATCAGTCTCACCTTGTGCGTGTACATTTTGAACGACAGGCACTTGCGCGTCATGCCAATCAAATTGATCGATGTATGCTGCAAAGTCTTCCTCAATCACTTGCATCATTGACGCGTGAAACGGTCCTGATACTTGTAATGGTAGCACACGTTTGGCACCGAGTGCTTTGCCGTTTTGTACAAGCTGGTCAACCGCTGTTGCATGACCTGATACAACAATCTGACCCGGACAATTAATGTTTGCCGGTTCAACAATCGCGTCTGCTGTTGAAACTTGTTCACAGATCGCAGTGACTTCTTCAAGTGACAAGCCAAGTACAGCTGCCATGCTCCCTACACCGCTTGGAAATGCTTGAGCCATCAGTTCACCACGGCGACGCACAATTTTAATCGCGTCTTCAAATTTTAATACGCCATTTGCAACGAGACTTGAGTATTCTCCAAGACTATGTCCAATCACATAATCTGCAGTAGGTTTCCCCATTGCAGCATAGAGTGCTGTACTGTGAGCCAACAATGCTGGTTGTGTATTTTCAGTTTGTGATAACACACCTTGTGGATCTTCAAACATCGTCTCTAGTAAATCGAAATCTACGTTTGCCTGTGCTGTATCAAGCAAAGCCTTTGCCGTGTCATCATGCAAATAAAGGTCTTGTGCCATCCCTACCTTTTGGGCACCTTGACCCGGAAACATTAAAGCTACTTTACTCACTCTGTTCACCAACCAATTCACGCATATTTTCTACAATTTGTGTCTCACAAGCCACTTTCGCCTGACGTATTGCAGAATAAAAGGCTTTTGCGCTTGAACTACCGTGTGCTTTTACAACGACACCGTCTAGTCCTAGGAGCACAGAGCCACCATATTCAGAGTAGTCGAGTTGTTTGGCAATGCCTTTAATATCTTTCTTCATCATTAAGGCTGCAAGTTTATTTTTCATACTTGATAGCAAGTCATGTTTAATAATTTTGCCAAATGACTTCGCGACACCTTCTAAGTTTTTCAAAATCATATTACCTGTAAAGCCGTCTGTCACGATAACATCTGCTTCATCTTCCATAATCATTTTCGCTTCGATATTACCAACGAAATTGAATTGTTGAGAGCCATCCATTTGTTTAAATGCCGCTTTCGTTAAGCTGTTCCCTTTTTGCGTCTCTGTACCGATATTTAACAACGCGACTCTCGGTTGTTCAATACCACGTAATTTCTTCGCATAGACATGACCTAAAATCGCATTTTGGTATAAATGTTCGGCTTTCGCATCCGCGTTCGCACCGACGTCTAAGAATACTACACCTTTACCGCTTACTGTTGGTAATGTAACAACAAGTGCTGGGCGTGCAACACCTGGTAAACGACCGACAACGAATAATCCCGCTGACATTAATGCGCCAGTGTTCCCTGCTGATACACAGCCTTGCGCTTCACCATTTTTGACTGCTTCAGCCATACGCACCATTGAGCTGTCTTTTTTACGCTTAATTGCACGAACAGGCTCGTCTTCCATCGTAATCATTTCTGACGTTGGACGGAACGTAATACGCGGGTGGTTTAATGTGTATTGTGATTCATCGCCAAATAAAATAATTTCTAAGTCTTCAAAATCATTCACTGCTTGTTGAACCGCTTCTAGCACGATTCCCGGTGCGTCGTCGCCACCCATCATATCTACAGCTATTTTTACCATTTTATTCATCCTCACTTATATAGTACATTTTGAATAATCCTTCAAAAACCTTCTCTTTCCCCACATAGGAGCTGACAGTCATTTCATAATATTTGTCATCATGATGTGCGACTTTCGCCTCAGCCATCACACTATCTCCTAAATGTACGGGTTTGACAAAATGAATATGACTTTCTTTCGTGAGCACAAAGCCATGCTTAATCATCGCTACGCACAATGAATTCGCCTGTGCAAAGACAATATGTCCACGTGCGATATTGTTGCGTGAAAAGACATCGTTGGGTGATATTGTTAATAAAGACTTGGCAGAATAATTGGGTTCTAATGCGACAATATCACCGATGATATCTTGATTTTCGAGTGAACTGATCTGTGGATATTGCTCGGTAGCAACACGTTTCACACGTTCACGCAACTCTGGAATATGTAATTGTGTACGATCCAGACGAATGGTTTGAATGCTCACATCGTACATCTCGCTTAACGCTTGATCGGTAATGAACGGATTGTCTTGAATTGTCTGTTCGATTAACTTGCGTCTTTCGTTTTTATTTCTTTTCACTTCATCGCCACCATCATTTAGTACCAAGTCTTAATTGGTTCTTGTACATTTTAACACGTTCTATCCTATCTTCAAAATAATTTCACTAGCGCGCGGAGGTTGTGACACCGTTTATCAGTTTCCACTGCTTAAATAAATACTTCCTAATAGAAAACAGTAGTTCACTGATATGCGACGGCCTTTTAAGGTATCTCACATATCTCGTCAACTACTGCTAAAAAAGTGCGATTAAATCACGGAACATCAATCAAAACTTTGATGTAACATATTACGCTCGATAAATTCTCTAAGGCGTACGAGTTCATCACTAAAGAAGCGTTCCGATTGAATCATCTCTGCCGCTTCATCACGTGCAACTTCTAGCATACGATAGTCTTCAACAAGATTGGCAATTAAAAAGTCTGGCAAACCACTCTGTTTCACGCCGAAGAAGTCACCCGGTCCACGCATTTCTAAGTCACGTTCACTCAGTTCAAAACCGTCCGTCGTTTGCGTCATAATCGTCATGCGCTCGATACCCGTTTCCGTTTTTGGCGATGCAATCAACACGCAATAACTTTGATGGTCACTACGTCCAACACGCCCACGCAACTGGTGTAATGTTGAAAGGCCGAAACGATCCGCATCATATATCATCATAAACGTCGCATTCGGAACGTTCACACCTACTTCAACAACCGTTGTCGACACAAGCACGTCCAACTCATGTGCACTAAAACGCTGCATAACATCATCTTTCTCATCCGGACGCATCTTCCCATGTAAAATACCAATACGACGATTTGGCAATTGCATCTGCAAGTTTTCATACAATGCAATGACGTTTTGAACGTCTTCCAAATGCTCAGAGCTTTCAATCAGTGGCGAAATCACATATGCTTGGCGCCCTTTCGCAAGCTCTTGTTCCATTTGCGCCAATACTTGGTCATAACCTTCATGTTTCACCCAATGTGTGATAATTGGCTTGCGTCCTTTTGGCATACTTTTAATAGATGACACGTCCATTTCGCCAAAGACTGAGATTGCTAACGTACGCGGAATTGGTGTTGCGGTCATGAACAACACATTACTGAGCGCACCTTTCTCACGCAGCTTTTGGCGTTGTTCAACACCAAAGCGATGTTGTTCATCTGTAATTACGAGTCCTACATCATGGAAGACGACATCGTCTTGAATCAACGCGTGCGTCCCGATTAAACAATCAATGTCGCCTTGCGCAAGTTGTTCGAGCAACAAGGCGCGTTTCTTACCTTTCACGGAACCTGTTAGAAGTGCGACACGCATACGCTCGCCAAACAATTCAACTAAGCTTTCTGCGTGTTGTTCGGCTAAAATTTCAGTCGGCACCATAAGCGCTGACTGATAACCTGCTGTTTTGAGCGCATACATACAAATCGCTGCGACAACCGTTTTACCGGAACCAACATCACCTTGTAATAAGCGGTGCATACGAATCGGTGCCTTCAAATCTCGGAAAATCTCATTGATACTCTGTTTTTGCCCGTCCGTTAATTCAAACGGCAAGTCATCAATAAAAGCTTTAACCGCTTCAATATCATACTGCACGGCAACTGCTTGATCGGAACTTTTCTCCAGTCGATTCAACCACTGCATGCGCAACTCAAACATAAAAAATTCGGTAAACGCAAATGTACGGCGTGCTTTTAAAATCGATGCTTGATCGGGTGCTTCATGTAAGGCGTGCAATGTATCATGCAACGACTCTAATTTGTATTTTTGTCGCAAGTCTTCAGGTAGCCATTCATGAATCGTTACGTCTTTTAACGTCGCATGAATCATGTCACGCAATGTTTTTTGTTTCATGCCTTCTTTCACACGATACACAGGCGTAAATTGTGCGTCGGCTAGCTGTGCAATATCTGTAAACATTTTTTGACCGTTAATTTCTTGCTTACGTCGTGACCATCTGCCTTTTACAACCACAGTATCATGTAACTGCACTTTATTTTTAAGATAATGTTGATTGAAAAAAACTACTTTTACCGCGATACCGTTAACCATCATATGTACCGTTAATTTTGACCGATTACGCCCTAAAAAAGCGACTGTCGGCGTCGAATAAATCTCGCCCTGTACGGTAACAACGGATTCATCATCAGCTTGCGTCAAATCAACCAACGAATTGTCTTCGTAGCGTGTCGGCAAATACAAAATCAAATCTTGCACCGTATGAATATTCATTTCATTGAGTATCGTTAAACGCTTAGGACCGAGCCCTTTAATATCTTTCAGCGCATAAGGATTATCAATTATCGCTATTTTCGTCATGTTTAATCACCAAATATTTGTTGTTTTAAACGCTGGCCTGTCGGTGTACCTGCTAGGCCACCGCGACCTGTTTCACGCAACGCCACTGGCATCGTTTGTCCAATGCGGTACATTGCGTCAATGACTTCATCAGTCGGGATACGTGACGTAATCCCAGCAAGTGCCATATCTGCGGAAACAATCGCATTAGATGCCCCTGCCGCATTACGTTTTACACAAGGGACTTCTACAAGACCTGCAACCGGATCACAAACAAGTCCCAACATATTTTTCATACAAATCGCAAAGCCTTCCGCAGATTGTTGCGGTGTGCCACCTGCTGCTTCAACAATCGCTGCCGCTGCCATTGCACTCGCCGAACCCACTTCGGCTTGGCAACCACCTGCCGCACCTGAAATGGATGCGTTATTCGCTACAACAAATCCAAATGCACCGGCTGTTAACAAGAAATTCAACATGCCTTGTCGATCCAATTGCAACTTGTCCTTCAACGCAAATAGCACACCTGGAACGACACCCGCTGACCCTGCTGTTGGTGTCGCGCAAATTTTGCCCATCGCTGCATTGACTTCATTCGTCGCCACAGCTTTACTAATGGCATCTAACACTAAATCACCAGCTAATGAACGGCCACTGGCGATATAACGTTGCATGAGTACTGCATCGCCACCTGTTAAACCTGTTTTAGATGTCACACCTTCAAGCCCTTCAGCTACCGCATTTTCCATCGTTGTCAAGTTGCGGTCCATGTTCGTATAGACCTCTTCACGTGTCATTCCTGTGACTGTCATTTCTTGTTCAAGCATCACTTCATGAATCGCTTTACCTTCTGCTTCACATTTTGCGATTAATTCTTCAACACTTTTAAACATCCTATCCCTCCAATCAATCTTCTCCCATTAATGATACCGTTATAATGCCTGGTATTTGGCGAATCTCTTCAATGATGTCTGCGCCGACTGATTCGTCTAACTCGCACGTCATCAACGCTTGATCGCCTTTCTCCTTACGCGACACATGCATACTCCCTACATTAATGCTGTGTTCACCTAGCACATTCGCCACTTTACCAATCGTGCCGAACGTATCTTTATGAAAAACAAGCAATGTTGGATAGTTACCACTAATATTGATTGGAAAGCCATTAATCGCCACAATTTCAATTTTGCCCCCACCGATAGAAACACCTTCCACAGAAATCGTCGTCTCGCCATCTGTCATATCAATAATCGCCGTATTCGGATGCGAACGTTCTTCTGACATTTCAATAAAGTTGACACGCATACCTAAGTCTTTCGCAGTCTCAAGGCTTGATTCAATACGACTATCATCCGTATCATACCCCAGCAAGCCACCGACCAATGCGACATCTGTACCGTGACCTTTATACGTCTCCATAAACGAACCGAATAAGTAAATATCCGCTTGTGCTGGCTGTCCCCCAAACAACGACCTTGCGACAAGCCCAATTCGCACAGCCCCCGCTGTATGTGATGACGAAGGCCCTACCATCGTCGGACCAATAATATCGAACACACTTTTAAACTTCATAGTTTCCCCCCTGTACTTTTTCAATAAAATGTAAATCTATTATAACAATTCTAACTTTTTTAATGAACCTCTACGTTTGTAATATGTTAGACATAGAAAAAGCGGGACAACAATCTTCTGTTCATACAAAGATTCTTGCCCCACTGTTATAGACGGTACAACCTACTCTACTGAGAATAAGTATGGATAGATTGGCTGTTGACCTTCTTGAACTTCAAGCTCAAGGTCTTCAAAGTGTTCTTCCACGAATGATTCGATAAATGCTGTTTGTGCTTCTGTCGCTTCTTCACCAGCAATTACCGTTAAGATTTCACTATCTTCATCAATCATTGCTTCTAACGTTTGTTTCAACGTTGCTTCAACGTCGCGGTCACTTACAATAATTTTATCTTCTACTAAGCCCATGTACGCACCTTTTTCGATGTTAATGCCATCGATTTTCGTGTCACGAACCGCATATGTGATAGAACCTGATTTTACATTAGCAAGTGCTGCCGTCATCGCTTCAGCATTGTCTTCAATTGACGCTGTTGTATCATAACTAAACATCGCCGCAATACCTTGTGGCACTGTGCGTGTTGGTACGACAACTGCTTCAACATCAACGATTTCAGCGGCTTGTTGACTTGCCATTTGAATGTTTTTGTTGTTTGGTAAGATGATCGCACGTTTACAACCACTTTCTTGAATCACTGTTACGATATCTTCTGTAGATGGGTTCATTGTTTGACCACCACTAATGATATGTGTGGCACCCATTGATTTAAAGAGTTCCGTAATACCGTCACCCATTGAGATTGTAATAATTGCTGTTTCTACCTTTTCAGCTGTTTTTGGTTCAGCAGCTGCTTGTTTATCGGCATTAGCTGCTTCTTTACGTAATACTTCACGGTGTTGTTCACGCATGTTTTCAGCTTTAACTTTAATTAATTCTCCATACTTTTGACCGAAAGTGAAAACTTCACCTGGTGTTTCTGTATGTACGTGTACTTTCACGATTTCATCATCACTGATCACAAGTAATGAATCACCGAACTTGCTCATGTCTTCTCTGAAAGTTGCTTCGTCAAATGGTGCTTTACCTGATTGGAAACGTACCATCATTTCCGTACAGTAACCATAAACGATGTCTTCTGTATTGATAACGCCATGGAAATCATGGTCGTCATTGAAAAATTCTTCTTTGTCTACTTTTGGTGTTTGTGGCTCGATTGTTTCACCTTTCATTGCTTTAAGGAAACCTTCATACACAAGTGTTAAACCTTTACCACCACTATCGACAACACCCACTTCTTTCAATACCGGTAATAAGTTTGGTGTATTTTCTAAAGATTTTTGTGCCGCTTCATAAACAGCTGTCATAATTTCTAAACAATCCTCTGTCTTTTCAGCTGTATCAATTGCCGCTTGTCCAGCATCTTTGGCAACTGTTAAGATTGTCCCTTCAACCGGCTTCATAACCGCTTTATAAGCCGTTTTTACACCAGCATCGAAACTGCGCGCAAAACCTTTAGCGTCGATTTCGCTTTCTTCTTCTAATGCTTTAGAAAAACCTCTGAAGATTTGTGACAAAATAACACCTGAGTTACCACGAGCACCCATTAAAAGACCTTTAGAGAATGACTTCCCTAAGTTACCAATGTGGCTTGATGGGTTATTTTGAACTTCTTCTTTCCCCGAAGTCATTGACAGGTTCATATTTGTTCCTGTGTCACCGTCTGGCACTGGATACACGTTTAATGAATCGACCAAATCAGCATTGTTTGATAAGTTTTGAGCCCCTTGTATAATCATGTCGGCAAATAGATTACCGTTGATTTTCGTAATCATGCGAATGTCCTCCTATTTGTCGTTCCCGTCGTTGTTAAAACGTACACCTTGTACGAATATATTAACTGAGTTTACTTTAAGTTTAAGTGTGTGTTCTAACGTATACTTAACTGTTGATTGTACGTTTTGTGCCACTTCTGAAATCTTAACGCCGTAGCTTACGATAATATACATATCTACATCTAAAATGCCGTCATTTTCTCTTACAACAATCCCTTTTGCGTAATTCTCATGACCTAAAATTTCAGCAATACCATCACGTACTTGTTGACGAGAAGCCATACCGACAATCCCGTAACACTCGACTGCTTTACCGCCTACTACAGAAGCAATCACCTCATTTGAAATATCAATACTGCCATAATCATTTGTAATTTCTAATGCCATATCGTAACGCCTCCTATTCTACATTTTGTTTCTACTTGTATGTTCGTCATTCGAAGTTTCATTATTCAATATTTCTGTTACTTACATTTCGCGATGTTCATTCCAGCTTAGTTATATTCTACTATGCAAGGAATATGTACGCTACTATAATGAATAACATAAGACGCTGAAAAAAGCTTGATAGACACTTTCTTCTATCTTATACGTAATCACAATAGTAAATTATAACAGAAACTTGTAGTTACACAAAGCGATTTATGAATTAACGTTTATATTTTTATTGCACACATGCTGTGATTATGGTATATTACCGTAGTATGTAGTAGCAAAGTGTATTTGTATTTCTTAAAGGAGGTACGATGATGGGTAAAGAATGTTTCGTAACAGGACGTAAAGCATCAACTGGTAACAGACGCTCACACGCATTGAACTCAACGAAGCGTCGTTGGAATGCGAACTTACAAAAAGTGAGAATCCTTGTTGATGGTAAACCTAAAAAAGTTTGGGTTTCTACACGTGCTTTAAAATCAGGTAAAGTAACACGCGTATAATTTTATATTATGAAGATCAAAACGAGACTATATGTGGAAGTCTCGTTTTTTTTGTGCGCTTTTTTGGGCTGTTCAGCTTCTGTGGTGGAATAGCTTTCTACATTTATCTTACACCCCTTTGTGATTGTGCGCTTTTTGAATATCATCGTTTCTTGATTGCTCGCTTGCCAAGGCGCCTCACTCCGGCTAATACGTTCTTTTTCTCACTCTGCTTTAACCCTATGTTTCTATGCGTCTCTCAGTTCTTGAACAAGCATATAAACGCTATAAAGCATCTCACCTAGATTTAATTGTTCGACTAAAACTTTTTACCGCTATTTATCAAAAAAGCGGAACGGCGTATGCCATCCCACTTGATAGATTAATCTTTCTTATCACGACTGCGCATTTGATAAACCATCCCTTTATGCACAATGACTCGGGCTGTTGCCCCGTCAAATTCATTTGAAATGGTCAACGTAGACCCTTGCGCTAATACTTCTTGTTCCAAGTCATATTTAAAACCATGTAATGATAACGTCACGTCATCAGTCGCAGGTACGAATGAAATATATTGATAGCGCGTATTATTTTGTAGTGTATGTTCTCCAGCCGTTAATAAAGAAATCTCGTTTTGCTGATCGATCAACTGTATATGTGCATTCTGATAAGCAGGCATTTTCAACAACTGCATAGCGCCCATAAAATGATCGAGACGACCGCCTGTCGCGCCATAAATACAAATTTCATCAAAGCCCTGTTTAATCGCTTGTGCGACACCAAGTGCTAAATCAGTATCAGCTTTTTCAGCAGGTACAGGTGTGATAGTAATACGTTCTGCAATCCATGCGCGTTCTTCATCGGACACAGAATCAAAGTCCCCTACTGTAAACACCGGCTGAATGCCCTGTTCCAAAAGAATTTTCGTTCCACGGTCAACGCCCGCCCAATGGTAATTTTTATGCTGTTCAAAAATGGTTTCTGGGACGTTGCGGCGACTACACAACAAATGAATGCGTTTTGACATCGTCCTTACGCCTCACCTTTTAATGTTTGAACTGCTTGAGCATAATCCTCTTGATTGAAGAAGTAAGAACCTGCAACTAACCAGTCTGCACCTGCATCAACGACTTGTTGTGCGGTTTCTGCATTCACACCACCGTCTACTTCAATGCGGAATGCTAGACCTTGTTCTTCACGCAATGCTTTAAGTGCACGAATTTTATCAAGACTTGACGGGATAAATGCTTGGCCGCCAAAGCCCGGATTGACAGACATCACTAAGACGAAATCAACATCGGCAAGCACTGGGCGAATCGCTTCAATAGTTGTCCCCGGATTCAAGACAACGCCAGCTTCTTTGCCATGTGCGTGTATCTTTTGAAGCGCGCGATGAATATGTGGTGTTGCTTCAACGTGTACGGATACTTTATCAGCACCTTTTTCACAAAATTCATCAATATATGCTTCAGGATTTGCCACCATTAAATGGACATCAATCGGCAATGTTGTCCCACGTCGAACCGCCTCTAAAATCGGAAACCCGATAGAAATATTCGGCACAAACTGCCCGTCCATGACGTCAAAATGCAAACCGTCAACACCTGCTTTTTCAAGTGCCGTAATCTCATCTTGTAACGTTAAAAAATCTGCAGATAATAAAGAAGGGAGTATTTTAGTCATTAATATCGTACCTTTCGATTAGAAATTTCTTGTAGTAGTTGTTCGTAATGTTGGTATCTAAAGTCTGCAATCTCGCCCGCTTCAACCATTGCTTTGACGTGACACTTTGGCTCATTCGTATGTGAACAATCGCGGAACTTACATTGTTCACTCGCCTCGCTAATCTCAATAAAGTAGTCGTCCAAATCTTGCTTGTCAATATGGTCAAAATCTAACGCACTAAAACCTGGTGTGTCCGCAATATAACCATTTGCGCGCGGATATAGCTCAACGTGGCGTGTTGTATGTCGCCCACGATTAAGAGACTGTGAAATACTATTCGTTTCCAATGCCAACTCTGGGCAATAGCTGTTCAATAACGTTGACTTACCGACGCCTGATTGACCACTTAGCACCGCAATACCCGGCTGCCACTCATTAAAGATTGCCTGTGCATCGTCTTCCTTACCAACGAATTGTGTGTCATAACCAATGCGTTGATAAACCGCCAGCAAACGTTCAATTTCTGCACGTTGCGTTTCGTTCGTTAAGTCTTTTTTAGTAATCACAATGCGCGGAGATAAATGATAGGAATGTGCAATGACGAGAAAACGATCCAGTAACTGCGTAGAAAAATCCGGTTCCACTGCACTCATCACAATCACAAGTACGTCAATATTACTCACTGGTGGTCGCTTTAATTCATTTTTACGCGTATGTACATGTTGAATGTAGCCTTCCGCGTGTGTTTCAAAATCTATATCTACAATATCACCAACCACTGGTGTTATTTGCTTCTTTCTAAACAGTCCGCGTGGTTTGGCGTCAAATTGTTCCCCATCCACTTCCACACGATAGACACCGCTTAAAGACTTAATAATTTGTCCTGTTTTCAAATTCACACCTCATCCAATTCTCTTTTTCAAATTACGTTTATTATACCAAATTACGGCTCACGGATACAGTTGCCGACTATCGGACGTCAAATTAGTTTGTATAACATACTGAATGTGTATTTGTCACCACTTTAATTTCATTGTATATTAAATTTTGAATGTTATGTTTAAGGGGGATTTTTGAAAACTTTGCGAACAGAAATCAATATAAACGCGCCTTTATCAAAAAATATGATTTAGACCCTTCTGTAGCGGTAAATCTTACAGGACGCTTTATGATGCGCGAACGTCAAAGTTATTCGGTACAAGGGAGTGGGACAGGAATCTCATTTTTCTAAAAAGATTCCGTCGTCCCACCCCGGCAAGGCTGACTAGGCATGAAAAAAGCTTGTAAAAGCGTATTTTCATACCAGTCAGCTAATGCCATATACATAAAATCTCAGGCTTAATTTGAATGTTTGTATTAATGTCCCATGCCCGATTACCAATATGACCTATTCCGCTTCAGTAATACATTTATTCTCGGTAACGAATACAAAAGCGGTTATATTCGTGGACGTGAGCAAACGATTATTTTCACATCCTATAACAAGCTAGATGAACTTAAATCACGCATCGCCTTTTAGTATTGATGTGTGATTTGACATGTCGCCTTACACCTTATACTATATTCACAAAACATTTATTCAAATAAGGAGTCATTGAATTGTGAAAAAACGTACGTTATTAAGCGCTTTAATATTAATTTGTATCATCTTTATTATTTTCATCTCGACACGGCCAAGTTCATCTGGCGTGCAAGTTCATGATACGAATGACCCTAAAGATGCTAACGTTACAAATAATGCTTATCAAAAACAAGCTGGAAGTAAGACGGCTTTCCAATTAGCACAACGTATTGATGATGCATCGGTAAACATCGATACAGTCGACACACCCATACCTAAAACCTATCGTTCTGTTGGCCGCTTCATCAATTATAAAACGGATTCTGCAGGAACGGCGGTAGCAATTGATGACCATACACTTTTAACGAACAATCATCTAGTAGAAGATACAAAAACGCAACCAGGCAAACGAAATTATCGCCCTGCTAATCCGAGTATGTTGCGTTTCAAACCGATGCAGTCACCACTACAAACGCCCTATACGTTTACGGTAAAGTCTGTGCATATGATTAAAGGTGTAGATGTCGCCATAGTCCATACACATGAAAATTTGAGCAATGTAATGAAACCCATGCCTATTGCTAGTGAAAAAAGCATTGAAGCCATGTCTTTTAAAGACCCGATTACGATTGTTGGCTATCCGCAACCTAAATATTTTGCGTCACGTTTTCCAAAACTGGCCAAAATACCCAATCATCAAATGTTCATTACAAACGGCTATTATTTAAATAAGGCGACAACTGTTGAGCCACAATTCTACTTCAATGCGATTACTCGAAAAGGCAATTCCGGTAGTCCAATTATCAATGACAAGCATGAATTAATCGGTATTTTTCCAAATGCGTTTAATAACTCAGGTAAGTCGACGTTCAAATATAACGCCGAAGAAATGGGCTACGGTGTTGCAATAACCAAACACGTACGCAAAGAAATCATGCAGAATATGGAATAACAAATAAGCACGTGATGTCTCTCAATTTGATTGATTGACATCACGTGCTTAACTATTATCTAAAAGTCATCGTAATTAATTTGTTTACTATCAATTTCTTTACCGTCTACTAAGACACGATAACTTGCGCTACCACCGTCTTCAATCGTAAAGTTTAATACTTGCGACGTACTGCTCTTAATGTTGAAAGTACGTGGTTTTTTACCATCGTTGTTCTTATCTTTCAAATAAACTTCAACTTTTTGTGGCTTGTTATCTTTACCTGAGTAAGGAATCACTAACGATTGTGTATACGTTTTATCGTATTTCGGTGTTTCTTTATCTTTCTCTGAGTCTTTAGAAGTATCTTTCGTGTCATCTTCATCATCTTTATCAGCTGAACCTTTTGACACAATGAACTTAACTTCTGATCCTTCTTCTACCTCTTTATTCTTCGGCGTTTGTTGAATAATATGATTTTCCTTCACTTTGTCGTCTTCACGTTCCGATGTTACTGTTACAACAAGACCTTTTGCTTCTAACTCCGATCTCGCAACGCTAATGTCTTTGTTCGTATAGTCACCTACATGCACTTTACGTTTACCGAGAGACTCAGTAATCTGTATCGCTTCTTTCTTCACAGACACTTCTGTACCCGGTGCAATATTCTGTGCTTCAACATTCCCTTTTGCGATATCATTTTGTGTATAAGCTGTTGTAAAAGTCACTTGTTCAAAGCCGAGATCCGCTAAAATCTTTTCAGCTTCCATCTTCGGACGCCCTACCAAGTCAGGCATTTTTTCAACGTGTTCCCCTTTAGAAATCACAAGGTCCACAGTACTCTTCTGTTTGACTTTAGACCCATGATTCGGTGTCATCGCCGCTACATGTCCTTCTTCGTAGCGGTCACTGTATGCTTTCGTCACCTTACCAACCTTCAAGTTGTCCTCTGCCAATGTTTGTGTCGCCTGTTGTTCCGTTTGTCCAAGGACATTTGGCACTTGGCTGTATTTGTTACCCATTACTGCAGCCGTAACAAAGAAAAAGAGTCCAACGAATAGCAAGAGTAATACCAATCCTGCGATGACTTTCTTTTTACGTGAGCGTTTTTTTGGTTGTGACGCTTGTGTATATGTACCTGCCGCTGCTGTACGTTGTGTACGCGGCTGTGTTGTTTGTGCTTGATTGCGTGTCTTCGTTGGTACAACCGGTATATTCGCTGTATCATTTGACGCAACAGGATCATTTTGTTGTTTCAAACTATTTTTATCCAACGCAACAGTTTTTGTTAAAGCTTCGTCATCTGTTTTGTAAACAGGCTCATTCGCGCGACTCGGAGACAATACAGTTGCAACATCGTGGGTCATTTCCGAGACTGTTTTGTAGCGATTTACCGCTTCTTTCTCAGTCGCTTTCAAGATAACGTTACTCAATGCTTGCGGTATATCAGGATGTTGAGCAGTCACATTCGGCACAGGTTCTTGGATTTGCTTAATCGCAATGCTTACAGCTGTCTCACCAGTAAATGGTGCCGTTCCCGTTAACATCTCATAAAGCACAATCCCAATTGAATAAATATCCGACTGCTCACCAGTTTTCTCGCCCTTCGCTTGCTCCGGCGATAAATACTGCACCGTTCCAATAACATGATTCGTCTGTGTCATCGTTGTTTCGCTCAATGCCTTCGCAATTCCAAAGTCTACAATCTTTATCGTATCATTTGGGTCAATCATCATGTTTTGCGGTTTAATGTCACGATGTACAATCCCTTGCTCATGTGCATGTTGAATCCCATGTAACACTTGTTCAATATAGCCAATCGCAGTTTGCGGATCGAGCGCACCATGCTTTTTGATATGTTCAGCGAGCGTCATACCTTCAATATATTCCATAACAAGGTAGAAACAATCATCTTCTTCGCCAACGTCTAACACACTGACAATATTTTGATGTGACAGTTGCGTCGTATTTTGCACTTCACGTTCAAAACGATTAATCGTCGCTTGCTTCTCACTCGCTGGAATTTGAATCAGTTTGATGGCAACTTTACGGTTCAAGATGGTGTCCATCGCTCCGTAGACTTTAGACATTCCACCGCCACCAAGGATTTCCTGAATTTCATAACGTTCATCTATCATGCGGCCAATCATACCGGATCACCTGCAATCTCAGCTAAAATAAATGACACATTGTCTTTCGCTTCATTCTCTTCTGCACGCGCTAACAACGCATCGCCCGTAGCTTTAAGTCCTTCTTGTTGCATTAATAATTCGTGCATTTCGGCTTTTGTGACATAATCTGTTAAACCGTCCGTATTTAACAACAAATATTGATAAAAGTTCGTACGTCGCGTATAAATGTCCGGCTTAACATGTTTGTCCGTCCCCATCACTTTCGTTATAATATGACGTTTCGGATGTTGGAATGCTTCTTCTTCTGTAATCTGTCCAAGCATGACGAGCTGATTCACAAAAGTATGATCCATCGTCACTTGGTCACATTCACGACTATTGATGAGGTATGCACGTGAGTCACCAATATTTGCGACTACAATATGATGTTCAAATACAAGCGCACATACGCATGTCGTTCCCATACCTGCATACGCTTCGTTATCTTGCGCCAACATATACAGTTCTCTATTAACCTCTTGCAACGCTGTTTTAAGCCATGATTCTGCCTGATGTGCTTCTATTAAGTTTTCTCGCTCAAAACGTTCCTGCAAAGCTTCCAGCACATATTGTGACGCGACTTCACCAGCCAAGTGACCGCCCATACCATCACACATGACAAGCAACTGTTGATCTGTCTGATTATAAAAGACACCCGCCGCATCTTCGTTCTGGTCACGATAATGTCCTGTAATCGAATAAAGTTCTACGTTTAACATAACACTCTACCTCGTTTCTGCTTCTCGTTCCTTCGCTCTCAATTGACCGCACGCTGCATCAATATCAGCGCCTTGTTCTCGACGAATTGTCGCATTAATACCTAATCGTTTAAGTTCCTTTTCAAACTTAAAAATATCTTCTTTCGGTGTTTTAACGTAGTTGCGTTCTGGTACATGGTTTACTGGAATCAAGTTCACATGACAGTTCAAATGCTTGATTAATGCTGCTAATTCACGCGCGTGTGTTAACTGATCATTCACACCACCAAAAAGCCCATATTCAAACGTAATACGACGATTCGTCTTCTGTTGATAGTATTCGATTGCTTCAATCAACTTATTGACATCGTACGCACGGTTAATCGGCATTAGTTGTGAACGAATATCATTGTTCGCTGCATGCAAGCTAATCGCAAAGTTAATTTGTAATGATTCATCCGCAAAGTCGTAAATACGTGGAATGATACCAGATGTTGAAACCGTAATATGACGCGCACCGATATTCAAACCATTGTCATCATTGACGATTTTTAAGAAGTCCATCATCTCATCATAGTTTTCAAATGGTTCACCAATCCCCATGATAACAATTGAAGAAACACGTTCATCTGTTTCATCGAGTGCTTTTTGAACCGTTAATACTTGCGATACAATCTCGCCCGCTTCAAGGTTACGTTTTAGGCCACCTAACGTTGACGCACAGAACGTACATCCAATACGACAACCTACTTGTGTTGTTACACAAACAGAGTTTCCATACTCATGTCGCATTAATACAGTTTCAATTGTATAACCATCTTGTAATTCAAATAGAAATTTAATCGTGCCATCTCGGCTCTCTTGACGAACGACTGTTTCTAATGTCGTCATTGTAAAGTTATCTGCCAAAAGCTGACGTAAATCTTTCGAAAGGTTTGTCATCTCATCAAATTGATTAACGCGTTTTTCATACAACCATTCAAAAATTTGTTTAGCTCTAAAGCTTTGTTGTCCATGTTCTTTCAACCAATCTTTCATTTCGTCAAAACGAACGGAATAGATTGATTGTTTATCAAAATCAGGTAAGAATTTGTTCTTTTTCTTCTTTTCTGCTGTTATCATCTCACTGATCCTTTCTTCTAATCTTCGTTATAAAAAAGCCATCTGCATTATAATCTTGTGGCAAAAGTTGTAATGTTTTCACTTGTGCATCTGTTCGAGGGTCACGCATCGTTGTAAATTCAAACTCCGGATGCGCTTTTAAGAATGTATAAATCACATTCTCGTTTTCCATTTGTTCTATTGTACAGGTTGAATAGATGAGCTCGCCACCTATTTTTACATTTTGTGCAACATTCTCAAGGATTTGTAATTGAATTTGTACGAGTTTATCAACCGTCTCAGGTGTCATCGTATAGCGTATTTCTGGTTTATGTCGTAACACCCCAAGACCACTACACGGTGCATCAACGAGTATGCGATCAAACTGACCTTCATAAGGTGCTGTTGCATCATGTTGACGTGCATGAATACCTGATAAACCTAACTTATCAATATTATGTTGGATGAGTCCAATTTTGTGGTCATGTATATCTGTTGCGATAATGTCGCCCGCACCTGCCAGAATCTCTGCCATATGACATACTTTGCCACCCGGTGCACTACAACAATCAAGCACGCGATGCCCCGGTTGCAAGTCCATCATTTCTGCAACGAACATGGAACTCTTATCTTGAATGCTAATCTTCCCTTGTTGGAACAATTGCGATTGCATGACACCATGTCCTTCAACAATTAAGCAATGGGTAATGTCATGATCTTGTTCGACACGATAACCTTCTTGCTTTAACTGCGCTATCGCATCATCAACCGTTATTTTTGTGCGATTCACACGTACAGTTTGGACTGCTGGCAACAACATTTGTGCCGCAATTGCTTCAGTCGTCTCTTCACCAAAATGTGTCAACCAATGACGCACAATCCATGTTGGAAGACTATAGCGAATTGACAAGCGCTCTTCTTTATTTTTAATACGCTCAATATCCCGTAACGGTTGTGTTGTCACTTGACGTAATATCGCATTAACCGTATTCCCCGTCTGCTTGCCGCCTCTTTTTTTAGCGATATTGACCGCCTCATTAATAATGGCATGCGTCGGAATTTTATCCATATAAATATATTGGTACAAACTCATCCATAATAGACGACGTACCCAGCCTTTAATTTTTGTCTTAACGTAAGGTTTCAAGTAAAAGTCTAGAGTTAACTTACGCTTTAACGTTCCATAGACAAGCGCTGTATAAAGACCACGATCAGCTGCGTTTAATGAATGTTCTTGTAATACTTCATTCATTTTAAGGTTACTGTATGCACCATCTTTTAATACCGCTTCAAGCGTCTGAAAGCTTAATTCACGTACTGATGTCATTAGTGTAATTCCTTTCCAACGAGTGCGTCTTGAACGCCACTTAAGAAGTTGGCAACAGGCATACGTTTTTTACCTGCCAGTTGAATTTCAGTTAATGCAATAGCGTCGTCTGAACCTGTTCCTACTATTATTTGTTTTTTCGTTGTTTCAATAATTGTACCAGGTGCACCTTGCTTATTAGAAACGACCTGTGCACGATACAACTTCATCACTTTATCGTCTAGCTTTGTATATGCAACTGGCCATGGCGATAAGCCACGAATATGATTGAAGATTGTGCGTGCGTCTTGTGTCCAGTCGATGCGTTCATCTTCACGCTGAATGTTTGAGGCAAATGTCGCCAGTGCAGCATCTTGTGGTGTACGTGAATTCGTGCCATTTAAAATACTTGGCAACGTCTCACGTAATAATTCCGTCCCAAGATCACTTAACTTATCGTGCATTGTTCCTACGTCATCACTCTCTTCAATTGGAATAGCACGTTGTGAAATGATGTCACCTGCATCTAGCTGTTTCACCATATACATAATCGTGACACCTGTTTCAGCTTCTCCGTCAATGATTGATTGATGAATCGGAGCGCCGCCGCGATATTTTGGTAGTAACGACGCATGCACATTGACTGCACCGTATTTAGGGTAAGTTAGCAATGTTTCTGGCAATAATTGACCGAATGCCGCTGTGACAATTAAATCACATGGCAATGTCATCAATGTGGCTAATTCTTCTGAGCCTGCTAACTTTTCTGGTTGGTAGACTGGGATGTCATGTGCTAATGCTACCTTTTTAACGGGTGGCGGTGTGAGCTGGCGTTTTCTACCAACAGGTCTGTCGGGTTGTGTCACAACGGCAACGACCTCTTCCGTTTCAATTAACATTTCTAATATTTTAGTTGAAAAATCTGGTGTTCCCATAAAAATAATTTTACTCATCTTCTAAATACGCCTCCAATTCTGCTGCTGAAACTTCTTTGTGCATTCGATCTATAAATAAAATACCGTTTAATGTATCCATCTCATGTAAAATCATGCGTGCAATATCGTCGTATGCCGTCAATTCAACCTGGTTGCCTTGTAAATCAAAGCTTTTAACAGTGATGGCACGACTTCTCTCCACTTCACCATAGCGTTCAGGCACACTTAAACACCCTTCTAGTTCTGAAGCCATCTCTGAACCTGTTGAAACGATTTCTGGATTAATCAGTTGTAACAGTCCATCTTGCCCCATATCAATGAGCGCAACTTGCTTATTTACACCAATTTGCGGTGCAGCAAGTGCCTGACTCCCGGCATCATACATTGTATCTTCTAAATCTTGTATTAATGAAGGCAATGCTTCATCAAATGTTGTCACTGGCGCAGCTTTTTGTCGTAAATTCGACGTCTTGTAATTTAAAATTTTTTTAATCGCCATCATGCACAACTCCTCAATAAAAATTCATCAGTTCATTATAGCCTAAATTGGTTCTAAACGATAGTTCCACCCATCTCATCATAACAAAAATGCAGGAAAATCACCCACTCTCCCACTTTTAAACGTTAATTCTGAACGCAAAGACAAAAATCACAAAAAACAACACTCAGAATCCTACAATTATTGCTATTACAAAATACCAATAATATAAATTTTAGAATTAAATTTCGATGTTGTTTTTATAAAAAAGTTAGCATATAATCTCCTTAGCAGTATGAATATACGCTATATCAATCGTATAGGGGTGTAAATATGAATAAGAAGTACGATTTTATTCCGAACCGGCTTAATAAGTACTCAATTCGAAAGTTCACTGTCGGTGTCGCATCTATTTTAGTCGGCGCAACATTACTATTCGGATTAAATGATGAAGCCAAAGCGGATGAAATTGATGAGCAGGAAACTGCAGCTGTCGTTAGCAATAGCGCTGATGACCTTGACGACACGTCTTCAGAAGAAACAACACTTTTGAATGACGTCGATGTTACAAGTCAAGATGCAGCAAACACACCTGCCGACACAACAGAAGTTCAGTCAGAAGCAACAACAGATTCAATTGACGCGTCAACCTCTTCATCTGCAGAAGTTGATACTGATAAACCAATTGACGAAGTTTCAGATAACAATGAAGTAAACGATGTTGCGACAGAAGATACAGCTGTCGATACATCATCAACAGAAGCTAAAGATGTCCAAGCTTCAACATCTAAATCAGATGACAATACAACAATCACAGCAAACAATGAAGAAGAAACACCTTCAGCAGCTACTGAAGAGCAAACATCAAATGTATCAATTAGCACGATCGCTAAACAACAAGCAATCGCAACGAAAAACAATATTATTCGTTCAGCTGACGATATTGCTTCACAAGCATATCCAAGAGATTTACTTCCATTGAACGACAAGTATTTTGCGGCTGCTTTAACACCGGGTACAGGTCTCTGTACTTATGGATACTACTATCCAACTACTGGATATGGCTATAACTATGGATATCCTGCGCCAAGCCCTACTACTGGCTATACACCAAGAAGATGTGGTTGTGGTGCACCACCGCCTCCTCCTCCACCGCCAAAACCAGTTGTTCAACGTCACAAGCTTGGAAGTATCGTATGGAATGACACTAACTATGACGGTATCCGAGATGAAGATGAGAACGGTATTGCCAATGTATCGGTTGTCTTAAAGAATGCTGATGGTGAAGTCATTAATCGTACGACAACAGATGAACATGGCTATTATTCATTCACTGACCTAGATACAGGCGAATACACAGTGAAATTCGAAACACCTGAAGGCTATCGTCCAACACACATCGGTCGTGGTTTCGATAATACAAAAGACTCAGATGGTACAACGGTAAACGTCTACTTATCACATGACGAGTTATCAATCGATTCAGGTTTTTATCAAATCACACCAACATACAGTATTGGTGATAAAGTATGGAAAGATGAAGACCAAGACGGTTACCAAGACCCATATGAAGAAGGCCTCGGTGGCGTAACGGTCATCTTAAAAGACAAAGACGGCAATGTGCTAAAACGTACTGTATCAGACAAGCACGGGGATTATAGTTTTAAAAACTTAGATCCTGGTGACTATATTGTTGAATTCGTGACGCCGCATGCATATGTACCAACTCTAGAGAAATTGGATGGTCATTTTGTTGAATTGGATTCTGATGCTCCTAGTACACTCGTTCATTTAACAAACAATGACATTACAATTGATGCTGGTTTTTATCGCATCGCAGACACCGTTCGTGTTGGTGATTACGTATGGATTGATAAAGACAAAGATGGTATTCAAGATGAAGATGAACAGCCATTCCCAGGTGTTACAGTTATCTTGAAAGACTCTGATGATGTTGAAATCGCACGTACAGTTACAGACGAAAACGGGAACTATATATTCCAAGACTTAGAACCTGGTCACTACACAGTTCAATTTAAGGTGCCAAAAGATTACAAACCAACGCTTGCTGAACAAGGTGGCGATGACGACAAAGACTCTGACGGTACTAAAGTTGAAGTTGAGCTTGATGATGACGATGTAACAATCGACTCTGGTTTCTACAAAAAACCATCGACACTTGTGATCGGTGATTATGTATGGGAAGATTCAAACAAAGATGGTCTCCAAGATAATGATGAACCTGGCCTTGCCGGTGTTACAGTTATTTTGAAAGATGCAAATAATACTGAAATCACGCGTACGACAACGGATACAACAGGTCATTATCAATTCGACCACTTAAGCCGTGGTGTCTATAACATTGAATTTGTCACACCTACTGACTATCAACCAACATTGGTTAACCAAGACTTTGCTGGTAAAACAGATTCTAACGGTCTTAATGTCACTGTTAACTTAGAAGCAGATGATCTAACAATTGACTCTGGTTTCTACCGTACAAACCACTCCTATAAAATTGGTGATTATGTATGGATTGACGCAAATAAAGATGGTATTCAAGATAGCAACGAAACCCCTCTTCCAGGTACGACAGTTATCTTATATGACCACAATGGCGAAGAAGTGTCACGTACAGTAACAGATGATACAGGTCATTACCTATTTAATAATCTTCAGAAAGGCGATTACGTTGTAGAATTCTTTGCGCCTGAAGGTTATACGGTAACGAAAGATAACCAAGGTACAGATGATGCCAAAGACTCTGATGGTTATCGCGTCAATGTTCACTTAACTGGTGACGACATGACGATTGACTCTGGTTACTACAAAGTACCTAAAGTAACCGTTGGCAACCATGTTTGGGAAGATACAAACAAGAACGGTATTCAAGATCCAAACGAACCGGGCATTCCGAATGTAACGGTACACTTAGTAGACAGCGATAACAACGTTATTAGAACAACGTCTACAGATGAAAACGGTGATTACCACTTCAGTAATGTAACAGTTTCAGATTATAAAGTCGTATTCGAAACACCTGAAGGCTATGACCCAACAATCGCCAACCAAGGTTCTGATGATTCAAAAGATTCTGACGGGAATGAAGTACCAGTACGATTAACAGACAGTGACGACACAACTGTTGATGCTGGTTTCGTTAAAAAATCCGTCAAATTAGGTGATTATGTATGGGATGACCTTAATAAAGACGGTATCCAAGATGACAATGAACCTGGACTTGCAAATGTTACAGTTATTTTGAAGGATGAAAACAATTCAGAAATCACACGTACAACAACTGATGCAAATGGTCATTATATCTTTAATAACTTAGACAAAGGTCACTACAACCTTGAATTTGTAGCACCTGACCACTACGTACCTACAATGTTATCTCAAGGTGAAGATCAAGGTAAAAACTCTGATGGGACAACAGTTAGCGTTAACCTTGAAGATACTGACCTTACAATCGACTCTGGCTTCTACAGACCGAACTTAAAAATCGGTAGTAAAGTATGGAATGACATAGATCACGATGGCATTCAAGATGACAATGAACCTGGACTTCCAGGCGCGACAGTTATCCTTACAGGCGAAGATGGTACTGAAATAACAACAACGACTGATGAAAACGGAGAGTATGTGTTTGAGGACTTGGTTCCAGGTAACTATGATGTTGAATTCTTACCACCTAAAAATCCAAATGAGCCAGATTCACCATACAAACCTTCAGAAGCACATCAAGGTACAGACCCTGAAAAAGACTCTGATGGCGTGAAAGTGTCGGTTCACCTAGAAGATACAGATTTATCTGTTGACTCTGGTTTCCATAAACTACGCATTGGTGACTTTGTATGGGAAGATCGAGATAATTGGGGCGTTGCTTATGAATACACAAAAATAGATAACCGTATTCCTAGTGATAACACCTTAGGTTATTATGATAATGATGGTAATCCAACATTTGATGAGCATCCAATTGCTAATGTAACAGTTATCTTAAAAGATGCCTATAACAATGAAATTAAACGCACAGTTACAGATGAAACAGGTCATTATTCATTTGACGATCTGGATCCTGGACACTATGTTGTTGAATTTGTAACACCTGAAGGCTATAGCCCTACACTAGTTCATCACGTTCCTGGTGGCATTCCTCGTGGTATAGATGATCCACTAGATCCTACTCGAGATTCTGATGGATTAATCGTACCAGTTGACTTGACAGACGATGACTTAACGATTGATTCTGGTTTTGTTAAAAACGACTTTTTGTTACATGGTTCGATTATACTTGATTATGATGATAATGGGACATACACACCTTCTAATCCTGATAAATATGACGAGTGGGCTCATGATATCACCGTTATTTTAAGAGATGAAAATGGTGTTGAAATTAATCGCATTACCACGAATGATGAGAATAACTCTAAGACGATACCTGGAGAAGCATATTTCGTTAATTTCTTCTATGGTGACGGTGAATATGTATTCCCGCATCTTAAACCGGGTCGTTACACAGTTGAAGTCATACCTCCTGAAGGGTATCGAGTATCTGATTACAATGCTTATGTTACACCTAGACCAAGAGATGATGACGAATGGTACTTTGTAAATGAAGGTATTAGGATTCCTATTAACATAGAGAGATCCCAATTCAATCATTTCACACTATTAACGCCTGCTGTCAAAGTTGGCGATACAGTCTGGGAAGACACAAATAAAGACGGTATCCAAGACGCAAACGAACCTGGTATCGCAAATGTCACTGTTGTCTTAAAAGATGAACATGGTGCTGAAGTTTCAAGAACAACGACTGATGAAAACGGTCATTACCTCTTTGATCAGTTGAAACAAGGACACTATACAGTTGAATTTGTAACGCCTGAAGGTTACACACCTACCCTTGCTAACCAAGGTAGTGACGATGCAAATGATTCTGATGGTAGCACGGTTGAAGTCGACTTGCATAAGAGCAACTTAACTGTCGATGCTGGTTTCTACAAAGAGACGTATGAAATCGGTGATAAAGTATGGAATGACACGAATGAAGACGGCGTTCAAGATGAAGATGAGCCTGGTCTTAGCGGTGTTACAGTCATCTTGAAAGATCATGATGGCAATACAGTAGAAACTAAGACAACTGATGACAATGGTGAATATCACTTCAGCAATGTCCCACCTGGTGACTACACAGTTGAATTTGTCACACCTGATGGCTATCAACCTTCAGCATCTCAACAAGGTACAGATCCTGAAAAAGATTCTAATGGTACAACAGTTAACGTTCATGTTGACCATAATGATGAATCAGTTGATGTCGGCTTCCACAAAGTCAAGAAATATAAAATTGGTGACTTCGTATGGATCGATGCTGAAGATACAATGCTTGGACTTGAAGATTCATGGATACACAATCGTCATGAGGTTGACAATGATTTAGGATATCAAAATAATAGTGAAGATGAGCCATTAACTGATGTACCATTAGCCGATGTAACAGTTATCCTAAAAGATGCCGACAATAATGAAATTAAACGTACAGTCACAGATGAAACAGGTCATTATTTATTCGATGATTTAGACCCTGGTCACTATACTGTTGAGTTTGTAACGCCTGAAGGTTATAGTCCAACACTTGTTCATCATGTACCAAAAGCCGTAAAAGAGAGGGAAGGCGCAACACTTGATCCAACACGTGATTCTGACGGTTTAGTCGTACCTGTTGACTTAACAGATGATGACGTAACAATTGACTCTGGTTTTATTAAAAATGACTTTATGCTACACGGTACTATTTTCCTTGATAATGACGACAGTGGCGGTAATCATGCTGGTGAAAGTTGGACTGGCCTAAGCGGTTCACAAGGTGTAGATGAACGTGCAGATGACCGTGGATACGATATTACTGTTGTTTTAAGAGATGAAAATGGTGTTGAAATTAAGCGTATGACAACGAATAATCGCGAACAGAATAAAGAATTAGAAGGCGATGATTCTGCTTTTGAAATCTACTATGGTGGTGGAGAATACTTATTCACACATCTTAAGCCTGGAAATTATACAGTAGAAATCATACCTCCTGAGGGATATAGAGTATCAAATTATGAATTTTATGAAGATAGAGTTGTTGGCCCTGGTGGACCAGGAATCAATCATGACGATATCATTCATCGTACTAATGAAGGTATTCGCATTCCAGTTGAGTTGAAAAAATCTGAGTTCTACCATTTCTCATTATTAACACCTTCCGTCAAAGTTGGCGATACAGTGTGGGAAGATACAAACAAAGACGGTATCCAAGATGCGAATGAACCTGGTATCGCAAATGTTACGGTTGTTTTAAAAGATGAACAAGGTGCTGAGGTTTCAAGAACAACAACTGATGAAAACGGTCATTACCTCTTTGATCAGTTGAAACAAGGTCGTTATACAGTTGAATTTGTAACACCTGTTGGCTACGTCCCTACCCCATCTAACCAAGGTAGCGATGATGCAAATGATTCTGATGGCAGCATCGTTAATGTTGATTTAAATGAGAACAACTTAACTGTTGACTCTGGTTTCTACAAAGTACCACCATTAAAAATTGGTGACTTTGTATGGAATGACTATGATCGCGATGGTATTCAATCACCTGAAGAATATGGTATTCCTGCAGTTCCAGTTACATTGAAAAATGCGAACGGTGACGTCATTGCGGAAACTGTTACAAACGATAATGGTTTATATCAATTTGACAACTTAACACCAGGCACATACTTCGTTGAATTTGGTACACCTAATTACTACAGAGCGACACACGTGCTTCAAGGTAGTGATACGGCGCTTGATTCAAACGGTCTAACTGTAAAAGTTATCTTGAAAGATGAAAATCTAACAATTGATTCTGGTTTCTATGTATTTGACGACTCAGAACCTCAACCAGATGAAGAAACTAGCACGGTAGATGGAGAAGATCCTGATACACCGACAACTGATCCTAATGAAAATGTAGATCCTGATACACCAAATACAGATCCAGATGATAGCGACTCGGACTCTGACAGCGATTCGGATAGTGACTCGGATTCGGATAGCGATTCTGACTCGGACAGCGATTCTGATTCGGACAGTGATTCTGATTCTGACAGCGACTCTGACTCGGATAGCGATTCTGATTCTGATAGCGAATTCTGATTCTGATAGTGACTCGGATTCTGACAGCGATTCGGACTCGGATAGCGATTCTGATAGCGACTCGGATTCTGATAGCGACTCGGACTCTGACAGCGACTCGGATTCTGACAGTGATTCTGATTCTGATAGTGACTCAGATTCTGACAGTGACTCTGACTCTGACAGCGACTCGGATTCTGATAGCGATTCGGACTCTGACAGCGATTCGGACTCTGATAGCGATTCGGACTCGGATAGTGACTCGGACTCTGATAGCGATTCTGACTCGGATAGCGACTCGGACTCTGATAGCGATTCGGACTCGGATAGCGATTCGGACTCGGATAGCGACTCGGATTCGGATAGCGACTCGGACTCTGACAGCGATTCGGACTCGGACAGCGACTCTGATTCGGACAGTGACTCTGACTCGGATAGTGATTCTGACTCGGATAGCGATTCGGACTCTGATTCGGATAGTGACTCGGATAGCGATTCTGACTCTGACAGCGATTCGGACTCGGATAGTGACTCGGATTCTGATAGTGACTCGGATAGCGACTCGGACTCTGACAGCGATTCGGACTCGGATAGCGACTCTGACTCGGACAGCGACTCGGATTCTGATAGCGATTCTGATTCTGACAGCGATTCTGACTCGGACAGTGACTCAGATTCTGATAGCGACTCGGATTCTGATAGCGATTCTGATTCTGACAGTGATTCTGATAGTGACTCGGATTCGGACAGCGACTCTGACTCGGATAGTGACTCTGATTCGGACAGCGACTCGGATTCTGATAGCGATTCTGATAGCGATTCTGACTCTGATAGCGATTCTGACTCTGATAGTGACTCGGATTCGGACAGTGACTCTGACTCCGATAGCGACTCGGACTCGGATAGTGACTCGGATTCTGATAGCGATTCGGACTCTGACAGCGATTCGGACTCCGATAGCGACTCGGACTCGGATAGCGACTCAGATTCTGACAGCGATTCGGACTCTGATAGCGACTCTGACTCCGATAGTGACTCTGACTCCGATAGTGACTCGGATTCGGATAGCGATTCTGATTCTGACAGCGATTCGGACTCCGATAGCGACTCTGACTCGGATAGCGATTCTGACTCGGATAGTGACTCTGACTCCGATAGTGACTCTGACTCCGATAGTGACTCTGATTCTGACAGCGACTCAGATTCTGATAGCGATTCGGACTCCGATAGCGACTCGGATTCGGACAGCGACTCTGACTCGGATAGTGATTCTGATTCGGACAGCGACTCAGATACAGATACGAACAATGGCGCTAACAATGGTCAAGACCACAATAGCGACAATGACGGCAATGCAAAAGACCACCACGACAATACGAAAGCATTACCAAACACTGGTCAAGAATCTGCAGACACAGCAGCATTCGGTACAATGTTTGCTGGTCTAGGTTCATTACTTCTGTTCGGTCGTAAAAAGAAACGTCATGAAGACTAAATTTAAGCATTAAAAAAGAGGGGTGCGCCCCTCTTTTTCTTTCCTATTAAGAAAGCTACGATTCCGCACATTTTGTGTACGTTATCGTAGCTTTCATTTTGCTTATAATATGTTTAAGTAAAAATCTAATCTTTAATATGCTTTCCATAGCGGTGAGTCCTTCTTCACCATGTGCTTCATCAAATGCCGCGTAATACAACATTCTATCAGTGAAATTAATATCAATGAGTGGATATCCAGCCTTCATAAGTTCTAAATTTACTAACAGCCTACCTGTTCTGCCATTACCATCAATAAATGGATGTATACGCTCAAACGCAATATGAAACTTAGCTAACTTTGTGATAATATGCTCATTACTCGCGTCAAATTCCCACAACAACCTTTCCATACTACGCTCTATCAAAGTTGGCTGTACGGGTTCATAATCTGCATCGATTATACGAACAGGTACTTGCCGATAAACAGCACGATGCTGTCTATTTCCTATAAGTAGTAATGCATGTGTTTGTTTGATTACCGCTTCAGTCAAAACGACATTATTACTTACAAGCTCGCGCACAAAATCAAAAGCTTCTTTGTGACCAATTGCTTCCATATGATCTTTTAATGGTTTTTATCAATTGTTAACCCTCTTAATACCAAGTCCGTTCCTTTCAGAGTGAGTGTATTTCCTTCAATAGTATTAGAATTATATGTGTACGCCACAGTAAAAGCTTCGTTCAATCTTTCAATTTCTCCGTTAGTACGTAGTCTTTTTACTGTTTGTTCTGATGTATCCCATTTATCAGCAGCTTGATGAACAGACATATACACGGTCACCACCCCTAACTTTACTTATATTTTGTCCACGTAATGCTACATCATCATATAAGGTCCGATATCGATACGTAATGCGAGTTTATCTTGTTCATAACGCTCGTGATAGTAGTCATCTAAATAACGTAACGCATGAATCAACTCTGGTTCACTTTTATATTTCAATAAGATTTGGAACCGAAACTCGTTGTTGATTCTCGACAATGCCGCTGGTGCAGGACCGAGTATAAAGGCTTTATCTGTCAAATGTTGTAGTAATATTTGGTGAACGTGTGATGCTGCTTGTAATGCGACTTTCATCTTTTCATGTGTAATTGTAAAGTTAATCAAGAAAAAGTACGGTGGATATTTCGCCAACTGTCGGAATGACATTTCTTTATTATAAAATGACAGATAGTCGCTCGCCTTAACGTCTTGTATCGCATAATGATCGGGGTTATACGTTTGAATGATTACTTCCCCTTTCTTCTCATGACGGCCTGCACGACCGGCCACTTGCGTTAAAATTTGATACGTCCGTTCACTCGAGCGAAAGTCAGGCAAGTTCAACATCGTATCTGCATTGAGTACCCCAACAAGTGTAATGTTTGGAAAGTCTAATCCTTTCGCAATCATTTGTGTGCCAAGTAAAATATCGCCTTTTCCGTCTCCGAATGCTTTCAGTAGCTTTTCGTGGCTGCCTTTTTTACTTGTTGTATCGACATCCATACGAATAATACGTGCGGATGGAAAGCGTTCTTGAATCAGTTCTTCAACGCGTTGTGTCCCTGTGCCCATTTGACGAATATGTTCGCTACCACAGCTCGGACATTGAAATGGCGCAGGTTCATGATGACCGCAGTAGTGACATTTAAGTTCATCAGTTGTTTTATGGTACGTCATTGAAATATCGCAGTTCGGACATTGCGGGACATGGCCACAGTCACGGCATAACATAAATGATGCATAGCCACGTCGGTTCAAGAATAGGACGACTTGTTCCTGTCTGTTTAGGCGTGTCTCAATGGCTTCAGCGAGATCTTCTGAAAAGATGGAGCGATTGCCGTTTGCTAATTCTTCACGCATATCACGAATTTTAACTTCTGGTAATGGCTGTTGATTGACACGTGTCGGCATCGATAACAACGTATAGACGTTCTTCGTTGCACGTGCATAGCTTTCCAGACTTGGTGTCGCACTACCGAGAACGAGTGGGCATTGATGGTAGCGACTACGCCATTCTGCAATTTCTTTTGCATGGTAGCGTGGATAATCTTCTTGTTTATAAGTCGCTTCATGTTCTTCATCAATAATAATAATGCCTAGATTTTTAAATGGCGCAAAGACACTTGAACGTGCACCGACACTGACACGGGCACGGCCGTCACGAATTTTCTGCCACTCATCATAACGCTCGCCATGTGATAAACCTGAGTGTAACACGGCTACTTCATCTCCAAAGCGGCGTTTGAAACGCTGGACCATTTGCGGTGTTAACGCAATCTCTGGCACGAGCATCATTGCTTCTTGTTGTCGTTCAAGCACTTGATCGATAATCTGTAGATATACTTCTGTTTTACCTGAACCCGTCACACCGTGTAGTAAAAATGTTTCCGCTTGTTGCGCTTCGACTGCACGATTAATGTTATCAAATGCGACTTGTTGTTCTTCGGTCAGTTGCTGTTTGTTTTCTTGTTCAAATACGCGTCCTTCATACGGATCACGTTCAACGACAACATCATACTTTTCAATCACACCATTTTTTTCTAACGTATTAATTGCTGATGTTGAAAATCCAATATCTTTCAACTCGCGCAATAACACATCACGATGACGCTCATCTAATAAAAATGCCAACACATCATACTGTTTCGGGCGCTTCTCCAAGTCTGTCAATAGACTATCACCCATCTCTGGGTCTGCCACACGTACCGCCCGTTGCTTTTTCTTATTTGTATGTTGTGATAACAGCGTTACTTCTTCAACAGCACCTTGTTTCATATACGCTAACAGTTCGGCAACATCTTCATTGTCTTGTGCCGCTTTATATGGATAGATACCTTCTTGGTTAAACCGCTGTGCAAGTGATGCGGGCAATGCTCCAACCTCTTTCACCTGAAATGCCTTCGTATACTTCGCCTTAATCGCACTCGGTAACATCGCTTCCAGCATCGAAATACGTTTGGATACAAAGTAATGACTATACCACTCACTCAACTTAACAAGTTCTTCCGTCAACTCAGGTTGAATGTCTTTCACTTCATAAACAGGTCTTAAACGATTCAGCGGAATATCTGATTGTTCATCAGGCACAAGTTGCATCACATAGCCTTGAATTTTACGTGGGCCAAATGGAACGAGCACACGTACGCCTGGTTGTATGACATCTTGTAAATCTTCGGGTACAAGGTAATCGAACGTTCTATCTACACTTTTGGCAGCAACGTCTACGATAACTTGTGCAATCATACATCCCATCTACTTTCTAGGGCACTTAAAATTTGATACGCCAATGCTGTTTTCTCACCTTTATCAATCGGTTGAACGTCACCACCTTTGAAATACATCGTCACTTCATTTTGGTCTGAGTTAAAACCAATCGAACGGTCACCTACATTGTTCGCGATAATCACATCTGCATTTTTACGCGCTAATTTATCCTGAGCGTAATGTGCAACATCACGGGTTTCAGCCGCAAAACCTACTAATTTTTGCGTTGTCTTATGTTCGCCTAAGTATTTCAAAATATCTTTCGTACGTTCGAATTCTACGGTCAAATTACCGTCTTGCTTTTTCACTTTATGCGTCAATTTGGTCACCGGTGTATAGTCTGATACCGCCGCTGTTTTAAAAACGATATCCTGTGCATCGTAGCGCGATACGACCGCTTCAAACATCTCTTCAGCACTTGTCACTGACACAAATGTTACGCCGTCTGGTGGTGTTAAATGCGTTGGGCCCGAAACTAATGTTACGTGTGCCCCCTGTTCCACTAAGGCTGCCGCAATCGCATAGCCCATCTTGCCCGAAGCACGATTAGACACAAAGCGAACAGGATCAATCACTTCCACTGTCGGTCCAGCTGTCACAAGCACATGTTTCCCCGCAAAATAACCGTTCGCCTCTGTTACATTCTCAAGCTGCGTACCCTCATTTAACTGTTTCAATGATGCAATAATATCCAATGGTTCCGCCATACGTCCTTTTGCGACATAGCCACACGCTAAGAACCCTTCTCCCGGTTCTAAAAAGTGATAACCATCCGCTTTGAGCGTTGCCATATTCGCCTGTATGCGTGGGTTTTCATACATATGTACATTCATAGCCGGTGCAATGAGTTTCGGTGCTGTCGTCGCTAGGAGCGTAGTCGTCACCATATCATCAGCAATCCCATGACTTAACTTTGAAATCGTGTTGGCCGTCGCTGGCGCAATAATCACCGCATCCGCCCAATCGCCTAATGTGATATGTTGAATTTCAGCAGGGTTTTGCTCGATAAATGTATCCGTATAAACCGCGTTACGACTAATCGCTTGAAACGATAATGGCGTCACAAATTGTTGTGCATGTTCCGTTAACATGACACGTACATCATAACCTGCTTGTGTTAATTTACTCGTTAAATCAATCGCTTTATAGGCTGCGATACCGCCCGTCACCGCTAATAAAATGTGCTTCATAGTTTCACTCCTGAATTGTAGACTCTTATGTGCATTATAATATATTTATCATGATATTTCATAAATTGATGCATAAAAAACGGTTCCCTACATAATAAGGTAATGAACCGTTTTTGATCACATAATAGCTCTCATGATGTCTCTAACAACCAAAACAGATTCCTCAAAGGAAATATCTTGTGCATATTTGAATTGTCTTTAATAACTTGTCCAAAGTTGTTTTTGATAATCAGAAGCCTCAATACCATTTAACTGACTTTCCCAGTTATCTATAGACTCTTCGCTACCTCGTTTTCCTACAGTATTGCCCAAAGCTTTACGTAATACATCAAAATCTATTTCGTCTTTTCTAAGTTGATACACGGTAAAAAGGTCATAGCGATCACGAGGACGTGTTGAAGCTATTCCTCGGCTAATAATGGTTTCTAATTTCTCAGCGAGGACGGTCTCTAAATTATAAGTCCAAACCTCAATAAATTCATTTGTAAACAGAGATGGCATCAAATACGTAATTTCTCGAGGCGTATTCTTATCACCTGTTGTGATATCGATAAAGACAACCTCTCTTAACGTATCAAATGTAGCATTGAGTTTTAGAGAAAAGCCTCCATACTGATTATCTTGGCGAATTGGCTCTAGTTTGTCTACTTCAAATGAAAAGATATCATCCGAATCTGAAAGAATCTCTTTGAAGATTTCAATCAAGTTCTCTTGACTAAGTTTCGTCCCTTTAAGGGTTACATCTAAATCCATTGTAGTTCGCTTATCAAGACCTATTAATTGTCCGATTAGATAACCACCTTTCACAACGAATGAATCTTTATAGAACTTTTAGCAATCAACTTCAACACCTGTTCAATAAGGAAGTTTTGCTGAAGCTGCTGAGCAGGAATATCTCTATCCCTTAGCCATATTCTTAATCTTTGCCTTAAAGCTATTTGCATTGGAAAACATTAGGCTAATACCTCCATATAAGATTGTAACTTATTCGTCACCTTGAATAACTGTGCATAGTGAAAAAGTTTTGAATAGTTAACTCTGTGATGTTGAAAATACATCTTAAATGCGGGGGCTATAATTTGAACATCGACTTGATAAACTGGTCTGAGGCACTCTGCTAAAACTCGCTCAGGCTCATATACCTTAATCTTCTGACCTGCTTGTCGCTCAAGCACAATAATTCCTTCATCATAATTGGAACGAAGCACTATCGGGCGTATGCCTTCTACTTTAATATTTTTAGTATTAGTCCCATAAGGGAAACTCATGGTCATCTCAAAAGGGACTGTTAGTGATAGTCCATGTAGCCAGAGAGCGGTCTCTAAAGAAAAAATCCCTTTTGAAAAACGTTGCTGTGCCACAAACCATTCGTCCAGATAAGTATCAGGGAGGCGATATAGCCCTTTTGTTTCAACCTCTACTTGCCCTTCCTCAATCATTTTTAACAACATTTTGTAGGGGAGATTCTCTTCAACTACTTGTTGAAAAGTTAAGAAGCCTTGATGTTCTTGAAAAGAGGTTATAATATTTTCAATACTATTCATAATAGTACTCTCCTTTCATCAGAAATAAAATGCTAACACTTCGGTTAAATGTTAGCATTTTATTTCTTTTTTACCAACTATTTCGGATTTAATTCCTTCAAAAGAATTGCCACCAAAGTACGCGCTTTTGGTAAATGATAGAAAACTGTATAACGTTTAACCTCAATTCTAGAAAACACATCCTCAATACTTTCATCAAACGCTTTAGCGAGTAAACCCAAAGTGATGTCATACAAATCCTCATCTGCTTGGGGCTGGGACATAATAAAATTAAGTTCTGGAAAACCGATAAACGGTGTCCCAACCTCAATGTTCTTCGGGGCTGGGACACAATAAATTTAAGCACTGGGAAACCGATAAACGGTGTCCCAAAAGCAGGATTTTCGACAGAACTGCCACGATTTCGGCAAAATTTGAAAAGCAATTTTGCTCATCGTTCGGTTCTGCTCAAATCCTAAACGCTTTTGTCCCAACCTCTTCTGCCTAAATTAAGGTAAAAAAAGACTTAGCTCTTTACTCAAGCTAAGTCCATAGTCATTTATGCTTAATAATCTTTTAGGTCTACGTTAGGCACAACTTTACTTACAGCCATTTCTTCAAGTGCGCGCCCTACTGTTTTCTTGCTTACATAATCATCTAACAATAAGCCTTCAGGGTTTTCTTGAATTTCTCGTGCACGTTTAGCGGCAGTAGTTGCGATTAAGTATTTTGAATTCACTTTATCTTGTAATTGATGTAACGGTGGATATAACATTACTTTTTAGCCTCCAATAACATTTTTCGATATTTTGCTTCGATGCGTTCACGTTTCAGATGTTCTGCTTCTACAATCGACTGAATACGGTCTTTCGCTAAGTCTACTTCATCGTTAACAACGACATAATCATATAAGTTCATCATTTCAACTTCTTTACGTGCTTCATCCACACGGCGTTGAATCTTCTCTGATGACTCTGTCCCACGACCAATCAAACGCTCTTTCAAATGGTCAAGACTTGGTGGTGCTAAAAAGATAAACAATGCATCTGGGAACTTTTTGCGCACTTGCTTGGCACCTTCCACTTCAATCTCAAGGAACACATCATGCCCTTCATTCATTGTATCTTTGACATATTGAACGGGTGTACCGTAGTAATTCCCTACATACTCCGCGTATTCAATAAATGCATCTTGTTCGATCAGTTGTTCAAAATCGTCACGGGTTTTAAAGAAATAATCCACGCCATCTTGTTCGCCCTCGCGCATATCACGTGTCGTCATCGAGATTGAATATTTATAAGATGTGTTGGGATCATCGAAAATACGTTTTCTAACAGTACCCTTGCCCACACCGGAGGGACCTGACAGAACGATAAGTAAGCCTTTTTCAGTATCCATGCCTAACGACCTTTCTACGTTTTTCTTCTAGTTATTAACATATCTTAACACAAGTTGTTTTCACTTGTATAGGGCGAGTATTACAACACCGCCCTTTTTACGTCATGTTAGAACGCCGTGAACACGATGGAGCGCTAAGATATGCTATAATGATGTGATGATATGATTGAAAGGTGGTAAAAAATATGGCATTTGATGGCCTCTTTACGAGAAAAATGGTCGCTGATTTACAAAGTTTGGTAGGTGGTCGTATCCACAAAATTAATCAGCCTGAAAATGATACCGTGCTGATGATTGTTCGACAAAACCGCAAAAACCATCAATTGTTGTTGTCGATTCACCCTAACTTCGCACGTATCCACCTGACAACGAAAAAATATGATAATCCATTTGAACCACCGATGTTTGCACGTGTGTTTCGTAAGCACTTAGAAGGTGGTATTTTGCGTGCGATACGCCAAATTGATAACGACCGTCGTGTGGAAATTGATGTCGAAAGCAAGGACGAGATTGGCGACACAATTTATAGAACAGTTATTTTAGAAATTATGGGGAAACATAGTAACTTAATTCTCGTTAATCAGGATTATAAAATTATTGAAGGGTTTAAACATCTGACGCCGAATACGAACCAGTATCGTACTGTCATGCCTGGTTTCCAATATGAAGGACCACCAGCACAAAATAAACACAATCCGTACGACTATCAAGGAGCGGACGTTTTACCGTTCATCGACTTCAATGCGGGACGTATCGACCGACAACTGTTACAGACGTTTGAAGGGTTTTCGCCACTCATCACGAAGGAAATCGTATCGAGAAGACATTTTATGACGCCGCATACGTTACCTGAAGCGTTTGACGAAGTAATGGCAGCTACCGACGCACCACCCGTTCCGGTATTTCATAAAAATCACGAAACTGGCAAGGAAGATTTTTACTTTATGGAACTGGCACAATTCGATGATGATGTCGTACGCTACGAGTCATTACATGAACTGCTCGACCGCTTTTACGATGCACGTGGAGAACGTGCCCGAGTGAAACAGCGTGCCAATGACCTTGTGAAGCTTGTTCAACAGTTATTACAGAAGTATCAAAACAAACGCAGCAAGCTGATTGACGAACAACAAGGTACGCAGGAAAAGGAAATGCAACAACTGTATGGCGAGTTAATTACCGCAAACATTTATCAGTTGAAACAAGGCGATAAGGAATTAGAAGCGCTCAACTATTATACTGGGGAACAAGTGACGATTCCGTTAAATCCGATGAAGTCCCCTGCCGAAAATGCGCAATACTATTACAAGCAATACAATCGTATGAAAACACGTGAGCGCGAACTAACACATCAACTTGAATTGACGGAAGAGAATATCCAGTATTTCGAAAATATCGAACAGCAACTGGCACATATTACAGTAGATGATATTGATGAAATCCGTGAAGAATTGGCGGAGCAAGGTTATATTCGTCAGCGCAAACAGCACAAGAAAAAGAAAGCATCCGCGGTTAAGTTACAAACTTATCAATCAACAGATGGCGACACGATTCTTGTTGGTAAAAATAACAAGCAGAACGATTATTTAACGAATAAGCGTGCACAAAAGTCGCATTATTGGTTCCATACGAAAGACTTTCCAGGGAGTCATGTTGTTATTCTCAATGATGCCCCATCCGAACAAACGATTGATGAAGCTGCGATGATTGCGGCATACTTTTCAAAAGCCGGTCAATCGGGACAAATCCCTGTTGACTACACGCAAATTCGCCATGTGCATAAGCCGAGCGGTGCGAAACCTGGCTTTGTAACCTATGACAATCAGAAGACACGCTATGCGACACCGGATTATGATAAAATCCAAGCGTTGAAGCGTACGGAATCTTAAGTTTTATTTTAAGTACCAGCGTACGAATAGCCAGCCAACGCCAAATACGACTAACATCGCTAAAATAGGTAGTAAAAAATGCATACTAATCATAAGTCATAACCTCCATAAATGATTTAACTTTATTGTAACGGGTTATATACAGAAGTAAAAGCATAAGCCTATCGCGTGAAAATAATTCATAAAGGAGCATGTGTGATGCAAATACCTAAAATTACGACGTTTTTAATGTTTAATGGTGATGCGGAAGCGGCCATTAACAAGTACACTTCCTTATTTGAAGACAGTGAAATCATTACAATGGTCAAATACGATGACAGTATCCCGGAACAAGCAGGCAAAGTACAACACGCCATTTTCACTTTAAACAACCAAGTGTTTATGGCCATCGACAATATCAACGGTGCACCGATTGATATGACACCTGCCATGTCAATGTACGTGACCGTTAAAGATGTTTTTGAGATGGAACGCCTATTCAATGGCTTGAAAGACGGCGGTGCCATTCTCATGCCGAAAACAGCCATGCCACCACAATATCGTGAGTTCGCATGGGTGCAAGACAAGTTTGGCGTGAACTTCCAACTCGCCTTACCCGAAACACAAAAATAATAATATGTGTGAACCAAAAAAGACCACCATATCGGGGGTCTTTTTTACATCGTTATAATACAATCGTATGTGGTTTTGTTTCAGCGTCATGGTTTGCTAAAGATTCTATACAATTTTCATCTGCTGCTTTTTGACGTACCCAGTTCAATGAAGCTTGTGCCTCTTTTTTATTATCTAAAACACCAGGTAAAATATTTTCTTCCCATGATTTATTGGCATAACCTACATCAGCAGCGAGTAATACAAAGCGGTCATCTTTCTCACGCTTAACCATCGTTGCACATAGCCCTTTACTATGACCTGGACACCAAATCAATTGTATTGTGCCATCGCCAAATAAGTCGAATGAATACCCTTTTGGTCCCAATCCAGTATGAGAGAATGGGAAAGTATTGAGCGTCACGCCTTTCCATTCATGTGCAAGATAATGCATTTTGTCTTTTTTAATCGCCTTATATTCTGGTTCACTTAATAGAATCTTTTTAGCATCTTTAACATGGCGTAATCCGTCAGCATGGTCACAATGCATATGACTCATTAACACATAATCAATATCTTTCGGTTCATAGCCCAGTTTCTTTAATTGTTCATGTACGGCTTGACCTTCTGGAAGATCTGCTTTATTGACAGGATATTGGAATGATAAGTTTCTGATTTGTTTTGTTCTATTATCCGTGTGCCATCCTGTATCAATTAAAATCAACCCTTTAGGATGTTCGATTAAATATACAGAAACCGGAATACTAATTTGATGTTTTTTAGAACGGAAAAGCCCGGTCCATGCAAGTGGTCGATTGGATTCGTAGCCAAATGGTAATGCTTCGTCAACGATCACTTCCCCTGTATGTAGGATGTGAATTTTAATTTGGTCAGTCATATCTATTTCTCTCCTTGATTAATCAATTGATTTACTTCATGCATATATGAAAAAAATAAACGTGCTTGTGCTTCATCTAAATTTAACTTCTTCATAAAGCCTTCATATAATATTTGTTGTCTTTCTTCATAAAATGTTAAACCTTCATCTGTAAGCGCAATTACTTTTTCTCTTTTATCTGATGAATCTAGTCGCTTCACAAAGCCTCTTTCTTCAAGCTTTTTGATGCGCTTAGAAACAGCTGTCTTAAAAACGCCTTGCTTCTCTGCGATTGTTTTTAAAGGTAATTGTTTATGCTTAAGTAACAACTTGAAGACGCCTAATTGTTCACGTGAAATATTAATATTTTGTTCTTCAATCACTTCATTTATTAACTGATTTACCTTGATAAAGGTTAAATGCATTTCATTAAATTGTTCAAAACTGTGTTTATCCATATTAACCTCCTTTGACATATAGTACACCTAGGTGTACTATATGTCAAATTAAAACGCTAAGCGCATTTTTTCTTATGCGTTTAGCGTTTTTTTATCTATTCTATAATTGGTTGCGCCATGATACGAGTGTTTCAATATCGTTCGCAGTAATCTTACCTTGTGCTTCTGCCACTTCAATCAACTCATCATAGTTGCTTAATATGTAGAATGGTACGCCTGCATCACCAAACATAACGTCGGCTTTTTGTAGACCATAAGTGAAGATGGCGACAACACCTAATACTTCTGCACCTGCTTCGCGCAATGCTTCTACCGCTGTAATGGATGAGCCACCTGTTGAGATTAAGTCTTCAATCACGACGACTTTTTTCCCTTTACTATTCGCGCCTTCAATTTGATTTTGTTTCCCGTGACTTTTGCTTTTTGAACGAACATAGTTCATCGGTAAGCCCATTTTGTCAGATACATACGCTGCGTGTGGAATGCCTGCTGTTGCTGTGCCTGAGACGATTTCCACCTCTGGGAAGTGCTGTTGAATCAAGTCAATTAAACCATCACGAATCGCTTCACGTACTGCTGGATAACCTAACGTAACACGGTTGTCGCAATAAATTGGAGATTTAATACCTGAGCTCCAAGTAAACATGTCATTGGGTGATAAAGAGACCGCTTCAATATCTAATAACGATTGTGCAATTGATTTTACCATTATTCGCCTAACCAACTTTCTGTAATTTGATGATAACTTGCGACCGGATCACTGCTTTGTGTAATCGGTCTACCTACAACAATATGCGTCGACCCGAGCTGTCTCGCCTGCTCCGGTGTCGTCACACGCTTCTGATCGTTCACGTCTGCATTCGCCGGACGCACACCTGGTGTCACCTTCAAGAACGACGGGCCACAGTGCTCCGTTATCGCAGCCGCTTCAAGTGGTGAACACACCACTCCGTCCAACCCTGATGTCTGTGCCAATTTCGCGTAATGACATACCGCTTCTTCCATCGACATATCAATCTTCTGTTCATGATGTAATTGATCTTCTGTTGTCGATGTCAGCTGTGTCACCGCAATAATTTTCGTATCAGGGTTGGTGCTACGTAACCCTTCTACGGCACGCTGCATCATGACCGAGCCACCTGCCGCATGAACGTTCACAAGGTCGACATTCAAACGACCAAGCCCCTCCATCGCCTTGCCTACTGTGTTAGGAATGTCATGGAGTTTCAAGTCTAAGAAAATGTCATGCCCTTGTTGTTTGATTTCCTCTAGTAGCGCTGGACCCGTTTGATAAAACAGCTCCATGCCAATCTTCACAAACAACGGCGTGTCAAACTTCGCTAAAAACGTCATCACTTCGTCCTTCGTCGCAAAATCTAATGCGATAATCGGTGTTTGTTTCATCTAGCTATGTCCTCCTTGTGTACGTCCTTTAAGTTCGTGAATATGCGTCACGCCTAGTTCGTCCAAGCGCGCTGGCAAGCCGTCAATAATATCTTTACACACCGTTGGATTTTGGAAGTTCGCCGTACCAACCGCAACGGCATCCGCACCAACCGAGATAAAGTCGATAACGTCTTGTACGTCTTGCACGCCACCCATCGCAATAATTGGTATGTCTGGTAAGGCTTTGCGTACTTCATAGACCATGCGCAATGCGACCGGTTTAATTGCCGGACCGCTCAAGCCACCAATAATATTGTTAATAATCGGTTTACCCGTATTCGCATCAATACGTAAGCCTACTAATGTGTTAATCATCGTTAAACCATCTGCATATTCCGCAATCGCTGTTGCCATTTCAACAATATTTGTCACGTTAGGTGATAGTTTCACGTAGACAGGTACTGACGATACTGCCTTAACTTTTCGTGTCAATTCAGCCGCTACTTGTGGATCCACACCAAACTGCATACCGCCTTCTTTAACGTTAGGGCACGAAATATTTAGCTCTAACGCTTTTACATTCGGTGCTTTTGAAATATGTTCAGCCACATACACGTAATCTTCTTCAACCGAACCTGCGACATTTGCGATAATTGGCACATCGTATTGTTCTAACGCTTTTAATTCATGGTCTAAAATGTGATGCACCCCTGGATTTTGAAGCCCAATCGCATTAATCATTCCACTATCCGTTTCCGCAACACGTGGCGTTTCATTACCAAAGCGTGCTTCTTTCGTTGCCGCTTTAATCATGATCGCGCCGAGTTCAGAAAGGTTGTAGAACTGACTATATTCTGCACCAAAGGCAAAGCAGCCACTCGCTGGCATAATTGGATTTTTAAGTGACAAGCCTGGGATTTCAACGTTCAAACGACTCATAGTATCACCGTTCCTTTTTCGAATACTGGTCCATCTGTACATACTTTGACATAGTCAGTTGGGCTTTCTGGTACGTGGCAGACACACGCGTAACAAGCACCAATACCACATCCCATACGTTCTTCAAGTGAAATGTAGCCAGGTACGTCTTTCAATGTGTCTAGCTCAGTCAACGCCTTTAACATCGGTTTCGGCCCACATGTGTAGTAAATATCATAATCGACTGGTAGCTTGTCAATGACCGTCGTCACAAAGCCTTGTGTCCCTAGTGAACCATCTTCCGTCACAATATGTGTCTCACCTAATGCTTCAAATTGCGCTTGATAAAACACATCCTTTTGCGAGCGGAAACCGAGTACATGAACTGTTTCAATACCGCGTGCATTGAGTTGTTTTGAGAGTTCGTAAAGCGGTGGCACACCAATACCGCCACCAACGAGCAATGCTTTTTGCTTCGCTTTCTCGACCGGGAAGCCGTTGCCAAGAGGGGCGAGAATATCTAACTCGTCCCCTTGACGCAGTGCTGCAATCTTCTGAGTTCCTGCACCTTCAGCACGGAACAACATCGTAAAACTTTGGTTTGCTGGATCAATCTCACAAATTGAAATCGGACGTCTCAACATATGTTGTGTCCCCTGTCCTGCTTTAATATGAACGAACTGCCCCGGTTGTTTTAACGCGTCTACAACCGGTCCAGCTACTTTCAATTCATAAATGCGATCTGCAATCTGTTCATTTGAAATGACTGTTAACTTTTCCACCGCTTTCGTCCCTCCTACATATTACGCATTGAAAATGTCATACTCTCAATCACGTTCGTTAATGCATTTGCTGTATCTAATGATGTCAAACATGGTACGCCGTTCTCTACTGATGTACGACGGATTTGGAAACCATCACGTTCGATTGTTTTACCTTTTGTCATCGTATTAATGACAATTTGAACATCGCCAGCTTGAATTTTTGAAATTAAATCATCGTGACCACCGATTTTGCCAACTGTCTCCACTTTAATATCATGTTCTGCTAATTTGCGTGCGGTACCTGCAGTCGCAATAATTTTGTAGCCGACTGCGTTCAGACGTTGTGCGATTTTAACCATTTCATCTTTGTCTTTATCACTCACAGTAATCAACGCTGTACCGTAATCTTTTACCGTCATACCTGCAGCTGTTAAGCCTTTGAATAATGCCTTCTCAAGCGTTAAGTCACGCCCCATGACTTCACCCGTTGATTTCATCTCAGGTCCAAGTGTAATGTCGACATTTTTCAATTTATTAAAGCTGAATACCGGTGCTTTCACAAACACGCCTTCTTGATATGGTTGGACACCTTGTTCAAAGCCAAGTTCTGCTAGCTTTTCGCCCATAATCGCGCGCATTGCCAATTGTGCCATTTGGATACCTGTAATCTTACTTAGGAATGGTACTGTACGACTCGCACGTGGGTTTACTTCTAAAACATAGACGCCATCATGTGCAAGGACAAATTGAATGTTAATCAAACCGACAATGTTTAAGCCCTTTGCAAGTTTGATTGTGTATGCTTCTAATGTATCAATCTCAGCTTGTGACAATGTTTGTGGTGGGTATACCGCAATTGAGTCACCTGAGTGAACACCTGCACGTTCGATATGTTCCATAATACCTGGGATAATCACTGTTTCTCCGTCGCAAATCGCATCGACTTCAATTTCTTTACCTGTTAAGTAACGGTCAACAAGTACCGGATGATCTGGACTTGCTTTTACCGCTTCTGTCATGTAGTTGTGCAATTCATCATCGTTGTACACAATTTCCATCGCACGACCGCCTAGTACGTATGATGGACGTACGACAACAGGGTAGCCAATTTCACGCGCGTTATCTAACGCTTCTTGTGCTGACGTTGCTGTTTTCCCTTTTGGTTGTGGGACATCAATATTGCGTAACAACGCTTCAAACTCTTTACGGTCTTCCGCACGGTTCAAGTCTTCTAAAGAGGTACCGAGGATTTTAACGCCGTGTTTCGCGAGCTTGTCTGCTAAGTTAATTGCCGTTTGACCACCGAATTGTACGACAACACCTTTTGGCTGTTCAAGGTCGATAATGTTCATCACATCTTCTTCTGTTAACGGTTCAAAATACAATTTGTCCGAAATTGAGAAGTCTGTCGATACCGTTTCCGGGTTATTGTTCACGATAATTGCTTCGTAACCTGCGTTTTGAATCGCCCATACCGCGTGTACCGTCGCGTAGTCGAACTCCACACCTTGACCAATACGGATAGGTCCAGAACCAAGTACGATAATCTTTTCTTTTTCTGTGACGATGGATTCATTTTCTTCTTCATACGTGCCGTAGTAATATGGCGTTGCTGATTCAAACTCTGCCGCACACGTATCTACCATTTTGTAAACCGGCTTAATACCGTGTTGTTCACGTAATGCTGCAACTTCTGCTTCTGTCATTTCGAAGCGGTGTGCAATGGTGCGATCACTGAAACCGTATCGTTTTGCCAATTTCAAGTAGTCGACATCGCCTTTATGTGCTTTTAACGTATGTTCAATATCAATGATGTTTTTAAATTTATGCAAGAAGAAGTAGTCGATTTTTGTCATTTCATGCAATTCTTCTAAAGTCGTACCACGTCGAATCGCTTCTCCGATAAAGAACAGGCGTTCATCGTCTTGTGCTTCGATACGTTTTTTAATGTAATCAAGGTCGAATGATTCGCCATTTGGCAAGCCTAAGTGGTGCACGCCGTATTCAAGTGAACGAATCGCTTTTAAAAGTGATTCTTCGTATGTGCGACCGATTGACATGACTTCCCCTGTCGCCTTCATTTGCGTACCGAGTTCGCGTTCCCCTTTTTCAAACTTATCGAATGGGAAACGTGGGATTTTTGATACCACATAGTCTAAACTTGGTTCAAATGCCGCGTAAGACGTTCCCGTTACTGGGTTTTTCATCTCATCCAATGTCATACCTACTGCGATTTTCGCCGCAAGTTTCGCAATCGGATAACCTGTCGCTTTAGATGCAAGGGCTGATGAACGTGATACACGTGGGTTCACTTCGATAATGTAGTAGTTCATTGAATGTGGATCTAACGCAAGTTGTACGTTACATCCCCCTTCTATACCTAACGCGCGAATCACTTTTAATGACACATCACGTAACATTTGGTATTCAACGTCAGACAATGTTTGGCTTGGTGCTACAACAACCGAGTCTCCCGTATGGATCCCAACCGGGTCGATATTTTCCATGTTACATACAACGATTGCGTTATCGTTTTTGTCACGCATTACTTCATACTCAATCTCTTTGTAACCTGCGATTGATTTTTCGATTAAACATTGTGTCGCCGGGCTGTATTTCAAACCATTCGATACGACTTCATGTAATTCTTCGTCATTGTAACAAATACCGCCGCCAGTACCACCCATTGTAAAGGCAGGACGTACGATTAATGGGTAGCCCACTTGTTCTTTAAACGCAAAAGCTTGTTCCAACGTATTAACAATGTCACTTTCAGGTACTGGTACATTCAAGTCGTTCATTAACGCACGGAATAACTCTCTATCTTCCGCCTGATTAATCGACGCAAGCTCCGTTCCAAGCAGTTGCACATTGTTCGATTCAAGCACACCACTTTCATGCAGTTCAATTGCCATATTCAGACCAGTTTGTCCACCAAGTGTTGGCAACAATGCATCCGGTTGTTCTTTGCGGATAATACGTGCGATAAAGTCGTGTGTAAGTGGCTCAATATATACTTTATCGGCAATTTCTTTATCCGTCATAATCGTTGCCGGGTTTGAGTTCACAAGGATGACACGGTATCCTTCTTCTTTTAAGGCGAGACACGCTTGTGTTCCCGCGTAGTCGAATTCCGCTGCTTGACCGATAATGATTGGCCCTGAACCAATCACAAGAATTGTTTGAATATCATTTCTTTTAGGCATTGTGAACGCACTCCTTTTGTTTGTTTTCTTCCATCAAGTCGATGAATTGGTCGAATAAGTAGTTGGAATCTGTCGGACCAGGACAAGCTTCTGGATGGTACTGTACAGAAAAGGCTGGTAATGTTTTGTGTTTTAAGCCTTCTACTGTGCCGTCGTTTAATGCGATATGTGTGATTTCAAGATCCGTTTGTGCGATAGAATCTGCGTTAATCGCATAACCATGGTTTTGACTTGTTAAGGCGATTTTACCTGTTGCTAAGTCTTTAACTGGATGGTTGGCACCACGGTGACCGAACTTCATTTTGAATGATGTTGCCCCTTGTGATAATGCGAAAAGCTGGTGACCTAGGCAAATACCGAAGAATGGAATTTTGCCGAGAATGCCGTTAATCATATCTAGCGCAACTTTTACATCGTCTGGATCCCCAGGGCCGTTCGATAACATCACGCCGTCCGGTGACATTTTTAAAATTTCTTCTGCTGTCGTATCGTAAGGCACCACTGTTACTTCACAACCACGTGCATTCAATTCACGTACGATATTTTGCTTTTTACCAAAGTCGACAAGTACGACACGTTTGTCAAAACCAGTAGACACATATGGTGTTTTCGTTGAGACTGTTGGCACTTCCGTTCTCGGTAATTCAATTGTTTTAAGCGTCTCAATCATCGCGTCAATCTCGTCTGCATTGTCAACGAATGCTGCTTTTAACACACCGTGCTCACGAATTTTTTTCGTAATACTACGTGTATCGACACCACTAATACCTGGAATATCGTATTCTTTCAATACTTCATCAAATGACTTTTGTGCGCGGAAGTTGCTAGGATACGCACACGCTTCTTTCACGACAACGCCATTCAACGTTGGTGTTAATGATTCAAAGTCGTCGTAGTTAATGCCGTAATTTCCAATCAGCGGATACGTGAACGTAATAATCTGTCCCGTATAAGACGGGTCAGAAATCGTCTCCTGATACCCCGTCATTGCTGTATTGAACACAATCTCACCTTTTGTTAAGTTGTCTGAACCCAACTTGAACCCTGTGTAATGCGTACCATCTTCTAGAACGATATAGCGCTTTTCAAACATTATGCGTGATCCCCCTCGTATCGAATGTCACCTTCAACCATTGTTAAAACTGGATTACCGTATACTTTTTCTCCAAGGAATGGTGTGTTTGTTGCTTTTGATAAGAAGTCTTCTGCTTTGATTTCAAATTCATCTTCCAAGTTGATTAATGTTAAGTCAGCGAGTTCACCTTCCGCAAGTCGACCGTATGGCAAGTTGAATGTGTCAGCTGGTTTAATTGTTAAGTAATCCACTAATTGTTGTAACGTCCATTCGCCAGTTTTTACATAGTGTGTGTAAAGTAACGGGAATGCCGTTTCACTGCCAACAATACCGAATGGCGCACGTGTCATCGTTTGTGCTTTTTCGTCTGCTGCGTGTGGAGCGTGGTCTGTTGCGATACAATCAATCGTACCGTCTAGTAATCCTTCAATTAACGCTGCTTTATCAGCTTGGCTACGTAACGGTGGATTCATTTTGTACATTGCATCGTCGCCCGGCACGTCATCTTCAGTTAATAATAAGTGGTGTGGCGTTACTTCCGCCGTCACGTGAATACCTGCACGTTTCGCATCACGAATCACGCGCACACTTTCTTTCGTTGATACGTGACACACGTGGTAGTGACAGCCTGTCGCTTCACTCAATAACACGTCACGTGCGATTTGAACAGATTCACAGATGTTTGGAATACCTGGGATACCTAACTCCGCACTGCGTTTTCCTTCGTGCATTGCGCCACCGTAGATTAAGCTGTTATCTTCACAGTGTGCAACGATTGCTTTCCCTTGTGCTTTCGCCTTTTGCATCGCTTCATACATCATCGCCGCTTCTTGGACACCGACACCGTCATCCGTAAACGCAAACGCACCTAGGTTTGTTAATGCTTCAAAGTCAACGTGTTGCTTCCCAGCTTGTCGCTCTGTAATCGCCGCATAAGGTAATACACGAACATGCGCATTATCTGAGATTAACTGATTCAATCTTTCCATATTCTCCACTGAATCTGGCACTGGCTTCGTATTTGGCATTGGACATACCGTTGTAAAACCACCACGCGCTGCCGCTAATGTCCCCGTTTCAATCGTTTCTTTATGTTCGCCACCCGGTTCTCTTAAATGAACGTGCACATCAACAAATCCCGGTGCTAGAAATTGTCCCTTTGCATCGATAACCGTCATGTCATCTGTCGCTTCAATCGTTTCTGCAATTTGTTTAATCTTCTTACCGTCGATTAACACATCTACCTTTTTCAAAGATCCCGCTTCTAAAATTTGTGCATTTTGAATTAATTTCATCTTGTCTCGCTCCTTTAAGATTGTATTGTTTCAGTTAATACAGCCATACGTATGTATACGCCGTTTTCCATTTGTTTAAAAATTCGTGACTTCGGTGCTTCAACGAGATTATCTGCAATTTCTACACCGCGATTCACCGGTGCTGGATGCATAATAATCGCTTGTTCATTCATTTGATCATAGCGTGCTTGTGATAAACCATATCGCTCATGATATGTCGCCGCATCAAAGTGTTGTTCATCTTCACCATGACGTTCATGTTGCACACGTAATAGCATGACAATGTCCACGTCTGAAATCACATCGTCCAAGTTGACATACCCGCCTGGCATGTCATCGTCTTGCCAAATTTCAGGGCTCGAGAATACAACTTCCGCCCCGAGCGCTGTTAAGCTGTGATAATTACTGCGTGCAACCCTTGAATTTTTAATATCGCCACAGATAACAACTTTCAAGCCTTCAAAGCGACCAAATTCTTCATAAATTGTCATTAAGTCAAGCAAGCTTTGCGTTGGATGTTGACCACTACCGTCTCCCCCGTTAATAATCGGTACACCCATGTTTAATAACTGATTGTAGTAATCATTTTCTTGATGACGTATTACAAGCGCATCGCAGCCAATACTCTGTAACGTACGACACGTGTCGTAAAGTGATTCGCCTTTGTTCACCGATGACGTCGCCGTATCAAAGTTAATCACTTTCATATCGAGGCGTTGTTCCGCCATTTCAAAGCTACACTTCGTACGCGTTGAGTTTTCGAAAAATAAGTTCGCGATATATTTACCGTTAAGACTTGGTTGTACAGTCCCTTTTTTGTACTGTATTGCTGTATCAATCAAATGTTGCATTTCTTCAATCGTTAATTCCGCCATTGAGACAAGATGTTTCATAATGGATCCTCCTCTAAAATGTTAGTTTTTTGGTAATAACAAGTTTAAGACGATTCCTGCTGTCGCTGATAATGCCATGCCTTCAATTGTCAGTTGTACACCGACATCTGATAAGTTCAACATCATGTTACCAATACCGATAACTAAGATGACTGATGCAATCACTAAGTTGCGGTTTTTCGCAAAGTCTACTTGGCTTTCCACAATCATGCGCAAACCACTCGCGGCAATCGTACCGAACAATAGGATAGATACCCCACCCATGACCGGCGTTGGAATGGATGATACTAACGCTGTAAACTTACCGACAAAGCCAAGGATAATCGCGATGACTGCCGCACCACCGATAACATAGATACTATAAATTTTCGTAATCGCAAGTACACCGATGTTTTCGCCGTATGTTGTACTTGGTGGACCACCGATAATACTTGAGAACATTGTCGATACCCCATCACCGATAATTGAACGGTGTAAGCCTGGATCTTTGAAGAAGTTACGACCGACAATTTTGTTGATAACCATTTGATGACCGATATGCTCACTTACAGTTACAAACACGATTGGCAACATGACCGCTACCAGACCGATGTGGAATGATGGCTGATAATCTGCAAATGGAATGTAGATGTCTGGGAATTGGAACCAGCGCGCTTCAGCAACCGGCTTGAAATCGACAATTCCGAATAAAATTGCGGTAATGTAGCCGACTACGATTCCGATAAGTACTGGAATCAGTGAGAAGAAGCCTTTCGCAAAACCTTGGACAAGTAATGTGACAAACAGCGTAATCGCCGCTACTGCCACATATGTTAAGTTGTAATCTTTCATTGCACTTGAGTTTTCAAACATTGCCATGTTAACAGCTGTTGGTGCTAAACTTAAGCCGATAACCATAATGACTGGGCCTACTACAACGGGTGGTAACAATTGCATCAACCAGTTTGTACCACTAATGCGAATCGCAATCCCGATAATGACGTACATCACACCACTCATAAAGAGCGCTACTAGCATGTCGCCAAGACTGTTCGTACTCAACCCCGTAATAATTGGCGTAATAAATGCGAAACTAGAACCTAGATACGCTGGAATTTTTCCTTTTGTAATTAAGATGTAGAGTAATGTCCCAATCCCTGATGCAAGTAAAGCCGATGATACGGGTAAGCCTGTTAAGAATGGTACTAATACTGTTGCACCAAACATCGCAAATAAATGCTGCAAGCTTAAAAATGCCCACTGTCCTGCTTTTGGTTTTTCATTGACATCCAATACAGGAGTCACCGTTCTTTTAAACATTTGTTCGTTTTCCATGTTGTTCTTCCTTTCGTTATAAAAAAAGTCCCTTAACATTTTCGTTAAGAGACTGGGGGTGTGTAACAGTGTAGGCATCTTGGGACGTTATGCAATATGGATACTTGTAAAGCATACACCCTACCTGTATCCACATCACTTTCGTCTGATGTTTCCATTGTTACAACATACCTTTGCCAGTCTCTCGTACTGAATTAAAAGGTGTTGCTATGTGATGATAACCGCATTGCGATCATCTGTTTCTGTTAAATAAACATTGACGGATTCTTCGTGTGAAGTCGGGATGTTTTTACCAACGAAATCCGCGCGAATCGGTAACTCGCGATGACCACGGTCAACAAGCGTTGCCAAACCAATTTTCTTCGGGCGACTGTGTAACAGAATCGCATCGAGTGAGGCACGCACCGTTCTTCCCGTGTAAAGCACGTCATCGACAATAATGACCACACGATCATTCAAATCCGTATCAATCATATACGTCTTATCATTGACTATGTGACGGGCATCCTTATCATCACGAAAACTTGTAATATCAATCGTTCCTGTTGGTACTTCAACCGCTTCAATCTGTTGAATCTTCTGCTGAATGCGTTTCGCTAAAAATTCACCGCGCGTCTTAATACCGAGTAACGCTAAATTTTCAGAGCCTTTGTTGTATTCCAAGATCTCATGCGCAATACGCGTCAACGTGCGATTGATAGCAGATTCATCTAAAATGATACGACTTGTCAACGTAAACCCTCCTATACAAACAAAAAACTCACGCCATTAAGACATGAGTTTAACTAAAGCTGAAACAGCCGTGATACATGGATAGACGTCTCTCGTACGCCAACATCCAGTAAGCCATCGCTTCTTTGCGTATATATCATGTCTTTTGAGCCTCTCTGGACCCCTTTTAAAGACGTTATCATTTTGTTTGTTTTGCTGGTACTTATCTTACCTTTTTTTAGGCAGCTTGTCAAAACAATTCTTGAAAAAGTAACGTGTCAGAACTGTGACCTTTTTAGATTTCTTCTCGACGTGCTTGTTCAATAACTGCTTCAAACGACTCTGGAAGCGGTGCTGTGCGTTCAATATATTCGCCTGTACGTGGATGCTCAAAGCCAATCACACCCGCATGCAGTGCCTGTCCGCCAATGTCTGGTGTCTTTTTCGGACCATACTTTGGATCGCCTACTAATGGATAACCAATATACTTCATATGCACACGGATTTGGTGTGTACGTCCAGTTTCCAATTGGCATGATACCAATGTATGATTTTTAAAGTTTTCTAGAACATTGAAGTGTGTAACAGCTGGTTTACCGTCATCTTCTACCGCCATAGATTGACGATCATTTTTATTACGACCAATCGGCGCGTCAATTGTACCGAATTCATGTGGAATATGACCATGCACAAGTGCCGTATATTTTCGCGTAACCGTTTTTGCCATTAATTGTTCTACTAACGCACGATGCGCCACATCATTTTTCGCAACCATTAACAATCCTGACGTGTCTTTATCAATACGATGTACAATACCCGGACGGATTTCACCATTGATACCTGACAAGTCTTTAATTTGATACATTAAGCCATTCACAAGCGTACCTGAATAATGCCCTGCAGATGGATGCACGACCATACCTTTTGGCTTGTAAACAATAGCTACATCCTCATCTTCATAATAAATATCTAAGTTCAGATTTTCTGGTTGGATATCTGCCTCAATCACTTCTTTTTCCGTCACAACCACTTCATCATCTAACTTAAGTTTATAGTTTGATTTCACTGGTTTGCCATTTACTGAAACCAATCCTTCTTTAATCCAGTCTTGAATTTGACTGCGCGACCATTCCGTATTAAAACTTGGTAATATCTTATCAATACGTTGTAAATGATGTGCCGCATCGTCAATTTTAAATTGATGTTGTTCCATAAATTACACCTTTCTCTTATCATTTGTTTTATCTGTTAATAGGAGAATTACGAGCAATCCTACGCCAAGTGTCAAACTCGCATCCGCAATATTAAAAATTGGAAAGTCATATCCAAAAATGAGTGTATCCACAAAATCGACCACTTCACCATTCATCACACGATCTATGAAATTCCCAAGTGCACCTGCAAGTAATAAACTAATGGCGACTTGCATGAACAAATTATTCTTAGCCTCTCTGATATAAAAAACAACCAAGGCGATGATAATCACAATTGTAATCAAAATGAAAAAGCCCATCTGACCACTTAAAATCCCCCACGCTGCGCCATTATTTCGATGTGACGTAATCGACAGGAAGTTGGGTATAACAGTGAAAGAATCACCAATCATCATTTGTGTCGCAACCACCCATTTGGTTAATTGATCCGCAATTAATACAACGATGAGTATAAAAAGCGACAGCCCAATATAATAGTGTCGTTTCATTTCTTTAATCCTTTCTGTGTGGATTCATTGCTTTATTATACCACTTGGCACTGAAGAACGGTACTCATGGATGAAAATGTATCACGACATCACAAGCTTGGGACATTATATAGAAACATTCGATTTAAGTTTGAGTATTTATGTAGATGGCAGTAGTTGACTGAGTGAGACAACGAGGTTAGGACAAAAGCGCTTAGGATTTGAGCAGAACCGAACGATGAGCAAAATTGCTTTTCAAATTTTGACGAAATCGTGGCAGTTCTGTCGAAAATCCTACTTTTGGGACACCGTTTATCGGTTTCCCAGTGCTTAAATTTATTGTGTCCCAGCCCCTGTCCCGTTCCCTATTATTCACATGTGATGCGATGCTTTTCTGGCAGTTCTCCATGATGATGTCGTTTGTTATGACGCTGATACGTAAAATCTACAATTTTATCTCTGACTCGACTTAACCACGAATCTTCATCATTGTTTGCATTCCTTTCAATATCAATGTGATTTCGATGTCTGTAGATTAATACTGTGCCCTTTTTATCCGTTTGCACATCATCTACATTTTCGCACCCGCCATAATAGCCATAAACTGGTACATCTTGAGAAATTTTAATAAATAGATACGCTACGCCAATGAGCAATACCAGAAAAAATATAACCCCTCTTTTCATCGTCGTCCCCTTTTCATTATTCTTGCAAGTTATCTATAAACCTAGTAACTGTTTCTTGCTGATTTTTATTGCCTATCTAAATTAATTTCTTGATTACCGATACCAAAATAAGCTGGTTCATGTGTTGCTAAAACAACCGTAACACCATCATCATTCAATTCTTTAAATAATGACATGACCGTGTCGCTATTGTGGTCATCCAAGTTCCCAGTAGGCTCATCCGCAATAATCACGCTTGGTGCTTTTAAAATCGCCCGTGCAATCGCAATCCGTTGTTGTTCACCACCACTGCACGTATACACTTTTGTTTTTAACGGCATATCTGCTAATCCAACACGTGACATCACTTCTTGAATACGTGCACTGTCACTTTTATTCACATTCAGTGGCAATGTCAAATTCTTTAAAACCGACTCGTTCTCTAACAAACCATAATGTTGATAAATATAGGCAATGTCCTCTCGTTTAAACGCCAACTTATCTTTCTCTTTTTGAATGGCTTGTCCTTTAAACGTAATCGTACCTGAATCTGGACTTTCTAACAGTCCGATGATATTAAGTAACGTCGACTTTCCTTTACCACTTGCCCCATGAATAACGACAAATTCACCTTGCTTAATAGTTAAACTAAAATCTTCTAAAATGCGCTTGTTACCGAATGATTTATTAATGTTTTGTAAGTTAATCATCTTTCTTCCCCTTTAACACCAGATTGACATTTTCACGATTCAACTTCATAAATGTGAATGCGACAGACAGTGCCTCTATCAACGTAATTGACGCAAAAACTGATATTGCGATCATGTTGTGGCTTGTTAATAGTAATGCGCCCATTAAAACATGTAGCATGACAAGGAACAACAACATCCATTTGTGAATCGACCAGTAACTATAGCCCAACGAACGCTTAAGAAAAATTTGGAACTGGTACGACTTGAAGTAAATTTGAATAAACGTCAAAGTCGTTAAGATGAATGCAATACTTGTGAGTAGCGCCAAACCGACATATTTGTAAATTTCCGTTTTTAATTCATTCACAATACCTACTTTTGTATCGTAAACCGAATACACATTTTGAATTACACCATCAATTTTATGTTTTTTTAAACCTGAATGTATTGTTTCATATGGATTATCTAGATGACTCTTAAAGTAATAGTACATTGAAAAATAATAACCATAATTTAA